>NZ_JBBOCA010000001.1:2432850-2736957 GCF_038002225.1 Paenibacillus sp. FSL R7-0204
GGATAGACAGCAACAGCTTATTGCCTCCCTCTCTTCCCTGGCCAATGAGCTGATCCGGATTGCAGATCATCTGAACCACTTGAAGGTGCAGTAGGTGGATTAGCCCAGAAGAATTCCAAGAGGGTCGGTTACATGAAAAGAGCTTGTCCATTTCTAAGTGTCAACGTAGCTGTTGTATTTTATATGTTTAACTGAGGGTTTCAGCTTCCGGAACAAGCAGCGAGCGAATTAGACATTGCTCTGTACATAGCACCAGGCTCCTTCCGGTTGTGCCGCAACCCTCAATATGTTGTTGTGTCCGGTCTGGCTGAAGAATGGCAGTTGCCTGTTATTCCTCATCTTCCTCAATCTCAGTAGTTAGTTCTTCTTCCAGCAATCTTTCCGACAAGACACCAGAGTCACTCAACAAACGCAGAATCCGATCCATTTTACTTAGACTAAGCCACTGGCCCTTGGTAATCTCTTCGAGCAATCTGGCGGTTGCATTATTTAACTGGATCATGTTGAGGAAGTTCATGTTTCCGGGATTAGATAGCACGAAGGCCTGCATCGCTTCCGCTTCCGCGTTGATGATGTGAGATAAAGACATCTCGTTGATCGCAATAGAGGTTAGCAGCAGAGAGATGCTCTCCTCCCGCGTAAGCGAGATATCGGGGGTTATATTGGGGATGTGGGGCATTGACATGCAGATCTCCTCCAAAACGTGAAAGGTTGCTGTGCGCTTTATTGTCCAGTCACAGCTATGTATATTTCAGGCACAGATTGTCCTATTCCTGTTATTCTCTGAAATCCGCCAAATCCGATATACCTTGGACGAATGGTGATTGGGACAACTCAAAAGCACATATATATATAGCAGTAACTAAATCAAAGCAGGCGGCGGGGGGGATGAAGCGATGCTACAGCGGGAACGGTTGATCAAAGCGATTATTCTGGCTGCGGCGCTGGAGGAAGAAGCGGTCTCGGCTCTGATCGCGGTTGAAATCCGCAAGCTGGAATATTTGTATGCCGATGAATATGGCTGGGAGGAAGAATTAGAGATGGGACGTTTTGGCGCCCTGCAGGAAGCGGTGGCCAGAATCATCACGGCTCTGGCACAGCATCAGGCCATGATCTGCCGGACACTGGAAACCAGCAGACGGCTGGTGCGAGAGGTGAACGGGTATGAAGGCTGAAGCCCGGAAATCGGAGGATGAGCTGCTTTTGCAGGCGATTCATAAAACAATGGGACAAATGGAGCAGCTGAAGCAGGCTTGTCTGCGGCTCTCGGTCAATGCGGACGACGAGCTGGCGCTGTTCATGCGCGAGACAGAAAGGCTGCTTGAACGAGCTCAGCCCACAGGCCGGGAGACTGAAAAACCAGAGTCGGAGCAACTGAAGCAGGCTTCTACTTACATTAAACAGACGATCCGCCCTGCGGATGCCTATGTATCCGGGGGCAAGTTTCTCTATAATACGGGTAAGTCCGTCCGGTTCATCCAGCGGCGTTCTGCACAGGCCACGCGCAAGCGGACGTCCCACAAGAAGCGTGGGCATACATTAGGAGTACGCGCAGCCAGCGAACGCAAGCGGCAGCAGCGGCAGCAGATGAAGCCTGCGCTTCAGCCTCAGCCGAAGAAGGCAGTTGAGCCACAGCAGCCGAAGAAAGCAGTGGAGTGGCAGCAGCCGAAGAAGACGGTGGAACGTCAGCAGCCAAAGAAGGCAACGGAACGGCAGCAGCCAAAGAAAGTAGTGGAGCGGCAGCAGCCGACGAGGACGCAATCTATGAATACACAGCCGACCGTTGACTATGTGGGGATCAGAACCTCATCCAACCTGAAGCGCTCCCTGTAAGTCATCCCGGTTGCCGTCTGGCTGAAAGCCACTCCTTATTCTATTATCAACGTCCGCCTTCTCCGGGCAGCTGCCACACTCCCGCTTCGGGATCATAGGCATCCACCACTCTGGCAGGATTGCCCGCCGCGATGCAGAAGTCCGGCAAATCCCGGGTGACCACACTGTTCGGTGTGACCCGGCAGCCCTTGCCAATCGTCACATTACCTACAATAACGCAGTGGGCACCCAGCTCGCTGCCCGCACCGATCCGCACCTGCTGGCTGGTGGAGGTGATCCACTGGTCGCGGATGGGAATACCAATCTGGCGGTACTGGTGGTCGGTGTCGGCGATATAGACATCGGGCCCAACAAGTACGTTCTCCTCCAGAATGACACTGTTCGCAGCGGTAATGATCAGATTGCGGCTGCAGCTGCAGCCGTCTCCGATTGAAATTGCCGGCGGCTCACCTTGACCTGGATGAACTACCGTGAACCAGCTGTTCTCCTGAATAAGCACATTGCGGCCGATAGCGACTTTCTCCGGACAGTTGATATCGGTCTTAAGCACGATCAGACTGCCGGGTCCGAAGGTATTGAAGCGTTGTTGAAATTCCTGGCTGATGCCTTCCATGTGTTACTGCCTCCTTTCAGATGGACCGGACAAGCCTGCTGCGGCATGCCCGGCGGTTATCTTGCCTCAGATATTTAGATGCTTGGCCTGAATCCGGTGCAACCGATCATGCAGCTCTGGATAATAGGTTTCATCCTGGTAGGCTGCAACAAAAAACTGTGCGAAATCTCCGGGTTGCAGCTGCTGAAGATTCTTCTCCAGCATGTAGTTGTACCACCAGAGCAGAAAGGTATGGGCGATATGCTTCTTCTCGGCTGCCAGTACGGCCGCATCCAATCCTTTATCCAGGAAGTAATTAAGAATGCCCAGGTATGAATGAATGAATGTCTGAGCAAAGCTGTATCCTCCTGTAATCTTGTCGCTGCTGGTCAGCAGCTTACGGTGATATACACAATAATCCGGCGTAATCTCCAGAATTGAGAGCTCCAGATAGACCTGCGTAAGATTCGAATCGATGAAAAGCTCAGGTGCGGCAATCTGTTCAAATTCCTTCCTGCGCATAATGATTCCTGACAGAAATGTAATGTAGATCGAGACCTGTTCAATATACTTGCTGATTCCCGAGCCCCGGTTCATCACTCCGTTGTTACTAAGGATATCAAGGAAGAGCAGGCTGCAGTCCCGGTTCTTGTCAATCAGGCTGTACATGGCTTCCAGAGATCCGGGGAGCCAGTAATCATCGCTGCCGTGAAGCTTAATGAATTCACCCCTGGCATAGCCTGCACATTTCAGGGTATTGGAGTCTGATCCTTCGTGCCGTTTATTACGGTAATAACGAAGATTAGAGTAATTTGCCTGATACTTCTGCACTAATTCCTCGGTGTGATCGGTGGAGGCATCATCGGATACTATCACCTCGAAATCTTCCGCTCTGGTATTCTGGCTGTAAATACTCTTCAGGCAAAGATCAAGTTCTTCTCTGGAGTTATAGGAAGGGATGCAAATACTCATTAACGGCTGCGGAGGAGCCTTCTCAGCGGGATATTCAGCTTCTCCCCCGGACGATATACTGGTCCTCAGCCACTTTCGGGAACCGAGGTCATACTGCCTGATTACTTTGGCAGGCGTACCCGAAGCTACACAATAATCGGGAATTACCGTGCCGGATACAACGACCGAGCCTGCGCCAATGACACAGCCCTTGCCGATAGATACCTCCCCGGCTATAACGGTGTTGGCACCAATCCAGCTTCCAGCACCGATCGTTACGGTATGGCTCCAGGAATCCACCCCCTGCTTCATGACGGGCAGGTGGATATTCTCATAGGCAGGATTGTGATCCGATATATGCACATTAGTTGAAATGGCGACCTGGGCGCCGATAATTATCCGGTTGACTGCCGACAGGCTGCACCGGCGTCCGATATCGCTTCCGGAGCCAATCTGGATGCGTGGTTCGCTGATCATATTATTGTAGGGCAGCGTGACACAGCAATCCGCCTGCAGCTTGACTTCATTGCCCAGGGCAATCCCGGTCGTACCCGATAATTGGCAGGAGGGATGAATGTTGCAGCCGCTGCCAAGCCGATGGAACCGGTGCTGGCCGTGGGTTTTGCCATAGCCGTAATATTCAAGGAAAATGTGCCGGGCATCCTCATAAGCAGTGGTCTGATCCAGGATACCGCAGTTATGCAGACACCAGGGCAGATGCTGCTTCGGAACGCCTACTTCATAGCCGCTGCTGATGAATTCCTGGCTGTGCGAGGCGTCATAGAAGTGTGAGCCGGTGAACAAGTCCTTACGCCAAGGAAGGTCGTACTGTGTTACAATCAGTGGTCCGCTGAGCGACTCCACCGTTTCATATTCACCCGCTGGCTGCATGAATTCAAGCGGCTGAAGCGGTCCTGTATGGCTATCGATCAATTTACCGTATTTCTGTGATGCGTCCTGCCAATTACCGGAATAGGGCAGTGTCTTAGCCCCGACGGTCCCTATCATGCCGAGTAACGGATAATCGGAGAATAGCCGGACAATATCCACAAGAAATTGACTATTTAGGATATGGACATCCTGATGAAGATACACCTTATACTTGGCATCCGACTGGCGCATCGCCTGATCGTACCCCACTGCCAGGCCGGAGGCATTCCTAACAATTTGGAGATCTACTGTGAATCCGTCCGGTTTGATTAGTTGCTTCAGATTATGCTGGCTGCGTTCCGCTAATTCCTCATTATTTACACACATGATAAAACAAATTTTACGGTCATCCATGTCGTTTACATCCTCTCTTTTAACCTCAGTGCCTGGCATCCCTGTCATTTGCCGGACTTCATGGACCCGGAGTTTATGCTTAAGCCATCATGGTATAACGGCACACGCAGAACTGCGGATTCAATTGCAATAGTGCATGTTGCCGGGACACCCACGGGTCCAGATAATCTTTGGCTTGTGCAGAATCGGCAGTACGCTCCCACTCCTCCCGGTTCAGAGCAACAGGGATAGGAGAGGAAGAAGATGACGCTGTAAGCCTGTGAAATTCGGATAATCCCTTCAGCCGTTCGGTCTGTGGGGGGGTGCGGATGAGTGCGGGCTGAACCAGGATGATAGCACAATCAGGATGAGTGTGAAGTACATTCATAAATGGAATAAGAGCATTTGGAAGGAAGGGGGCGCCCGGCTCATACAACATGATGAACTTCCCGCGTGCCATGCCCGCAGCTTGAATATTGAAATGACTTCCTGCTGCAGCAGCCGAATTGCGGTGGTAGCGGAAGCTGCGGTGCAGATTGCCCGCATGGTGTGCTATCTGCTCGGTCTCCTCTGCCGGGGCATCATCCAGGACGCAGACCTCGATTAATCCGTCATCACCAGTCTGTGCATAGATCGATTCCAGAGAGCGTCTTAGTTCCTCTGCCTGATTCCGTACGGGGATGCAAATGGAGAGCAGCGGTTCCTTGCTTCTGCGTTCCAATACCTCCCGGGCCTCCGCCTCGCTATGTACCCTGCCCCACTCTCCGCTGGAAGGCTCATAGATCCGGCGAAATTCGGCAGGGTTGCCGGCAACTACACAGTAATCCGGCACATCCCGCAGAACTACGCTGCCCGCACCGACCACACAGCCTCTTCCAATCTTCACCTGTCCCAGGATAGAGGAATGAGCCCCGATCCATGAGCCTTCACCGATTGTTACCGTGTTTGAACCGTTCTCTTCCTTCTCGTAACCTTGCCTGGCGTCTGTAATATACACGTGCGGACCTGTGATCACATCCGCCTTCAGTTCCACCTTGCCCGTTGCATGGATCGTCAGGAACCGGCTGCATTCACAGCGGTCACCGATCACAATCCGGGGTGATCCATCCTTGGCGGGAGATGGAATGTCCCACCGGTAGCCTTCCCGTATCAGCACACCGGAGCCGATTGCCGTCTGTTCCGGCAACGATAACACACCGTCTGAGGCAATTCTGCATTCGGTGCCATAACGGTATAAACGATAGTAGAGCGAGGGGGGGATCGTATCCATATGCTCCTCCTTCAATCTTGGTGGCCAGATTATTACAGGGGTATCTGTACTAGCTTATGAACCGCAATGGAATTCATGCGGGGAAATCTGGCCGAATGATCCGGCAAGACCGGCATATACATATACGAGAAATCCGGTAAGTCCGGATATTCAGAATCTGCAAGAAGGAGGAGTAGACTTGCCGACCATCAGCTTGTGTATGATTGTACGCAATGAACAGAAGAGCCTGGGACGATGCCTGTCATCGGTCGCGGATATTATGGATGAGATCATCATCGTGGACACCGGCTCAACAGACCGTACCAAAGAGATAGCGGCTGAATATGGCGCCACAATCTATGATTTCGAGTGGATCGATGATTTCGCAGCCGCCCGCAACTATGCATTCGCCCAAGCGGCCTGTGAGTATATCATGTGGCTGGATGCTGATGACGTCATTGAGGAGATTGACCGGGAGCGGTTCAAGACGCTGAAGGCTACAATGACTTCCGAATATCATGCCGTATCCATGTCTTATATTCTCATAACGGATGAGCATGGGAAGTCGCTCTACAGCTTCAGACGCAACCGTCTGGTCAGACGCGACTGCGGATTCAGATGGTTCGGCGCTGTTCATGAGTATATTGAGGTAACAGCGCCTGTGCTTGAGAGCGACGTCTGCGTTACACATAAGAAAGACAAGGAATACACGCAGCGTAACCTTAATATCTACCGCAAGATGATCGCTGAGGGTAAGCCGTTTACCGCCAGAGACCGGATCTATTACTCCAATGAACTATACGATCATGGCTTCTACCCTGAGGCGGTGGAGAACTATGAGCGCTTCTTGTCCGAAGGCGAAGGCTGGGTTGAGGATAATATTCAGGCCTGCTTGAGGCTGGCGGACAGCCACGGGGCGCTGGGGAACAAGCAGGGGCAGCTCCTGGCCCTGTGCCGCACGTTTGACTACAATGTCCCGCGACCGGATGTGTGCTGTAGAATAGGCTTTTATTACATGGAATTACAGCAATACGAACAAGCAGTCTACTGGTTCAAGCTTGCCCCGTCTCTCCCTAAGATCAGTGAACCGGGAACGGAGATTTATTCTGCAAGTACGTGGCTCCCGAATCTGCAGCTCTGTGTCTGCTATGATAAGCTGGGTGACCATACCTATGCTGACTTTTGCAATGAAATTTCTTTCGGACACTATCCGGAGAATCCAAGTGCTATATATAACCGGGATTACTATACGAAGTTGCTGGGGGACAAACATGTAGAGGTTAATGTCTACGTGCCTGAAGAACAAAAGGAGTTGGTCCAGTGAAGACGAGTATTATTATTCTCACCCTTAATCAGTTGCCCTTAACGATTCAATGTCTGGAGAGCATTAAGCGAAATACACCCGAGGAGCATGAGATCATTATCGTTGACAATGGCTCTAGTGATGATACGGTGCAATTCCTGAAGGCGCATTATCCCGAACTGAAGCTGATTGAGAATCAGCAGAACCTGGGGTTTGCCAAAGGCTGCAATCAGGGGGTAGAGCTGGCGGAAGGCGACGCGATTCTGTTCCTTAACAATGATACCGTAGTGCCTCCCGGATGGCTGACACCTATGCTTCGTGCATTGAATAGCGACAGTAGTGTAGGTATGGCAGGACCTGTTACGAATTACATTAGCGGACATCAGCTTGTACCAGTAACTTACAGTGAACTCAAGAATATGGAGGCATTCGCGGCAGAATACTGTGAGTCGAAGCGCGGCCAAGTGGAAGAGGTCAGGCGCCTGATCGGCTTCTGTCTGCTGGTTAAACGCAGTGTTCTGTCTGAGATTGGATGGTTCGATGAACGGTATGGCCTGGGGAATTATGAAGATGACGATCTATGCCTGCGGGCACTCCAGCATGGCTATAAGCTGCTGATTGCCTTGGATTCCTTCATTCACCATATCGGTCATGCCAGTATGGGGCAGGATCCTTCCTTCGATCTTACTACACTTCTTCAGCAGAACCAGCAGAAAGCTTTCCGGAAATGGGGGGTGGATATCCATAGCCTGATCTACACTCCACCCGTGGACATATGCGCGGCAATTATTGCATCCGGCGACGAGGCTGCACTGGAAGAGACACTGGCTTCATTTGCAGGGGTAACGGAACAAATGATTGTGGTAGACCCATCCGGCAATGAACGCATTGCACAAACAGCAGCCCGCTATACACGGCAGGTCTATACCGTGAAAGGGAACCCTGATGTGCGAATGCTGCGGGAATGGATCTGTCATATGGCAACCGAGCCTTATATTCTCTGGCTGCAGGAAGGCGATATTCTCACGGCGGATGAGCGCCGGAGATTCAATGGGCTTAAGCTGTCCTTGTTCCATCAATATCAAGTGGTCTCTCTCCGCTGTGGGGAAGGTGCCCGTTATATGATCAGACAGGATGGTGGAAGGCTCTACCCGGAAGACATTGAGCAGCTAAGACAAAGTCCATTCTTCGGAATTGTCAGCCAAGCTACCATCAGCACCCGGGTAACGGCGCCAGACCGTGAGACTGCTGCATCAAGTTAATAGAAAGATAAGACAATATCACTTTTGAACAGGAGGGCAATCATGGAACAGGATCTGGTAACGATTGCTATATTAGCTAAGGACAAGGCGCATCTGCTGCCGCTCTATCTGGAACTTATAGAGCGGCAGACATACCCTGCCTCAAGGATCAAGCTGTACATTCGGACCAACAACAACAATGACCGGACTGAAGAGATTCTTAGAGAATGGGTCGAGCGGGTGGGCGAGAGATACGATGAGGTGTATTTGAATACCAGCGATGTGGAAGAGCCTGTACAGGACTATGCTCCGCATGAATGGACTTATGAACGCTTAAGAGTAATCGGCAGGCTGCGTCAAGAGTCCATTGAATGGGCTAAATTAAGAAACACCCATTATTTTGTAGCAGATTGTGATAATTTCATTGCCCCGGATACGCTGGAGAGCCTGCTCTCTACGAATCTGCCGGTAGTCGGGCCACTGCTTACTGTGGCTGAGGCTCCGTTAAGTCTATATTCCAACTATCATAATATGGTGGATGCAGATGGTTACTTCAAGAGCAACGACATGTATTTCAATTTCTTATATCAGGCTGTGAAGGGTTTGATCCAGGTTGATGTTATCCATTGCACCTATCTGATGCGCCGTGACATTCTGGAGCATGTCCGCTACGGTGACGGCACCAACCGCTTCGAATATGTCATTATGAGCGATGGTCTGAGAAAGGCCGGGATTCCCCAATACCTGGATAACCGCAAAAAGTACGGGATGCTGACCTTTATGGATACCGAAGAGCAGTTCAGCACAGTCAATCTGACGGCAGACAACTTCCAATAGGGAAGGGAGGAATGAACCATGAAGCTGGTGCTTCTATCCGGCGGTTCCGGCACTCGCTTATGGCCGCTCTCCAGCAGTATCCGGAGCAAGCAGTTCCTTCAGGTGCTGCCTGCTCCGGGAGGCGGGCGTGAGTCCATGCTTCAGCGGATCTGGCGGCAGTTATCGGCAGCGGGTCTTGACCATGAAGTCTATATTGCAACCTCAAGCGGACAAGAAATGCTGATCCGCAAGCAACTCCGCACGGCTCCGAGAGTCATTATTGAACCGAGGCGCAGAGATACCTTTCCGGCAGTCAGCCTTGCCTCGGCCTATCTGTACTCGGTGGAGAATATTCCCCCCGAGGAGACGGTCATTGTGCTGCCTGTAGATGCTTACGTGAACGACGAATTCTTCTTCAAGCTGGCAGAGCTGGACCGGGCGCTGCGGCAGTCCGGTGCGGAGGTCGCTTTGCTTGGAGCGAAGCCGGACGGTCCATCAGGCAAATATGGTTATATTGTTCCGGTCCCCTCCTCTGCTGCTGCAGGGAAGCCCGAGAATCCGGCCTACGTGCCGGTGGATTGCTTCGTAGAGAAGCCCGAGAAGAAGGCGGCCGAGGCGCTGCTTAAGCAGCAGGCGATGTGGAATTGCGGTATTTTCGCTTTCCGGTTATGCGATCTGCTGAGCAGGTTGGAGGCAGCAGGCTATCCGAAGGATTATGCAGAACTGCAGAGGCAATATCACCGTCTTCCCAAGAGCAGCTTCGATGTTGAGGTGCTGGAAGGCAACAGCCGTCTGATCTGTGTGCCCTATCACCAAGGATGGAAGGACTTAGGAACCTGGAACACGCTCTCTGAAGAATTAGCCTCTTCCGTTCTGGGATGGGGCCAGGTCAGTGCGGACTCCCGGAATTGCCAGATTGTCAACGAACTGGATATTCCAGTCATGCTTGTCGGACTGGACGATGTGATCGTAGCAGCAGGTCCCGGCGGCATTCTGGTCGCCCGTAAAGATGCCGCAGATCATCTGAAGCATCTGCTTCCCGCGCCAGACCAGGAAGAACGGAAGGAATACATTCCTGTGGATTGAGGCGGTGACGATTTAGAATTTCATATTTAGATTGTCCGACTTTATCCGACAATGTTCTATGCGGGCGGTAACCGTCATAAGGTAAAAGGGTGATGTTAATCGATGTGAACATCCACCTGACCGGTCCGTCCGCATGGTCCGGTAAGTCCATTATGAAGGGAGGAAGTCCCAGGATGGCTGAACACTGTGAGGGAGAACGTCCCATTAATCTCCCTATGCATGATCGTCAGAGATGAAGAGCCCTGGATTGCACGCTGTCTGTCGAGTGTGCGCGAAGGGGTAGATGAGGTGATTGTCGTGGATACAGGCTCCCGCGACAGGACGATGGACATTGCCAGCGGCTACAGCGCAACCATTCTTCAATTTCCCTGGAAGGAGAGCTTCGCGGAAGCCCGCAATTATAGCCTCGGTCATGCAACAGGGGAATGGATACTATGGATGGATGCAGATGAAGAGCTTGCTGCTGATGATGCACTTAAGCTTCGGGTGGTAAGTACCCTGAAGGATCACAAGCAGGCATATCTGGAGACGATCCACTTCAATGGCCTATATCGGCCTCAGGCAGATGAAGCTTACCGGCTGTCCCAGTGCCGCTTGTTCCGTAACGGAGAGGGGGTTCACTTCACTGGGGGCATTCATGAACAATTAAGTTGGCCCGGGACGTATACCCGGGAAGATATCCGCACTCCGGTCCAGCTTCCGGTCCGGCTGTTCCATTATGGCTATCTGCAGTCCGTAACGTCCCTGAAGTCCAAACATGAACGCAATCTGAAGCTGCTGCAGGAGGCCGTGACAGATAATCCGAACCCCGATCCGTGGAGTCTTTACCATATAGCAAGTGAATATCAGCGGGTGGGGAAGTATGCACTGGCCTTCCAGCAGGTTAATCTGGCCATTGCCGCTTCGCTGGGGCAGACAAGATTGCCGCCATCGCTTTTTTACAAGCTCAAGTATGGCTGTCTGGTGGCGATGGGCAGCTTCAAGGAAGGCTGGCCCGGCATTGACAAGGCCATCAGCCTCTACCCGGATTATGTGGACCTGCATCTGTATAAGGGCTGCATTCTAATGCATATCGGCCAGGTAGAGGCTGCGATCTCCGCTTTCGAGCATTGTCTGACGCTTGGAGAGAATGCTCTTCATTATATGGTTCTCAAAGGTGCGGGAACCTTCTACCCCTGCTATTATATCGGGAATTGTTATGAGCTGCGCGGTATGTCCGGTGAAGCCGGCATCTGGTACCGCAGGGCGCTGGAGTATTCCCCTTCATTCACAGAAGCGGCGGAGAAGCTATCGCATCTGGAAGAAGAATTGCGGGCGGTGGGAGATGATCCTTCGGGTAACTGTAGTATTTCTTCACTTTCTCCGCAGAAAAGCTCCCTTCGTTGCCACACAACTCCGGAGAATTCCTGGTCTGTAATCACATTGCTCTGCAAGGAAGATGGTCCGTTCTCGGCTGTGCGGAAGTGGGCGGCCAATTGGCAGCCGTTCGCAGATCAGTGGATTGTGATCAACGCTGGAATAGAAGAGGACGCTAATAAGCTTGCCGGTGAATTGGGGGCGACGGTTCTTACTCTCCCCTCTGAGGAAGAACCGTCTAAGCTCTGGGCGAGGATAGATGAGCTATTGACATCCCCTTATGTACTTTGGCTGAATCTCTACGAGGAACTGGATGGAGAGGACTGGGAAACATTAGCTGCAATGAAGAGTTCACAAGCCAGTCTGCATTCTATGCTGTCTCTTAATCTATGCTTACAAGAAGGTGAAGTAGAACAGGCATACTGGAAGGTTAAGAGAAATCGTCTGGCAGCACGGGAGACGATTCTTGGGTGTAATCCAATCAGCGGAGAGTTTATCGCGTTCCCTGAAAGCTTCAAGGAGAACAGCGAGATTGCCCTTGTGCTTCGGAAGCCTTCAAGAATAGAAGAAAATTGAAATTAAGTGCTGAAAGGGGATAAATAATCATGTCAGTAGGACCAACAGGAACAACTGGACCGACAGGACCAACGGGAACAACGGGGCCAAAGGGCAATCCAGGGACCGGGGGAGTAAGAGGGGGTCCAGGTACTCGAGGGTTGCCTGGTGCACCAGGAACAACAGGTCCGACAGGCTATACGGGTCTGACAGGAGTCACGGGAACGACGGGAGCAGGCAATACGGGATTAACGGGTATGACGGGAGTCACGGGAACGACGGGAGCAGGCAATACGGGATTAACGGGCATGACAGGAGTTACGGGAACGACGGGAGCAGGGAATACGGGATTAACGGGCATGACAGGAGTTACGGGAACGACGGGAGCAGGGAATACGGGATTAACAGGAATGACAGGAGTCACGGGAACGACGGGAGCAGGGTTTACTGGACATACAGGTTTAACAGGACATACAGGACATACTGGTCTTACAGGGGTCACGGGAGTAACCGGACTTACAGGTATGACAGGTATGACTGGAATTACAGGATCAATCAGTTCTATTTTCGGAACATATGTAATCAATGGAGACACGTATGGTGATAATCCTGATACTCCTATCGGAAATTTCAACGCGCAACATGTTGATCCGGAACATTCGATTACGCTTGACCCTGATACTGGCAATACATTTACTTTGCCTGGAGGGCATGTCTACCATATCTCCTTTAACATTAATGTTGCCTATACGAGTAATGCTGCACCGGCAATTGGAGTAGCATTAAGTTATGATGATCCTAGTAGCTATAGTGTTGATTCTTTTAATTATTATGTTGGAGTTGAGGTGCCTGAGACAACTAATCCTGTGAGTCCAGTGTCTGCAGTGTTGCTTGTAGATACCAGTGGTTACGGAAATGTATATATGCAGTTATGGCTTCTTGGAGCTGGTACTAATGTAACAGCGGATATTCCAAATGCCCCGGCCGGTGGTAATATTTGGGGTCAAGCAACTATTTTTGCCTTGAACTAATTACAAGAATCTATTCCCGCTCATTAAATAAAATTTAGAAACGGATACCTTCCTTGTTTGAGGATGAGTACCCGTTTCTTAATTTATTCTTAAAAATGGATAATATTGGAGGTATTTTTGTGGATTGTAATTCGGTAACAGCGAGGAGTTGACAACTAATGGGTGCAGGACCAACAGGACCAACAGGAACAACCGGGCCTACAGGGCCTACAGGTACAACTGGCGCTAGAGGGAATCAAGGTAGTAGAGGTAACGTGGGATTTACAGGAAGTACCGGATCGATTGGACTAACGGGAGCAACGGGGCTCACAGGTGAAACGGGAGTAACGGGACTGACAGGAGAGACGGGAGCAACAGGGCTCACTGGGGAAACCGGAGCAACGGGTCTGACAGGAGAAACGGGAGCAACAGGGCTCACGGGAGAAACCGGAGCCACGGGGTTGACGGGAGAGACCGGAGCCACGGGGTTGACGGGAGAAACGGGAGCGACAGGGCTCACGGGAGAAACCGGAGCCACGGGGTTGACAGGAGAAACGGGCGCAACAGGGCTTACCGGAGAAACGGGAGCGACAGGGCTTACGGGAGAAACTGGAGCAACAGGGCTGACGGGAGAGACCGGAGCAACAGGGCTGACGGGAGAAACGGGAGCCACGGGACTCACGGGAGAAACTGGAGCAACGGGTCTGACCGGAGAGACCGGAGCAACAGGGCTGACGGGAGAAACTGGAGCGACAGGGCTTACGGGAGAAACGGGTCTGACCGGAGAAACCGGAGCAACAGGGCTCACTGGGGAAACCGGAGCAACAGGTCTGACGGGAGAGACTGGGGCGACAGGGCTCACGGGTGAAACAGGAGCAACGGGACTTACCGGTGAAACGGGAGCAACAGGACTCACGGGAGAGACCGGAGCAACAGGTCTGACGGGAGAGACTGGGGCGACAGGGCTCACGGGTGAAACAGGAGCAACGGGACTTACCGGTGAAACGGGAGCAACAGGACTCACAGGAGAGACCGGAGCGACAGGGCTGACGGGAGAGACCGGAGCGACAGGGCTGACGGGAGAGACCGGAGCCACGGGGCTGACGGGAGAGACGGGAGCAACGGGTCTAACCGGTGAGACTGGAGCGACGGGGCTCACGGGTGAAACCGGAGCGACAGGGCTCACCGGCGAAACGGGCGCAACAGGTCTGACGGGAGAGACGGGAGCAACGGGACTCACGGGAGAAACCGGAGCAACGGGTCTGACGGGAGAAACGGGCGCAACAGGTCTGACAGGTGAGACGGGAGAGACCGGAGCGACAGGGCTGACGGGAGAGACCGGAGCCACGGGGCTGACTGGAGAGACGGGAGCAACGGGGCTCACCGGTGAAACTGGAGCGACAGGGCTGACGGGAGAGACTGGAGCGACAGGGCTCACGGGAGAAACGGGAGCAACAGGGCTGACCGGAGAGACGGGAGCAACAGGGCTGACCGGAGCCACAGGGCTGACCGGGGAAACGGGAGCAACGGGTCTGACGGGAGAAACTGGAGCAACGGGTCTGACGGGAGAGACCGGAGCAACAGGGCTCACGGGAGAGACCGGAGCGACAGGACTCACCGGCGAAACGGGCGCAACAGGTCTGACGGGAGCAACAGGGCTGACAGGTGAGACTGGAGCAACGGGACTCACGGGAGAGACTGGAGCAACGGGACTCACCGGTGAAACGGGAGCCACAGGACTCACGGGAGAAACTGGAGCAACGGGTCTGACGGGAGAAACTGGAGCAACGGGTCTGACGGGAGAGACTGGAGCAACAGGGCTCACGGGAGAGACTGGAGCGACGGGCCTCACCGGGGAAACGGGAGCGACGGGCCTCACGGGAGAGACTGGGGCAACAGGACTCACGGGAGAGACTGGAGCGACGGGCCTCACCGGGGAAACGGGAGCGACAGGACTGACCGGTGAAACGGGAGCGACAGGGCTGACCGGAGAGACCGGAGCGACAGGACTGACCGGAGAGACGGGAGCGACAGGACTGACCGGGGAAACCGGAGCGACGGGACTGACAGGAGAGACCGGAGCAACGGGACTCACTGGAGAAACTGGAGCAACGGGACTTACCGGTGAAACGGGAGCAACAGGACTCACGGGAGAGACCGGAGCAACAGGGCTGACGGGAGAGACCGGAGCAACAGGACTGACGGGAGAGACCGGAGCAACAGGGCTGACGGGAGAGACCGGAGCCACGGGCCTCACGGGAGAGACCGGAGCAACAGGACTGACAGGAGAGACCGGAGCCACGGGGCTGACTGGAGAGACGGGAGCGACGGGCCTCACGGGAGAGACTGGGGCAACAGGACTCACGGGTGAAACAGGAGCAACGGGTCTGACCGGGGAAACAGGAGCAACAGGACTCACGGGAGAGACTGGAGCAACAGGGCTCACGGGTGAAACAGGAGCGACGGGACTCACAGGTGAAACGGGAGCGACAGGACTGACCGGGGAAACCGGAGCGACAGGGCTGACGGGAGAGACCGGAGCAACGGGACTCACGGGAGAAACTGGAGCAACAGGGCTGACCGGAGCGACAGGACTGACCGGGGAAACAGGAGCAACAGGACTCACGGGAGAGACTGGAGCAACAGGGCTCACGGGAGAGACTGGAGCGACGGGCCTCACCGGGGAAACGGGAGCGACAGGACTCACGGGAGAGACCGGAGCAACAGGGCTGACAGGTGAGACTGGAGCAACGGGACTCACGGGAGAGACGGGAGCAACAGGTCTGACGGGAGAGACGGGAGCAACGGGACTCACTGGTGAAACCGGAGCGACAGGACTGACCGGGGAAACCGGAGCGACAGGGCTGACGGGAGAGACCGGAGCGACAGGGCTGACGGGGGAAACCGGAGCGACAGGGCTGACGGGAGAGACGGGAGCGACAGGACTCACGGGAGAGACCGGAGCAACGGGACTCACCGGTGAAACGGGAGCCACGGGACTCACGGGAGAAACTGGAGCAACGGGTCTGACCGGAGAGACGGGAGCAACGGGACTCACCGGTGAAACGGGAGCGACTGGATTGACCGGTGAAACGGGAGCGACTGGATTGACCGGTGAAACGGGAGCGACGGGGCTCACGGGAGAAACCGGAGCGACAGGACTGACCGGGGAAACCGGAGCGACAGGACTGACCGGGGAAACCGGAGCGACAGGACTGACCGGGGAAACCGGAGCGACAGGACTGACCGGGGAAACCGGAGCGACAGGGCTGACGGGAGAAACCGGAGCAACGGGTCTGACGGGAGAAACGGGCGCAACAGGGCTCACGGGTGAAACGGGAGCCACAGGGCTGACCGGGGAAACGGGAGCAACGGGTCTGACGGGAGAAACTGGAGCAACGGGTCTGACCGGAGAAACTGGGGCGACAGGGCTCACCGGGGAAACAGGAGCAACAGGACTCACGGGTGAAACCGGAGCGACGGGGCTCACTGGTGAGACCGGAGCAACAGGACTGACGGGAGAGACTGGAGCAACAGGGCTCACGGGAGAGACTGGAGCGACGGGCCTCACCGGGGAAACGGGAGCGACGGGCCTCACGGGAGAGACTGGGGCAACAGGACTCACGGGTGAAACAGGAGCGACGGGACTCACAGGTGAAACGGGAGCCACAGGGCTGACCGGGGAAACGGGAGCGACGGGACTGACAGGAGAGACCGGAGCAACGGGACTCACTGGAGAAACTGGAGCAACAGGGCTCACGGGTGAAACAGGAGCAACAGGCCTCACGGGAGAGACTGGAGCAACAGGGCTCACGGGAGAGACTGGAGCGACGGGCCTCACCGGGGAAACGGGAGCGACGGGCCTCACGGGAGAGACTGGGGCAACAGGACTCACGGGTGAAACAGGAGCGACGGGACTCACAGGTGAAACGGGAGCCACAGGGCTGACCGGGGAAACGGGAGCGACGGGACTGACAGGAGAGACCGGAGCAACGGGACTCACTGGAGAAACTGGAGCAACAGGGCTCACGGGTGAAACAGGAGCCACGGGACTGACGGGAGAGACCGGAGCAACAGGGCTGACGGGAGAGACCGGAGCAACAGGTCTGACGGGAGAGACGGGAGCAACAGGTCTGACGGGAGAGACCGGAGCAACAGGACTGACAGGAGAGACCGGAGCCACGGGGCTGACTGGAGAGACGGGAGCAACGGGGCTCACCGGTGAAACTGGAGCGACTGGATTGACCGGAGAAACGGGAGCGACGGGGCTCACGGGAGAGACCGGAGCAACGGGACTCACTGGAGAAACTGGAGCAACAGGGCTCACGGGAGAGACTGGAGCAACAGGGCTCACGGGAGAGACTGGAGCGACGGGCCTCACCGGGGAAACGGGAGCGACGGGCCTCACGGGAGAGACTGGGGCAACAGGACTCACGGGAGAGACTGGAGCGACGGGCCTCACCGGGGAAACGGGAGCGACGGGCCTCACGGGAGAGACTGGGGCAACAGGACTCACGGGTGAAACAGGAGCGACGGGACTCACAGGTGAAACGGGAGCCACAGGGCTGACCGGAGCAACGGGACTCACCGGTGAAACGGGAGCCACGGGACTCACGGGTGAAACAGGAGCAACGGGTCTGACCGGAGAGACGGGAGCAACGGGACTCACCGGTGAAACGGGAGCGACTGGATTGACCGGTGAAACGGGAGCGACTGGATTGACCGGTGAAACGGGAGCGACGGGCCTCACGGGAGAGACTGGGGCAACAGGACACACGGGTGAAACAGGAGCGACGGGACTCACAGGTGAAACGGGAGCCACAGGGCTGACCGGGGAAACGGGAGCGACGGGAATGACAGGAGAGACCGGAGCAACGGGACTCACTGGAGAAACTGGAGCAACAGGGCTCACGGGTGAAACAGGAGCCACGGGACTGACGGGAGAGACCGGAGCAACAGGTCTGACGGGAGAGACCGGAGCCACGGGACTGACGGGAGAGACCGGAGCAACAGGGCTGACGGGAGAGACCGGAGCCACGGGACTCACGGGAGAGACCGGAGCAACAGGACTGACAGGAGAGACCGGAGCGACGGGGCTGACTGGAGAAACAGGAGCAACGGGACTTACCGGTGAAACGGGAGCAACAGGACTCACGGGAGAGACGGGAGCAACAGGTCTGACGGGAGAGACCGGAGCAACAGGACTGACCGGAGAGACGGGAGCGACAGGACTGACCGGGGAAACCGGAGCGACAGGGCTGACGGGAGAGACCGGAGCAACAGGACTCACGGGAGAGACGGGAGCAACGGGACTCACCGGTGAAACGGGAGCCACGGGACTCACGGGAGAAACTGGAGCAACGGGTCTGACCGGAGAGACGGGAGCAACGGGACTCACCGGTGAAACGGGAGCGACTGGATTGACCGGTGAAACGGGAGCGACTGGATTGACCGGTGAAACGGGAGCGACGGGGCTCACGGGAGAAACCGGAGCAACAGGACTGACCGGAGAGACGGGAGCAACAGGGCTGACCGGAGAGACCGGAGCGACAGGACTGACCGGGGAAACCGGAGCGACAGGACTGACCGGTGAAACGGGAGCGACGGGGCTCACGGGAGAAACCGGAGCAACAGGACTGACCGGAGAGACGGGAGCAACAGGACTGACCGGAGAGACCGGAGCGACAGGACTGACCGGGGAAACTGGAGCGACAGGGCTGACGGGAGAGACCGGAGCGACGGGTCTGACGGGAGAGACCGGAGCAACAGGGCTGACGGGAGAGACTGGAGCGACAGGGCTCACCGGGGAAACGGGAGCGACGGGGCTGACCGGGGAGACGGGAGCGACAGGGCTGACCGGAGAGACTGGAGCAACAGGGCTCACGGGAGAGACTGGAGCGACGGGCCTCACGGGAGAGACTGGGGCAACAGGACTCACGGGAGAGACTGGAGCAGCGGGTCTGACCGGAGAAACTGGAGCGACGGGGCTCACGGGTGAAACCGGAGCGACAGGACTCACCGGCGAAACGGGCGCAACAGGTCTGACGGGAGAGACCGGAGCGATAGGGCTGACGGGAGAAACCGGAGCGACGGGTCTGACAGGTGAAACCGGAGCAACAGGGCTTACGGGAGAAACCGGAGCGACAGGTCTGACGGGAGAGACCGGAGCAACAGGGCTCACCGGAGAAACGGGCGCAACAGGTCTGACCGGAGAGACGGGAGCAACGGGACTTACGGGAGAGACTGGAGCGACGGGTCTGACAGGTACGACTGGTCCACCAGGGCTTACTGGAACAGTTATAGGCCAAACAGGTCCAACAGGTCCAACAGGAACAACTGGACCAACGGGAACAACGGGTGCAAGAGGTCCTCAAGGCAGCGGAGGAATACGAGGAGGTTCAGGTAGACCGGGGGATACAGGGCAGACAGGTGTGACCGGTCTGACCGGAGAGACGGGACTTACGGGGGAAACGGGAGCAACAGGTCAGACAGGAGTGACTGGAGTAACCGGTGTCACCGGTGTTACCGGATTTACCGGGATGACTGGGTTAACGGGAGCAACAGGTCAGACGGGAGCGACTGGTGTTCTATCCGAGAGCTACGCTCAGTTTTTGTACTATGGAGCGGGTATTGAAGCAACAAGTGATCATTTCCCGATCCCGAACTTTACTATAGATTTACAATCCACTACTGGGAATTCTATAGGACCACAATCTGATGATACCGATGTGTTTACGGTAGAGCCCGGAAGCTACTTGATCCTGTATCAAGCTAATGTTAAATCCACTGATACCAAAGCAGCCGGTCTGGAATTGATTGTTAATGGTGCATTTGACACTGTAACACAAGTTTTCGCTTCGATAAATACGGTTGCCACTTATCTGTATGGAACTCATATTTTAGCGACTTTTGTGCCGGCAACGATTCAACTGGCACTTATGTACGAAGGCACTTCTGTAACTACTAATATTATTGGAGTACAAGAAGGCGGGTTCTACGCAGCTAAAGTTACCATAGTCCAGTTGTTATGATCTTTCTCTAAATTGTGATCATTAATTTTTTGCCTCCCGTGAAGACCAGCCTGCTGCAGGCTGGTCTTCACGCATGTGTATGTGTAGAGCAAAAAAATAGTTTGTTTTTTCTTACATAGCCTGGACGAATTGCTGAACCAATCATTCAAAGCGGCATATGATGGACTATTCTAATCAAGGAAGGAGAGGATTGAATTGTCTCAAGCTAATCTGCCTAACATTACACCTACCATTACACTCACCCGTAGCGATGCCATCAACATGATGCTGTCAGCCATCGCCATGGAAGAGTTAGGGCTTAGCCATGTAATTAATGCAGAAGGGGAGAAGATGCAATACGCGCTTGGCACTCTTCCTGGAGTAACTGCTCCGGTGGTGAATATCTCTAATATTCAGGATATCACTGATAGTATCCGTAGTATGCTGGGGGAAACGGTCAAAAGCGCCTGGCTGCAGACCAGCCAGTTAGAGAGTCTGCTTGCCGCACCGGTTGATTATGGTGGTACTGGAGCCACAGGCGTAACAGGACCAGACGAGGGACCGATAGGTCCACGAGGACTGCCGGGTCCAGCAGGCGAGACTGGAGACGATGGTCCAATCGGCCTCACTGGAGTTACTGGTATGACGGGTATGACAGGACTTACAGGAGAGACGGGAGAAACGGGCCTCACAGGTCTGACTGGAGTTACAGGGGTAACTGGTGTTACAGGGCAAACCGGAGAGACGGGAGAAACGGGCCTCACAGGTCTGACTGGAGTTACAGGGGTAACTGGTGTTACAGGGCAAACCGGAGAGACGGGAGAAACGGGCCTCACGGGTCTGACTGGAGTGACCGGAGTGACCGGAATGACTGGAGCAACCGGGGGGACCGGAGAGGCTCTTATTGACCGGTGGTTGGCTTATTTCAATGGTGCTGAAGCAGGCCCGATAGGAGCACGTGGTCCAATACTCTTTAATGATAACGGTTATTTCACTGGAACAGCTATCTCCATCAACCCAGGTGGCGGTTACTTTCTGCAGAATAACGGTGCTGGAGCTAGTCTGGAACCGGCCACATACTACGTTCATTATGCAGTAAATGCTATTGCTGCGACAGGGGCGAGTATGAGCGTTGCCCTTGCTCTTAACGGTGTCACGATTCCAGCAAGTGAAGCGATATCCAATAATTCGGTGCCTGTTGGAGCTACTTCAAATCTGGCAGTGGGGGGCAGTATTTTTCCGACCGTTACTGCTGACACAGTTAATTCTCTGCTCTTGTTTAATGCTGGTCCCGCTGAAATTAGCGAAATTACGGGCTCGATATCCATTATTAAATTGCTCTAACCCAACCTAAAATAGAGGAGTTGATCTCATGTCACAGGCGAACCTGCCTAATATCACCCCGACCATAAGCATTGCCCGGGATGATGCCGTTAACCTGCTGTTGTCCTCCATTGCAATGGAAGAATTGGGACTCAGCCATATTATCAATGCCGAAGGGGAGAAACTGCAATATATTCTGGGTACCTTACCAGGAGTTACAGCTCCGGATGCAACGATTGACGATGTGCTGGCTATGAACGATAGTGTAAGAAATATGATGCGGGACATTGTCAAGAAAGAATTCATTCTCACCAACAAGCTGGAGACAGTCCTCAATGCATCCATTATGGTAGGACCTACTGGCGCAACGGGGGCTACGGGTAATCCCGGCGGACCTCCAGGTCCTCAAGGCGATCAGGGGATTCAGGGTCTTCAAGGTCCAATGGGGGTAACTGGACAAACGGGAGAGACAGGACTCACGGGTCTGACCGGATTGACTGGGTTGACTGGCTTAACCGGGATGACTGGAGAGACCGGGATGACCGGAATGACCGGGATGACCGGAGAGACCGGGATGACCGGAGAGACCGGGATGACCGGAGAGACAGGGATGACCGGATTGACTGGGCTAACTGGCTTAACGGGTCTGACCGGAGAGACGGGAGCGACCGGAGAGACGGGAGCGACCGGCATGACTGGCATGACGGGTCTGACTGGCTTAACGGGGCTCGCTTTCTTCGCAGAGTACGCTTCTGCTGGATCTACAGCAGATCAAGTTGGTGCTTTTCCCGAAGCGGTGACTTGGACCTCTACTGGACCGAGTAGCGGAAGTATTGTTTTGAATCCAGATTCAAATCAGTACTTTCCACTGCCTGTTGATTCTACAGTTCTGGTCCAATACTTTGTCACTGGTGGGAAAGTTTTTGCTGAACCAATGAGCTTTCAACTGTACACCTATGATGCAGGTGAAGCTCTTATTGGTCCTGTTCCTGGCTCACAAGCAACTTCGGCATTGGGCGCCAACACAATTGCAACTGTGGCAGGGGGCGGTATCATTGGGACTACAGGTATACCACAGTTTGTGGGATTAGTTAATGAAAATGCTACTGAACCTGTTGGAGAAGCAGGCACCTTCTCTGCCAATATTCAATTGATCAGGATTAACTAATATAACGATTTATAACGAGCGCCAGAATGAATTCTGGCGCTTTGCCGCGTCAAAAGTTCAGAACAGAGAAGTGATTGGCCTCTTTGGAAATTTTAGAGGAATGGTCCAGGCCGGACTGATTTCACAAGCATAGAATATTAGGTGTTGCCAGATCTCCGAGAGGTCTATGAAATATTCTGCATATCGTGGACTTGGACAATCTATAGGCAGCATAAACTGGTATTGGGGGTGTTGTTTAAATAGTACTGCCGTTCGCAAATGGCAAGCAAATATAAAGTGAAAGAAGGGTTGTGTCCATATGTCATCATTAATTCCAGTGCAGCTGGGAAGTCCGGGACCGGCCATCCGGCTGGCAAGTCCGGTATTGCTGGAGGAGAGTCATCCGTTCTTCCAAATTGATTTCAGTGTGCCTCTATCGTTTAAGCCGGCCGCGCCCGGTAATTATCACCTGATCGTGGGACTATCGGTGCTGAAAGACGGAAACATCATTCATACCCTTACCGAGCCCTTTATCGGCAGCGGCAATGCTGGGGAAGCTCTCATTGCGGATGTGAATGCAAGGATTACAGGCAGCTTCGGCCAGGGGGGGCAGTCCTTTGAATTGGAGCTGCAGATTCTGTCTTCACAGAATATTGCGGCGAATCCGCTGGCCGGACGCCCAGCAGTCTCCGTCCAAGGAGTGGCGGCGGACGAGGAGGAGGTGGGTCCGACAGGGCCAACGGGTACGCAAGGTCCACGGGGTACGAAGGGACCTAAAGGTCCGACTGGCAGCACTGGACCGACAGGAACAACGGGTCCTGGCATACAAGGGGTGAAGGGTCCTAAGGGCCCCACTGGACCGACTGGTGTGGTTGTGGCAACTGGAGCGGGGAGTGTAACGGGAGCAACGGGCGTTACAGGACCTGACGGGGTAGGGCCCACCGGTGCAACCGGAATGACCGGAATTGGAGCCACCGGGATGACCGGATATGGCCCACAGGGACCGACAGGAACGACGGGAGCAAGGGGCGTGACGGGACCTACAGGTCCTGGTTCAGGGGCTACCGGAGATACGGGCCCAACCGGTCCCACAGGGATAACCGGACCCAGCCGGGCCTTACCGGTCGTTGTGAGTGATACTCTGCTATTGAGCAGCCCTATTGAAGGGAACATCGTAGGCCAACTCCCGCCGGTACTGATAACCTCGACCGATCAATGTGTAGTTATATCGGGCACTATCCAGATTAGCTATGGGAATCCACCAAATTATGTTTACAACAACAGTTTGAATATTTATGTAGAGCGAGATGGTCAGTTCGACCTTCCAATACAAGGTAACGTCCTGGTTTGGACTTTAGCTTACAATTATTTGAATAATCCTGGTTCTAATTCCATACCCTCATATCAATCGTTGCCCTTCTATATGATCGATGAGAATCCGCCATTGGGCCTTCATAATTATACGGTGGTTGTCGGTATTAATCAGTTAAGTGATAATACAACACTCAGTTACGAATCATTCAATGCCACCGCGAAAGTATTCCGGAAAGGCAACTAATGCTATCCTTCGTGAGGCCGCGACAGAGTAACAAGCATCTGAGAAATAAAGGAGTTGAAAGACATGGTCATCTATTCGTCGCTTCCCCTTGAAAGCGGCAAAGAACTGGTGCTTACGGATATCCGGACGGATGTAGAACAGCCGTATCCATCTGCGGAAGTGCAGTTATCGATTCCCCTGCTGCTGGATATCCAGTCCCCCGGCTATTATCATCTACACTTGAATGTTGAACTATGGAGGGCTAATGCGTTAGTCGAAACCCGTGATGTGTCGATTGAATCCACTGCCTTGTCTGCCGGATGGATACAGACTGAAGCCACGGTCAGATTCAGTGATGAACTGCCCGCAGGCATTCATCAATACGAGCTGCGAATGAAGCTGCTCCATGTTCAGAATATCGCTTCGGATATCCGGGTCGGCTCCCCGTTGATCCGGACGGGGCCGGGGCCTGTCATATTCAACGGCCCTATAGGCCCCCAAGGACCTACAGGACCTACTGGTCTCACCGGAAGAACCGGAATACCTGGAGGCTTAGGGGGAAGGGGAGCGGCTGGATTCTCAGCTACCGGCCCCACCGGCCTAACCGGCCCCACCGGTCCAACAGGGGAAACCGGTTATGCAGGAGGATTCGCTGGCCCCACTGGAACGACCGGGGCAGCGGGAATAGGGATTACAGGAGCGACCGGGCTTACAGGTGTAGGGGCCATGGGGGCCACCGGCCTAGGAATTATAGGGGATACAGGCCCCGACGGTCCGACAGGCCCCACAGGCCCCACAGGGGATTCGTCCGGGGGAAGCGGCGAGCAGGGTGAAGCCGGACCCGAGGGTCCCAGAGGAGCTATAGGTGTACCAGCGGATGAAACGTATATTCCAACACTGACTTATGATATTTCACCAAGTCTGTTAGTTTTGCTTAACGAACCTACCTTGGTTGCATCTATTCCGGTGGATCCTGGAAATGAGCGCTGCCAAGTAGAAGGCATTTTGGATTTTAATATTACTGCAGGGAATTCTCAAAGAACAAACGGATTTAGGATAACCATCACACTGGCTGATGCTGCTGAAAACACATTGTATCAGTACAGCAATTATTGGCAGAAGCAGGATTCTGATACTTTTGCTATAGAAGAAGAAATTCCATTTATGGTAATTTATGATGGTCCCGCAACTACTCTGACGCTAACTGTATCGGTTACTGGTGATGCACAGGTCGATTTGGTTATTTTTATTAACCAAGGTATTCTGACTTCTACAGTAATACCGAAAACTATCTGATGTTGCAGGAAAAATAAAAGGCGGTGAATTTATGTCGAATTTAACCACTCTTCCCTTGGGAACGCCGGGACCGGCTGTTCACCTGGCGGAGACTCTTGACATTGTTGCAGCACAGCCTCAGGCGCATGTCACGTTCCAGATTCCTGTCGTCTTCCAGGGAGTCACTTCCGGTCCATCCTTGCTGCGGGTAGAATTGGAAACAATGCTCTCCGGCAATGTCCTGCAGACTCAATTGGTTACACTGTCCCATACCGGAACGGAGGAGACCGTCAGAACAATGCAGGTGACGGTCAACCATGCGGCGTACCCGGGAACGTATGCCTACACGATCCGAGCCCGGGTCGTCAGCTACATTAACGTCAAAGCAGATCCATCTATAGGCAGAGCTGTTGCAGGGATCGCTTCTGTGAATACAGGTAGAGCTGCGGCAGGACTGACCGGCCCAACCGGCCCGACAGGAACAACCGGTACCCAGGGGCGGTTGGGCGATGGCGGCGATCCTGGTAAGAAGGGCGTGACAGGGGCAACAGGCTACGGAGCGACCGGGCAGACAGGAGATACAGGCACACCTGGTCCTCCCGCGGTTGTCACTGGCCCAGTAGGCTACGGTCCGACTGGTCCGACCGGGGAGACGGGCAACAACGGAATCGGCCCTACTGGTGCAACCGGCGTAGCTGTAACAGGCACTACGGGGTACAGCCTACAAGGAACGCGAGGTGCGCAGGGGCCGGAGGGTGGAGAGGGTGCACTGGGGCCGACAGGAACTGGCGGTAAAGGCCCGGAGGGTCCGCCAGGAGCCACAGGTGCAACTGGAGCTACAGGTGAAACAGTGTCCCCAGTCCAATATCAATATCTTACGGACCCGCAGACATTGACCTCTAATCCACAAACGATTCTCACCGTGAATTCTCTACAGACTAAGCCTGGGCAACGTGTTCTACTACACGGGAATATCCGTGTCACCTATCTTCCACACGCAGACGCCGTAAGAATTCCGTTCTCAATTACTATTAACTATCTAAATGTGCCAATTCGCTATTTGGACTTCCAGGTCATAGTCCAGGGTTACGGGAGCTTACCTGACCCTGGGCAAAGGAGCAGTGTGGAATTCCCGTTTAGTTTTACGTATACCCCCCAACTCGAAGAGGGAGGCTATTCTATACAAGCGTATACTAATATTAGTGTACCGGGCCTACCCCTTACAGTAGAGAACCGATATCTTGCGGCAGAGCCGATAGGAAGCGGGACTCCCTATTTTCAAGATGAAGATGTTTATTTCCTGGCTGAAGGAGGGGTTCGCACCTTTAACGCTTTGGCCGGTCCCATCCATTTGGTTCCAATGGACCCCAATATTCGCTCTCCTCTTATGGCTGCCTTTGCGGCAGCAGACGGCGGGATTATTTACTTCGCGGTGCAAGATAGGTTATACCAGTTCGACACCAATGCACAAGCTGTGAACTGGGGAGTAGATCTGAATCCGGATATGCAGGCAGCAGATATGTTGCTGACTCCTGATAAGAAATATCTTTTCATCTCGGATGAAGCCAATCCCCAAGTTCAGATCTATGATGTGGTGAACAGGGATTCCATCCGAACTTTGACTTTGGAATCGAATGTTCTATTTTCGGCTGCTTCTCCAGATAGCAAGTATGTCTTCTTCTACATTTATACAGGCCAGGTTCATGCCTATGAGATTGCAACAGGAATGATTACGCGTAATATTTTCAATGGAGCCTACGAACCTATCCAGCAGGCGTTTTCTCCAGGATTTGTAAATCCTCTTGTGGTCTCTAATGACAGTACGGAGGTGCGGTTTACACCTGGACTTTATGGTATTCTGTACGCCTACTCCAAGATTGGAGACTTCAGTAACAATGGCATCGTAAGTAGCGCGGATACTTCATGGGGCATTAAGCTGTTGAGTGACGGAGTTATGTTCATATTATGTGCTGGAGTAAGTGCCTTAGGAGACTATGTTATACGTGTTCTTACAGATGGAAGTGTGCTCAGATTATATTTGCAGTATCAATCTCAATTTAGAAGCATGGCTATCTCACCAAATGATCAATGGTTGGTTTACCAATCAGGTGTGAAAGTAATCATACGGAATACAGGCTCTTTATCTATTGGAAGTTTCTATCAATTTGATGATGTTGCCGTACCGGGCGGACTGAATTTCACCAGGGATAGCCGGTATGCAATCGTAATCGGAACCCAGCATGTGTACAGTATAAGTACAGAGGATTTCTCAGTTCTAACCTTTGACCTTCCAACTGATCCTGCAAATCAACCGCTATCTTACTCCCTCACTAGCGGAGCCTACAAAACGCAGAGTAAATAAGCAAAGATACAAGTAAGCATGAGAAGTGATTAGATCAATCCCTGTGGTTTCTGAAACTACAGGGATTAATCTGTCTTCACATCAAGCGGACAAGGCGAATAATAAAGTGACAGAAGGGTTGTGTTCACATGTCATCATTGATTCCGGTGCAACTGGGAAGTCCGGGACCGGCCATCCGGCTGGCAAGTCCGGTATTGCTGGAGGAGAGTCACCCCTCCGTCCAAATTGATTTCAGCGTGCCTCTGTCGTTCCAGCCGGCGATGGCCGGCAATTATCACCTGATCGTGGGACTATCGGTGCTGAAAGACGGAAGGATCATTCATACCCTTACCGAGCCCTTTATCGGCAGCGGCAATGCTGGGGAAGCTCTCATTGCGGATGTGAATGCAAGGATTACAGGTAGCTTCGGCATCCCGGTAGGTCCCGTATAGCCCGTTGCCCCTGTCACGCCTCCAATTGCTACAACTACACCGGTCGAGCCAGTGGGACCCTTAGGCCCACTCCTTGGACGGAGACTGCCGGGAGCCCGGCCTGCAGATTCGCCACAAACCAGGTTCATGCCTATGAGATTGCTGCAGAGTCGCTTACCCGAAACATGTTCAGATCCATTGGCGGTAGCCCAGATCCGAGTTTCTCCAATCCGCTAGGAGTAACCCTTGACAGCAAGCAGATATGGCTTGTGAGCAGTGAAGAAAATAGGTACTTTATTAATAATATAGGAGAAGGTCAATTCACAATGGTTACGTTGGATGGTACACCTACCGGCTTACTTCATTTAAGTAATGGCGATTCTTAATTCAAGCAATTTTATCCATTATGTAAGTGGGAATGAGTTAAATGACTATCGTGGTGTAACCGGTCAATTTGCTATGGTGTTGTCTCCAGATGAACAGTGGATATGTATCCAAGGCACTGACTCATTGATGCTGTTCTCGACCAGAGATAAGACCGCAAGAACTGTCTCCATGACGGTTAACAAGTTCCAGGGTGGAATCAATTTCTCGAGGGACAGCCGGTATGTGGTCGTAATCAGGACCCGGAATGTATACACCGTAAGCGTCGTACGTACCTTTGACCTTCCACCTGAAGCTGATTATCAGCCATTGTTCTATTCCCTGACCAGCGGAATCTACAAATTACAGAGTAAATAAAGCGAGGATACAAGCTGCATAAGTGATGCTTAGATTGATCCCTGTGGCTTCTCAAGCCGCAGGGATTATCTTTAGAAATGATTAGAACTGGGAGGGTGGACGGATGAAGGGCATTATTCTGGCGGGCGGCTCGGGGACGAGGCTGCATCCGCTGACGAAGTCGATCTCCAAGCAGATTCTGCCGGTATATGACAAGCCTATGATCTATTATCCGCTGTCTGTATTGATGCTGGCAGGCATCCGGGATATCCTGATTATCTCCACCGGGAGAGACATCCGGCTGTTCCAGGATCTTCTGGGCAATGGCGAACAGCTTGGCCTGTCCTTCCGATATGCGGTACAGGAGCAGCCGCGCGGACTGGCAGAGGCGTTCCTGATTGGAGAAGAATTCATTGGTACAGATCATGTGTGCATGATTCTGGGCGACAATATCTTCTATGGACAGAGCTTCAGCTCTATTCTGGAGCGAGCTGTCCAGCGGCGGGAGGGTGCCACGATCTTCGGCTGCCGGGTACAAGATCCTTCGGCTTATGGTGTTGTTGAATTTGACAGCATGGGCAAGGCGGTAGCGCTGGAGGAGAAGCCCCTGTATCCCCGTTCCCATTATGCAGTGCCGGGCTTATACTTCTACGACCGTCAGGTCGTTGAGATCGCAAAACATATCCAGCCCTCACGGCGTGGTGAAATCGAGATTACAGATGTTAACCGGGAGTATTTAAGCAGAGGCCAATTGAATGTGGAGCTGTTCGGCCGGGGAATGGCCTGGCTGGATACCGGGACGCCGGATTCATTGCTGGAGGCAGCCAATCTGGTGGAGACGCTCCAGAAGCGGCAAGGCCTGTACGTGGCTTGCATTGAAGAGATTGCTTTCAATAAAGGCTACATTACCAGAGAGCAGCTTCTGGAGCTGGCAAGGCCGCTGCGCAAGCTGGCCTACGGACAATATTTGAACACCATAGCTGAAGAATCACTTACAGCGGGCGGATAAGGTCCATGGAGGAGGAGTTTACTTGAAGATATCTGATTATGTCATTGATTATCTCAAGCAGCAAGGTGTCTCCCATGTCTTCGAGTTCATTGGCGGGGCGATTGTCCATTTGCTCGATTCCGTCTCAGTTAGAGAGGACATCGAGTGTGTCTCTGTCCGTCATGAACAAGCAGGCGCATTCGCAGCAGAAGCCTATGCGAGAATGAACGGGAAGCTGGGTGTGGCTATGGCTACTAGCGGACCGGGGGCCTTGAATCTGTTAACCGGTATAGGCAGTTGTTACTTCGACTCCGTTCCCTGCTTATTCATCACCGGTCAAGTAAACACATATGAGTATAAATTCGACCGTCCGGTCCGGCAAATAGGATTCCAGGAAACGGATATTGTCAGTGTCGCGCAGCCGTTAACCAAATATGCAGTCATGGTTACGAAGCCGGATCAGATCAGGTATGAGCTGGAAAAGGCTGTGGCGCTCGCGCAAAGCGGCCGGCCCGGCCCGGTGCTTCTGGATCTTCCGATGAATCTTCAGCGGGCAGAGGTGGAGCCTGATACGCTGGCCAGCTTCTATGATAGTGTTGAATATCAGGAGCTTGTGCAAGATGACGGCGACTTAGACGAAGCCGTTGTTGCGGATATCCTGAAACGGCTTGAGGTAGCCAAGAGGCCGCTGATTCTGGCGGGCGGGGGAGTGAGGGCCGGTAACTCCGAAGCGTCATTATCCCGGTTTATTGAGCTGACCGGAATCCCCGTTGTTACTTCATTAATGGGATTGGATGTCATCCCGCATGACCACCGGTTATATACAGGTCTGATCGGGTCATACGGCAACCGTTACAGCAATCTTATCCTGGCGAATTGTGACTTGTTACTTATCCTCGGCTCAAGGCTGGATACCAGACAGACCGGAACCAGACCGGATACCTTCGGGCGCGGCGCTGACTTGATCCATGTAGATATTGATACTAACGAGCTTAACAGCAAAGTTAGCGTAAGCCTAGCCGTTCACTCCAGTCTGAATGTATTTCTGGAGAGGATGAATGAGGCATTAACCATATTTAGCAAGCCAGATACTACTGCATGGTTAGACTATATTACACTACTTAAGAAGCAATATCCTACCTATTCCTTCACTCCGCAGGCTGATGAAATTGAACCGAACCGGTTCATGGAGCTGTTGTCCTCCAGATCAGAGACCTTCCATACGGTATGTCTGGATGTGGGCCAGCATCAGATGTGGGCTTCGCAATCCTTCAGGCTGACCGGGCATCAGAGGTTGCTTAATTCCGGAGGGATGGGGGCCATGGGCTTTGCCCTACCGGCTGCTATCGGTGCCTGTCTGGCCACAGGACAGGAGACGCTTGTGATTGCAGGGGATGGAGGATTTCAACTAAATATCCAGGAGCTTGATACGGTGGTCCGGCTGAATCTGCCCATTAAAATCGTCGTTATGAATAATAGCTCGCTTGGCATGGTTAGGCAATTCCAGGATTTATATTTCGCAGGCAGACAACAATCGACGGTGAATCCTAATCCTTCGTTCATTGATATTGTTAGAGCGTATAAGCTCCCGGCATATACTATGAATACGATGGCTGATATGCATCAGCTTAATCAGTTCCTGAGTGTGGATGGGCCGGCTTTCCTTGAGGTAAAGCTGGATAAGGATACCAATGTCTATCCCAAGCTGGTGGTGAACCGGCCGATTGAGGACATGTATCCTTACCTGGACAGGGAGGAATTAAAAAAGATCATGCAAATCGATCTCGTGGACGAAACGGATATTTCAACTTGATCTGACGGACACATTCCAGACTTGGCGCATATAGTGGTATTCACAGAGCAGAGAAGATTTGGCGGATGGGGAGGAAGCCTATTCTATCGAGACCATCCGCTAAGTCCACACCAAACCTGTATAGATGAATACTACTATATTAATCATTAAGTATGCTGCTGACGGGAGGGTCCGCTGATCATGCGGATTTGGCATGATTCCCGGCGCATACTGGAATGAAATCCAAATCTGTAAGGATGTGACCATGTAATGGCTTTTTTATCAACAGGACCTATTGAGAATAACCCTGTGAACGGAGTCAGACCTACTCAGCAGGTTACTGTCAAAATTGATAACCGCAGCGAGGCTTCGGCTTACTCACTCACCATTCAGGGTTATCAATTGACCGGCGGAACGAGAGTGATGTACGTAAGCGAATTGCTCAACATTGCAGCGAATCAAGTCATTACGAAGAATTACTATGCTGATGTCAATGCTTATGAATTCACATTTATTACATCACCGAATTCATCGGAGGAAGTTGAGCCGGTGCAGATCTCGCTATGGGGAAAGAATTCATCGGGACAATTGGTCACTGCACACCGGTTAGTATCGGAAGAATTGTTAGGTGCAGACAAAGGTGGCGGCGGCGGAGCAACAGGACCGGCGGGACCTACAGGACCGGCAGGAGATAGAGGGCCGGCAGGAGAGAGAGGGCCAGCAGGACCTACCGGTGCCACCGGTCCAGGTGGAGGCGATTCTGGAGCTACTGGACCTACAGGGATCACAGGAGCTCCTGGTCCTACAGGAACGACAGGAGCCCAAGGACCTACTGGGACCACGGGAGTCCAAGGTCCTCAAGGACCCACGGGTTCTGGAGGAGGCGATCAGGGGGTCACAGGGCTTACGGGGGCCACAGGGCTTACGGGGGCCACAGGGCTTACGGGGGCCACAGGGCCTACGGGGGCCACAGGGCTTACGGGGGCCACAGGGTTTACGGGAGTCACAGGGCTTACGGGAGTTACAGGGCTTACGGGAATGACAGGAGTCACAGGAACGACTGGTCCTGTATTAGCAGGTGAAGGATTCTCGGTATTTCTGCCAACCTTGGTGACAGGCACCACGGCCACGTTTGTTGGCTGGGAAGAAACGTCGCCGTATTACGGCAATGCGGCATTCGACCAGGCCTTAGGGGAATATACCGTTCCAGAGACAGGAAGATATTCTGTTGAAGCCACTGTCAACTTTGCCTATACCGCAGCCATTGCCACTGCTTTAGACCCGGCAGCGAATCCGTCTTTAGTGGTACAAAGAACTACGCCAGCTCCAGTTACAGATCTGGTCACCGGATTATTACCGGTACTGGATGTAGATGTTACAGGAACGCTAACCCTTAGAACACTTCTTAGAAGCGGAACAGTCACACTGGCAGGTGAAGTGGAGCTTACAGCAGGTGATGTGATCATTCTCGTCTACCAGTCTAATGGAGTGGCGCTGGATGTGGATCTAGGTGCTACAACTTCTGGCGTAGTATGGTCTGTTCACAGATTAACCTGATCCTAGAATAGAGCCGCTTCACCTATTAGCGGATTAAGGAGCTATCCTTAGGGATGGCTTCTTTTGTATATCGCATCATTCTCAGGAGGCGGGGAGATGGAAGCAGAACAGGAAGGTCTGTTCAGTCTGTGTATGATTGTGAAGAACGAAGAAGCTGTGTTAGGACGTTGTCTGGACTCGGTCAGAGACCTGATGGATGAGATCATTATTGTGGATACGGGATCGACAGACAGGACTGTCACTGTTGCAGGCTGGTATACCGAGAAGGTGTTTACTTATCAGTGGGATGAGGATTTTGCAGCTGCCCGTAATTATTCCTATGAGCAGGCGACGATGCCTTATGTCATCTGGATGGACGCGGATGAGCTGCTGAGTGCGCCGGAAGCTGAGAAGCTGGCCCGGCTGAAGCAGCAGCTTGCGCAGGAGCATGAGGGGGTGGAGGTGATCTGGATGGGGGCCCGGCTATCTCCGCAGCCTTCCCAAGCTGCCCCAACTGTTGTCCCAGTGTATCCAGAGCGTCGTCCCCGTGTTGTGAAGCGCGGACATTTCCGCTGGCAGGGAAGGGTTCATGAAGAGTTGAACATTGGAGCGGGCTCTGCCTTGAATACAGACGTTTATATTGATCATCGTCCGTCTGCTGTTCATACGGAGCGCAACCTGCAAATTCTTAAGCGCTGGATCGCTGAGGAAGGCAAAGCTGAAGGAAGGCTGCTCTTCCACTATGCGAATGAATGCTTCGGCGCCCGGAACTATCAAGCTGCTGCTGCTTCCTATGAACAGGTATTGCGCGAGCTTAGCGGCTGGAAGGAGAAAAGGATTACATGTTGTCTGCGGTTGTCAGAATGTTACCGGGAGCTCGGTGAAGCGGAGCTCAGGCTGAATAGCCTCTTCCGCTCTTTCGGCTTCGGGCTGCCCCAGGCAGATGTCTGCTGCGCTATAGCCGGATTCTTCGAGGAGCGCCGGGAATGGGAGAGTGCAATCTACTGGTATCTCCAGGCAATCGGCCGGCAGACCGCGCCTCCGGGAGAACGTCCGGTCTCACAGGCCTGTTACACCTGGCTGCCTCATGTCCTGGTCAGCCGCTGCTTCGCCGCCGCCGGAGAATGGCAGCAGGCCTACCGGCATAATGAGCAGGCCTTAGCATACTTGCCGGGGAATCAGGTCTTGCTGGGCCAAAGAAGCGCATTACATCAAGTGCTCGAAGAGACAAGGTATAAGAAAGAATAATAAAGAAGCAGGCAGTTGGAAGATTACAACTGCCTGCTTCTTTATATACCGGACCTGTAAGAGAGCCTCCAGCCTGACTCTAGTTTTGGTAATTTACTGGACTTGCCGGTCCGGAATACCGTATAAACGGGCATGGCAGTGAATATCTTGGTTATGGAAGAGCGTAAACCGGAAAGGGGCTGCTATGTAGACATTATGAAGATAAAGATTGCCATACTAGGAGCCACAGGCCATATCTCTAAAAATCTGATTCTCGGTCTTGCAGTACTGCAGGAGTATGAGCTGTATATATTCTCACGATCCGCAGACAAGATGGCCCTTTTCCTGACGGAGTACCAGCTTCAGGAGCGTGTCAAGCTCTGTGAATACAATGAATTTGCACAAGCGGCGGACTATGATGTGATTATTAACGGGGTGGGGATCGGAGATCCGCATGACCTGGTTCAACATCCGTTCAAGGTCTTCCAGATTACCGAGCAATATGATAATCTGATTCTGGCCTATCTGCACAAGTATCCGACAGCCGTTTACATTAACTTGAGCAGTGGGGCGGTGTACGGGTCTGACTTTGATCAGCCTGCTACAGACGGGAAGTGGCTTAAGCTTGATCCTAACCATCTGTCCGCGAAGGAATTTTACGGAATCGCTAAGCTGAACATGGAAGCTAAACACAGAAGTTTGAGCCGACACCGAATTGTGGACTTGCGGATCTTCGGTTTTTTTAGCGCGTTCATTGATTTGAACTCCCGTTATTTGCTGACGGATATTATTCATCACCTTAAGAGAGGAGAGATTCTTCTCACCTCAACGGACAACATCATTCGAGATTATGTGCATCCCTGGGATTTCATCCAGTTCATTAAGCTATGTATGCTGGAAGGGATACCGAATGATGTCTATGATGTGTACTCGCTGAAGCCTGTTGCGAAGTTTGAGATCCTTGACTACTTTGCAGATTACCATGGTCTGAAGTATGAAATACAGGATAACCCTAACTATAACTCCATTACTGGCTCCAAAAATAACTATTATTCGCTAAATGACCGCGCTTCCCGAATAGGGTACCTGCCCAGATACACCTCGCTGCAGAGCATACAGACCGGTTACGGGCATCTGTCAAGATCAGGATGTCATTCATAAAGTCATATATAGAGGTGAGAAGGATGAGATATTTTCAGAATCGTGTATTCGGTATGGAAGGATTGTGCAATCAATTAATGGCTTTGTATCGAACCATATCGGAAGCTTTCATGTGTGTCCAACAGGGAGAGGAGGCTTGTATTATTTTAGCAGATGGCCAGACTCGTAATTTTATTGATTTATCAGATGAGGATTTTTTCTCGCCCTTGCCTATTGAGGCTTTCATAGAGGTGGATCAATTTCACAGAGCACTGGCTGCTAAAGGGGTGTCCCTCCTGCGTCCGTGGGATGTCGTCGCATCACATGAACCCATTAATGAATGTTCCCGTTTTCCCATCAGTCCAATGTCCCCGGATGATTCCCGCAATATAGGCATCTGGATCGCAGAGTCTATTCCGTTCGCGCAGAAGCCGTTGCTCTTGGCTCAGTCAATCCTCGGCTGGATGTCTCAGCATCCTTGCTGGGCTGCTCTTCAGATGCGCCTTGAAAGTGATGTTATGTACAATCAGAACTTTCAATATGATGAGTATGTGCGGGAACAAGACCGCTTGGCAACTGACTCCATAGCCCAATTTCCTGAAGTATCGGCAGTTTATGTAGCAACCGGGGTCAATGAAGAATTTCTATTAGAAGCAATGCCTGAATTCAGAGAGAGACACTCCCAGGCCATCATACTAACCAAGCGCAATTTTCTAAGGCTCTCGCCGGAGATGTTGGCCGAATTCGAGTCATTATCTCTGGAAGAACAAGCCTTAGTAGACTGGCTGGTCTGTCTGGGCGCACCATATTTCGCGGGCCCGCACACCTCATCCTTTGCGTACTTGGCCGGATATATGCGCCACTACCGCGGCTTTGAACCCGACAGCACGTCATTATGGCCTATCTACATGTTGTACTGGGACATGTGGTTTCCCAAAGTATGAATGATAATGAACGGGACTAAAAACTAAATTCATGAATCCCCGCCCTTAGGGAATCATAGAGCTCTGAGAGACCTCTCTAATTCTGACAAGATAAGGACGGAGTTCATGAATCAGACTTCTGGATCAGCGGGAAAAGACAAGAAACTGAAGTGGTGGCAGCTAAGCCTGCTCGGCATTGCGGGGACAATCGGCACCGGGTATTTCCTCGGCTCGGGGCTGGCAATCACAATCGGCGGACCGGCGGTGCTGCTGGTGTACCTGCTCGCGGCGGCGGGAACGTATGTCGTCTTCGATGCCCTGGCCCGGATGACGGCGGCACAGCCGGAGCAAGGCTCTTTCCGCTCCTATGCCAAGCAGGGCTTCGGGAGCTGGGCGGGCTTCGGCAGCGGCTGGCTGTACTGGTTCTCGGAGCTGCTCATTATGGGTAGCCAGCTTACGGCACTGGCCATCTTCTCGCGGTTCTGGTTCCCGGGCGTACCGATGTGGATTTTTGCAGCGGGGTATGCGGTAGTCGCTCTGGGGATTGTATTCTTCGGGAACAAAGGCTTCGACCGGGTGGAGAACGTGCTGGCCGTCATCAAGGTGGCGGCTATTCTTATGTTCCTGGTGATAGCGGCTATGCTACTGGCAGGCTGGATCGGCGGCGGCAAGTTCACCCCGAAGGTTCCGCTCAGCTATAAGGAGGTGTTCCCGTCCGGGGGCATTGGGGTATGGTCCGCCTTTATCTTTGCCTTCTATGCGTATGGCGGGATTGAGGTGCTGGGGATTATGTCTTACCGGCTGCAGAAGCCGGAGGAGGCGCCGAAGGCGGGAAAGGTGATGCTGCTGGGGCTGGGAACCGTGTATATTTTGTCCATTGGACTGGCGGTGATTATGGTGCCGCTTAGTGCTTTTAACCCGAAGGAAAGCCCGTTCGTACTGGCCCTGCGCAGCGACCATCTGGCCTTCGTGCCCCATTTGTTCAACGGGGTGCTGATCATTGCCGGGTTCTCCACGATGACGGCATCGCTGTATGCGATTACCTCAATGATGATTACGCTGGCCCAGGAGGGGGATGCACCTAAGGTGTTCTCCAGGAAGTGGAAGGACAAGTATCCGCTGCTGGCACTGTGCCTGATTGCGAGCGGTCTGACGGGGACGGTGATTATGGCCTTGCTGCTGCCGGGAAAAGTATATGAATACATCACCACCGCCGCCGGACTGATGATTCTGTATAACTGGGCGTTCATCCTGCTCTCCTCGGGCAAGCTGCTGAAGGGGGGCGTGCTTAGCGCCGTGAAACGCTGGAGCGGGCTGGTGCTGATTCTGGTAGCGGTTACAGGCACCCTGTTCCATAAGCTGAGCCGCCCGGGCTTCTATATCAGCCTGCTGATTGTCTCGTTCATTGCGCTGGGGGACTGGATTGTTCAGCATATCCGCAAGCAGCAAGATGCTCCGGTTAAGGAATCCGGGCCGGAAGAGCAGGCTGGCGGCTATCCTTCGCTGCCAGGAGGACCCGCGTTCAGGATTAAGGGCATCCGGCTGCGGAAGAACAAGATCTAATGGAAGAAGAGCAACCGGGCAGCCTGAACGCCGAAATAGAAGCCGAATCCGACCAGAGACAGGCCGGATAATACTGAGACGGCCCGCAGTACCCGGACGGTCAGGAATTTGCGGAACATGCTGGAGGCGGCCGCCATGGTCACATCCCATAGCAGAATCCCGAGGACGATGGCACCGCTGTAGACCAATAACTGCTGCATCGGATACTCATTGACCGCCTTGGCTAAGATCGAGCCATAGATTCCAAGCCAGAACAGGATGGACAGGGGATTGAACAGTGACATCAGGAACCCGGAGGTGAAGGATCTGGACAGGGAGGCCTCGCTTCCCCTCATCTCTGCTCCCGACAATTCCCCCGAATGCCTGATGCTCTCTACTCCGGTGTAGACAAGGACAAAGAAACCGAACAGCCACAGGAAAGCCTTGATAAATGGGGCATCCAGCAGGTGAATCATGCCGAAATAAACCAGCAGCATGTAGATGATATCGGAGCTGATCGCACCGAGGCCGACTACCCAGGCATGCATGAAGCCTCCACGCAGACCTTTGTCCAGCTGGGCCGCATTGATGGGGCCGATCGGTGCCGACAGGGATAATCCGAGTACCATATAACCGATGAATATGTTAATGTTGTCCTCCTCCTTTATATAGCCAGTTTATTCAGCCAATGTCAGGATTAGGACAACCAGTAAGAGGACCGCGGATGACCGCCTCCACGCATAAGGGGCAATTCATTAAGCCATAATAGGCAGATGTGAATTCAGATGGAGGAATGGAATTAATTGCTTATTAACGTAATCATCGGATGGATTATTCCTTGGTGTATAGCCAGTTATTTTCTCAGACAAGACAGCTCAATTATCCTGCTCATCGCACCTATTGCAAGTGTAATCGCTTGTGTGTTCGATGAGGTCGGATACCATATGAAGTGGTGGAGCATTACCCCGGCCGGCTCGGGGATTCTATCCTTTCTTCCCTATAATCTGGGGATATTTCCGGTGGTCTCCTGTCTGCTTATCTATACGGTAAGGAGGTCTTCCCTGAATTCGCTGCTGCTTCTCCTGCTCTTTACATTCTGCAAAACTATGTTTGAGTTCTGCCTGGTGTTAAGCGGGAAAGTAAGCTATGCTTACGGCTGGAATCTGGGCTGGACGTTTGTATCTTATTTACTGGCCTGTTCGTTATGCTACGGCTGGTATCTGATCGTTAAGGGCAGGTCCCTCTTCAACTAATTCAGGTTCCACAGTAGCATTCCGATTCAAGGGTATAAATACAGTCGTTAGACCGACAATAAGCAGGATGCGAAACTAATTGAAGGTGGTTCGTCAATGAAAGGGTCAAAAGGGGCATTAATTGCACTGTCTTCCATCCCGCTGATTATGACACTGGGCAACTCCATGCTGCTGCCGATTCTGCCGCAGATTTCCAAGGAGCTGCGGATCAGTGCTTTTCAAGTCAGTATGATCATCACGGTCTATGGCCTGATCGCCATTCTGATGATTCCCATTGCCGGGTATTTATCGGACCGTTTCGGGCGGAAAATCGTGATTCTGCCCAGTCTGCTGCTGGCTGCCCTGGGCGGAGCAGGATGTGTAGCCGCAGCCTGGTTCTTCAAGGGAATCACTGCGTATTGGATCATACTGGCCGGACGCTTGGTTCAGGGGATTGGAGCCGCAGGCGCTTTTCCCATCGTGCTTCCGTTCGTAGGCGATCTGTTCAAGGATGAGAAGGAGGTCAGTAAGGGGCTCGGTCTGATTGAGACCTCCAACACCTTCGGTAAGGTGCTGAGCCCTATTCTGGGAGCTTATCTGGGGACCCTGCTGTGGTATGCACCCTTCATTGCGATTCCGGTCCTGTGTCTAATTTCATTCCTGCTGGTGATCTTCCTGGTCAAGCAGCCGAAGACCGGGGAGCAGGCGGTCAAGACAAGCCTTAAGCAATTCCTGACCGGGATCAGAGAGATTCTGCATGAGCGGGGGCGCTGGCTGTATGCCATTTTTGCGATTGGCGGCATCTGTATGTTTGCAACCTTCGGGGTATTGTTCTATTTATCGGAGATCCTGGAGTCGAAATATAACCTGCATGGTGCCTACAAAGGCTTCGTGCTGGCCGTTCCGCTTGCCCTGCTGTGTCTGGCATCTTACGGAAGCGGCAAGATCATCGGGAAAAACAAGCTGCTCATGAAATGGCTCGGCTTCGGCGGCATGGCCTTACTGACAGCCTCCACGCTAGTGACAGGTTTCAACGAGAACATCTATTTCATGGTAGGCTTCCTGAGTGTAAGCGGAATCGGGATCGGGGTGGTTCTGCCCTGCATGGATGCGCTGATTACAGAAGGAATCGAGAAGGAGAATCGGGGCACGATTACTTCCCTGTACAGCAGCATGAGATTCATCGGGGTCGCGCTGGGACCGCCGGTGGTGTCACTCTTAGTGAATCGGGGACACTGGACCTTGTTCGGCACCATGGCAGGTGTCGGTGCGGTTGGCGGCCTGCTGTCCTTCTTCGCGGTGACTCCCAGTAAGGAGGATTCGGAAGGAGAAGGGCAGCCGGAGCGGAGCCAGTATAAGCGGAAGAAAGCAAATCCATTGCGCCAGCGCGCACGGTAACTTAAGATCATACGAGCCATATGCAAGCATAACGCATTCTTCACATTCCTAATATAACATGGTATATTAGGATGTGTCTTTGAGAGAAAGTGGTAATGGAGGTGCTTGAATATGGCCAATGACTCGGGCTCGATCCCGATGTATGAAATGATTTTTAGAACGCTGCGCGAACGGATCACACAACATGAATATAAAGCCGGGGACCGGGTTCCCTCCGAGAAAGAGCTGTGCAGTGAATTCGGGGTGAGCCGGATTACAGCCAAGAAAGCCCTCAAGCTGCTGGCCGATGAACAACTGATTATCCGCCAGCCGGGCAGGGGCTCCTTCGTCGCTGATGCGAATTCGTTATTCATGAAACCGTTTGATTTCCAGCAGCCGCCCGGGACCCCCGGCAAGAAACAGATTATTGGACTGGTCATTACACACTTCAGTGATATGTACGGTACCGAGCTGATCTACGGGATGGAAGAGGCTTCGCGGGACCATGACGCCTTCCTGGTGGTGCGGCGGTCGTTCGGGATTCCAGAACTGGAAGAGAAGGCGATTCAGCAGCTTCTGGGGATTGGTGTGGATGGGCTGATTATTTTTCCGGCACAAGGCGAATACTTCAGCGCTGAGATTCTGAAGCTGGTCATTCAGAAATTCCCGTTCGTCATGATTGACCGTTACCTGAAGGGGATCCCCGCTTCGTCCGTCAGTACGGATAATGTGCAGGCCGCCAAGGAGGCAACGCGTTATCTGTTCGGGCTGGGACACCGGCATATCGGATTCCTGGCTCCGCCGCCGGCGAATACCACAGCCATTGAGGAACGGATCGACGGCATTATTGAAGCTCATGTGGAGCATAATCTGCTGTTGAACCGAGAGCTATGGATGGAGACGATTACGTCCACCATGCCCAATGTCTTCGACCCGCAGGCCCGGATCGCAGATGTGGACAGGCTGGTGGAGCATCTGCAGAAATATCCGCAGATTACGGCATTGTTTGCTGCGGAGTATGACATCGCTTTGCTGGTGGAGGAGGCGGCAGGCCAACTGGGACTGCGCATTCCCGAAGACTTGTCCGTCATTTGCTTCGACAGTCCCGATCCGCATGAGGGCTGCCGAATGACGCATATGCGTCAGAATCAGTTCAGCATCGGGAAGCAAGCCTTCGAGAATGTACTTACGATGCAGGGGCAGGAACAGCCTATCACCCGGATTCTGCTGCCGGCTCAATTCATTCCTGGCCGCTCAACCGCACAGGCCCAGCAGGAGTGAGTTGGTTGGTGTGAGGACCGGAGTGCCTGAAATGGCAGAATGCCAATGGCTGGAGTGAGATTAAAGCCTTCGTTTGCGAGGGCTTTTTTGTCGTTTCGGTATGTAGGTTCTTCATTCCACCCCCATCAAAGTAAATTCCCCATACATAGAAATAACATTTCTGTACATACTATTTATACCATTAGATCATGATAGTCTATAAATATACCAATAATATATTGACATATTTATAGTATTTGTTTACTATGATGAAAGCGTTTGAAATATTGATATATACTATTTGGAGGTGCAACATACAACCTTGAAACTGCAGAATGTAATTCCAAAGTCCGTCTATGATTTGATCGAGAAGGTACAGAGAGAGCTTCCAGACTCTTCCAAGCTGGCGAAGATGTTCGAGGACTGCATCATCAATACCATTGGTACCACGATTTCGCCAAAAGCGGACGGGACCACTTTTGTTATAACAGGTGATATACCAGCTATGTGGCTGCGTGATTCCGCAGCGCAGGTTCGCCCGTATCTGCTGCTTGCCGCCGAGGACCCGGGGATGGAAGCGATGATCGCGGGGCTGGTGAAGCGGCAGATGAATTATATCCTGCTTGATCCGTACGCCAATGCTTTCAATGAAACGGCGAACGGCCACGGACATCAATCCGATCTGACCGAGATGAGCCCATGGATCTGGGAACGCAAATATGAGATTGATTCGCTGGCTTATCCGATTCAGCTCAGTTATCTGCTATGGAAGAATAGCGGCTGTGTCACGCAGTTCGATGAGACCTTCCGCCGGGCTGCCCTTGAGATCCTGAAGCTGTGGAGAGTGGAGCAGCATCATGAGACCAAGTCCCCGTACACCTTCCAGCGTCTGGATGCCCCGCTTACGGACACACTGGCCAGAGAAGGCAAAGGCAGTGAGACCGCATATACCGGGATGACCTGGTCGGGCTTCCGTCCAAGTGACGATAACTGTGAATACGGGTATCTGATTCCGTCCAATATGTTCGCTGTCGTTGTCCTGCGTTATCTGGAAGAGATTGCCCGTGAGATCTACGGGGATCAGGAGCTTGCAGCATCCGCGAAGAAGCTTGGCGATGAGATCAATCAGGGAATACAAGAGCATGGCATCTATAATCATCCCGTATATGGGAGAATCTATGCTTATGAGACGGATGGGCTGGGCCACTACAATCTGATGGATGATGCCAATGTTCCAAGCCTGCTGTCCCTGCCGTATCTGGGCTACACCGACGAGAGCGACGAGGTGTACCGGAATACCCGGAAGTTCATTCTGAGTGAGGATAACCCTTATTACTATAAAGGGCGCGCGGCGGAAGGCATCGGAAGCCCGCATACCCCGGAGGGTTATATCTGGCACATCGCATTGTCGATGCAGGGCCTGACTTCCCCAGAACGCAGCGAGAAAGCCCGCCTGCTTCAGCTCATTCAGGACACGGATGGCGGAACCGGCCTGACCCATGAAGGCTTCTCCGTGGAGGATGCCTCACAGTTCACCCGTCCATGGTTCTCCTGGTCGAATATGCTGTTCAGTGAACTGATTATGGATTATTGCGGTTTTCGGGTATTGAAGTAGCTCTGGTATGGTTTGATCTGCGGAAGAAACGGCTTAGCCGTTCTTTCTGAAGCTTTTATGAAAGCGTTATGAAACCACAAACAAAGGGGCAAGGACAAATGAAAACAAATAAATTAAAAGTAACGATGACAGCGGCCATGGCTTCCCTTCTTCTGTTGACAACGGCCTGTTCAAGCGGCAATTCCAATGCGGGTTCGGGAAATGCCGGAGGCAAGGAAGAAGTCACCATTACCTTCCGTTCGTCAGGCTCAGAAGATACATTGGCCAAATATTTCAAATCCGGGCTGATTGAGAAATTCGAAACCGCGAACCCGGATATTAAGATTAATATCGCTCCGGTACTGGCCAGTGAAGGGGACTATACCTCCAAGATCGTACTGCAGATGAAGTCTCCTGACACAGCGCCGGACATTGTGGCTGAAGATACCTCGATCATCAAGTCGGATGCGGCAGCCGGCTATCTGGAGCCGCTCGATACACAGGTTGCAGGCTGGAGTGACTGGAAGGACAAGTTCATTGAGAACCTCAAAGAAGGGGTAACCGGTGAAGACGGCAAAGTCTACGGCGTTCCGGCCACCTCCGATACCCGGGGAATCTGGTATAACAAAGAGCTGCTGGCGCAAGCGGGATTGCCGGTGCCTTTCAAGCCTGCGAACTGGGAAGAAGTGCTTCAGGCCGCACGTACCATCAAGGATAAGCTGCCGGGTGTAACCCCGCTGAATATGATCGTGGGCAAGTCCAGCGGAGAAGGCGTAACCATGCAGACCCTGGAAATGCTGCTGTATGGAACGAGCGACACGCTCTATAATGACCAAACGAAGAAATGGGTCGTAAGCAGTGCAGGTCTGCTCGACTCCTTCAAATTCATTAATCAGGTATTCAATGTGGATAAAACAGGACCAACGATGCAGGTTGCACTTAACGGACAAGCCGGCAGCATTGCCTTCCAGCAGCTCTTCCCGCAAGGCAAGCTTGCTATGGCGGTGGATGGAAGCTGGGCAGGATCGACCTGGTTCGAGAACGGCGCGGCTCCAATTGCGAATGTAGCAGAGAAGATGGGCTTCGCTCCATTCCCGACACAGACGGGTCAAGCCCCTGGAGCCATCACCATGTCCGGCGGCTGGGCCTGGTCGATTCCGGCACAATCGCAGAACAAAGAAGCGGCATGGAAATTCCTTGAATTCCTGATGAATCAGGAGAATGCTACAGGACGTGTAGTAGCAGAGGGCAACCTGAGCCCGCGTAACGATTCCGTGGATGTAGCAGGCTATACTGACCGTACGTTTACCGCCGAAGCTCAGGCTTTGCTGGAAGTGGCTAAATTCCGTCCGGCCAATGATCAGTATGCTACCGTATCCGCACAGCTTCAGAGCATTGTAGAGAGCATTGCATCCGGCAAGCTTACACCGGAAGATGGCGTGAAGCAGTTGAAGGATAACGTAGCCCGCTCGCTTGGCGAAGATAAAGTAGAAGTTAAATAGAGGATTTGAGAATTCGGATAAGAGGAGAAGCGATTCTCCTCTTTCGGATTTGGAGGGGGAGTGACCTATGAAAAGAAAGTCGCGGGGCGCATTTTTATTTCTGTCGCCTTCTGTCTTGCTGCTGCTGATATTCTTTATCGTACCGATTATTCTAACGATTTGCTTTGCCTTTACCAATATGGCCTTGACGGGGAGTGCCGCCCGTAACCTGCAATTCATCGGGTTCCAGAATTTCACCAACATGTTCCAGGACCCGGATTTCCGGATCAGCGTCTTAAGAACCTTGGTCTTCCTGATTTTCTCAGCGGTAATCGGCCAGGTCGTGCTCGGCTTCATTTTAGCCTTGTTAATGAAGGAGAAGAATGTAACCTTCCGCCGGATCATCGGCATTATTGTCATTGCGGGCTGGGTTACACCGGAGATCGTAGTCGCCTTCTGTATGGTTGCGTTCTTCAGTGATAACGGGTCCCTCAATCAGATCATCGGCTGGTTTGGCATTAGCCCGGTCTCCTGGCTGTTCAGCTTCCCGATGGTGAGTGTAATCATTGCGAACATCTGGCACGGGACCGCTTTTTCGATGATGGTCTATCAATCGGCACTGGATGAGATTCCTAAGGATATCGAGGAAGCCGCCACTATCGACGGGGCAAGCAACTTCAAAATTCTAAGCTACATCACCATCCCAATGGTTAAAGGTTCGATTGTCACCAACATGATGCTCGTAACGCTACAGACGCTGGGCGTATTCACACTGATCTATACCATGACCGGAGGGGGCCCGGGTACGGCCACTCAGACCTTGCCGGTATTTATGTACAATCAGGCCTTCGTCAATTATCAATTCGGATACGGTACCGCAATTTCACTCGTGCTGCTGGTGATCGGTATTGTTGCAAGCTTGTTCTACATGAAATCAATGAAAGTCAAGGTCTAACCCTGAAGGAGGTGCATCACTGTGGTCAAGCATAGGCTTCAACGTAATATACAATACGGCATTCTGGTGGTTCTGGGACTCTGCTTCCTACTGCCGTTATTCTGGATTCTGCTCGCTTCGTTTGATACAAATGCCCAGCAGGGTATAAGGTTCCCCAATTTCACGCTGGATAACTTCTCGGCAGTGCTCGGAGACAGCGGCAATCTGCGCTCGTTCGGCGTGGGTGTCATTCTCTCCGGAGGTCAGGCGACACTGGTCGTCCTTGCATCCGTACTGGCTGCCTATCCCTTATCCCGTTATGAGATGCGTTTCAAAAAAAGCTTTCTGCTCAGCATCCTGTTCATGACGGCGCTGCCGATTACGGCTGTCATGGTTCCGGTATTTCAAATGTTCCTGTTCTTCAAATTACAGAATTCAATCTTCGCTACCATGCTCTTCCTCACTTCATCTTCCCTTCCGTATGGCATCTGGATGATGAAGAGCTTCATGGACTCCGTGCCGATCGACCTGGAGGAAGCGGCCTGGATTGACGGCGCCTCTGTCTGGGGCGGACTCCGAAGAATCGTGGCCCCGCTTATGCTTCCGGGTATCGCGACGATAGCGATCTTTACCTTCTCGGGCAGCTGGGGGAACTTCTTCGTACCGTATATTCTGCTCCAGACGCCGGAGAAGCTGCCGGCATCCGTTACCATCTATCAATTCTTCGGCAGCCACGGCATGGTCGAATACGGCAGACTCGCTGCCTTCTCACTGCTCTACACGATGCCTTCCGTAGTGCTGTATATGTTCTCCCAGCGGTATATGTCCAAGGGGTTCAGCATGGGCGGAGCAACCAAAGGATAATGGAGGGTTACCGATATGGCTAACAACCTAGATAACAACATCGCTAATAAAAAAACAGCGCATATCATCTCGCACACCCACTGGGACCGCGAATGGTATATGCCTTATGAACATCACCATCTGTTGTTGATTGAACTGATGGATAAGCTGCTGGATACGCTGGATCAAGACCCGGAGTACCGTTATTTCCACCTGGACGGACAGACGATTATCCGCGAGGATTATCTGCAGGTCCGTCCGGAGCAGAGAGAACGGCTGGACCGCTATATCCGTGAAGGACGCATTCATTTCGGTCCGTGGTACGTGCTCCAGGACGAGTTCCTGACCAGCGGGGAGGCGAATCTGCGCAATCTGCTGATCGGGCATATGGACGCCAGACCCTTCGGGATCATCTCCAAAACCGGCTATTTCCCTGACTCCTTCGGCAACATGGGCCAGGCACCGCAGATTCTCCGGCAGGCCGGAATTACGAATGCCATCTTCGGACGCGGCGTGAAGCCGACAGGATTCAACAATGAAGTCAGCGAGAACGATACCTACGAGTCTCCTTATTCCGAGATGATCTGGCGTTCGCCGGACAGCTCGGAGGTGCTGGGCGTGCTGTTCGCCAACTGGTACTGCAACGGGATGGAGGTTCCGGCCGATCCGGTGGCCGCCAAGGCTTATTGGGACAAGAATCTCGCAGACGCCGAGAAGTTCGCTTCTACGCCGCATCTGCTGTTCATGAACGGCTGCGATCACCAGCCAATTCAGACCGATCTGTCCGAGGCGATCCGCACAGCTTCAGGCCTGTATCCTGATGTGGAGTTCGTGCATTCCAATTTCGACAAGTATCTGAAGGCGCTGGAAGACAATCTTCCCGGCAATCTGGTGACGGTGGAAGGGGAGCTGCGCAGCCAGCATACGGATGGATGGGGAACACTGGTCAACACGGCGTCCTCGCGGGTGTATCTGAAGCAATTGAACCAATCCGGTCAGACTTTGCTGGAAAAGGTGGCTGAGCCATTGGCGGCGTTCGCTGCGCTGGCCGGGGTACAGGCCTATCCGCATGCGCTGCTGACCTATGCATGGAAGACGCTCATGCAGAATCATCCGCATGACAGCATCTGCGGGTGCAGCGTGGATGAGGTGCACCGCGAGATGGTGACCCGGTTCGCCAAGAGCAGCCAGATGGCTGAGGCGATTGCCACCCAGAGCGCGGCTGCATTAACTGAAGCCATTGATGTGGCCGGAGTCACGGCCTGGGGAGCGGAAGCGGTTCCGTTCACCGTATTTAATACCAGCGGCTGGTCTAGAACCGGAACGGTTACGGTGGAGCTGATTACAGTCAAGAAATATTTCCCTGAGGGGCCCAATCCGCAGACTCTGGCCAGAGAGCTTGCACAGGAGCCGCTTGGTGAATGGCAGATTATGGACGAAGAGGGCAAAGTCTATCCGGGCCGGCTTGAGGATCTCGGAGTCCACTTCGGCTACGAGCTGCCCAAGGACCGCTTCCGCCAGCCTTATATGGCGCGTAAGGTCCGGGTGAGCTTCCCGGCAGCGGATGTGGCAGCGCTTGGGTACCGTACGTATGCATTGGTTCCCGCGGCCGCTGCCGCCGGAGCGGAAGCAGCCGAGTTGGATAGTGTGTATGTCCAGGGTCACACCATGGAGAATGCCAAGCTGATCGTTGCGGTTGCAGATAACGGTACTGTGACTGTTACAGACAAGCAATCAGGTGCGGTGTATGCCGGATTGAATGCATATGAGAATACCGGGGACATCGGCAATGAGTATGTGTACCGCCAGCCGGAAGGCAGCGAGGTGCTGACCACCGAAGGCTTGACGGCTGAGATTTCAATCGAGGAGCAGTCCCCGTCGCGTGTGGTGATGCAGACGGTGCTGCGCTGGGAGGTTCCGGCCAGTGCAGACGAGACTTTCCTTACCGAGAAGCAGCAGATGGTACCGTTCACGGAGCGCAATGCCGGGCGTTCGGAGCAGATGGTTTCGCTTGTACTGACAACCCATTACACGCTGGAAGCCGGAAGCGGAATGCTGCAGGTAAGCACCAGCTTCAACAATCAGGCCAAGGACCAGCGGCTTAGAGCCTTGTTCCCTTCAGGACTCGAAGCGGATCACCACTATGCGGACTCCGTCTTCGAGGTGGCCAGACGTAATAACCGGCCAGCGGCAGAATGGATCAATCCGAGCAACGCCCAGCATCAGCAGGTATTCGTCAGTGTTGCAGACGGAGTCCATGGACTTGCCGTGGCGAACAAAGGCCTGAATGAATACGAGGTTCTGCTGGACGGGAAGAACACGATTGCCGTGACCCTGCTGCGTTCCTCCTCTGAGCTGGGAGACTGGGGCGTGTTCGAGACGCCGGAGGCCCAGTGCCTGGGCGAGCAGAACGTAGAATATGCAATCATCCCTTACACTGGTGACGGCGCTGTATCCGGTGCTTATGCCCAGGCTTACCAATACCAGATTCCATGGACGGTCCTTCAGACCCAAGGCCCGGCTGCACGCGTACCGGCCGTCAATGGACGTCCGCATGCAGGCGGAATGGCTCTGCCGGTATCCGGGCAGTGGCTAAGCTGGAATGCCGAAGCTTCCCCGTTGGCCTTCTCCACCCTGAAGCTATCCGAGGAGACGGGCGATCTCGTGGCCCGCTGGTACAATCTGGGCGCAGAAGCAGCCGAGCTTAAAGTTACCCCTTCCTTCAAGGCCGGGGCGGTCTACGAGAGTGATGTGCTGGAGCGCCGGGTCTCGAAGCTGGCAGCAGCGGAGCAGACCGTGGACGGCTTCAAGATCGTCACGCAGGTGTACCAGTTGGAGAAATAGGCTATACAGCATAAATTGCATAGAAACCGAAGATAAGCGGTGCAACCTGCAAGCTCATTCAGGAATGAGCCTTGGGTTTGTCCCGCTTTTTTTTGATGCTCTTAAGCGGACACTCTGAAGATTTAGCGGATTTGGCGGATACAGATATCCAGTCCAATCCCACCCGCTGCGAATACAATAACGTATATCAATGGGGACAGGGGGAGCGTAGATGATGGTATGGAACAGCAGCAGACCTGTGTTTGAGACGGATGAGCGGGGGACGCATCTGAATACCGCTTGGGAAGGGCATCGCAGATTCGGCTACGACTTGGTCCGACATATGAAGTCTGGCAAGATCGTAGAATTGGGGACGTATTACGGCGCTTCTCACTTCGCCTTCTGTCAGGCAGTCAAGGATCATGGGCTTGCAACGGAATGTTACGCAGTCGATACGTGGTTAGGCGACCAGCATTCGGGACTGTACGATGAATCCTGTTACCAGTCCGTGTTATCCTCATCGGGCACCTATTACCCCGGGATCTCTCATCTGCTGCGCATGACCTTCGACGAGGCATTGCTTCAATTTGCAGACCGAAGCATCGACTTGCTGCATATTGACGGTCTTCACACCTATGAGGCGGTCAAGCATGATTATGAGTCCTGGCTGCCGAAGCTGGCGGAATGCGGCGTTATTTTGTTCCATGATATTGCAGCTATGCAAGAAGACTTCGGCGTATACCGCTACTGGGAAAGTCTGCAGATGCAGTACTACGCAGTACAATTCGAGCATAGCTACGGACTTGGCATTCTGATGCCCAAGGGCTGCACCCCGGTAACCTTGCACATGCACGCTAACTGGAATGTAATCAAGCCGCTGTATCCTTAACCCCGCTGCTAGTCTGCCAGCATCCCCAGAATCGTCTGCACCACCAGCTCCGGCTGGTCATGAATGACCATATGGCCGCTCTTCTCCGCGATTATTAGCTCGCTATGGGAGGAGAGGCTCAGCATATTGCGCTGGCCCTCCTGCCAGATCGCTTCCAGCCGCCGGCCTGCATCTTCGGAGACTCCGAAGGATGCATAGTCCTGAGGTAGGCCACGAGCGATCACCTTGACCGGGAGGGAGCCGAAGCTCTGTCCGCGGATGGCATCCTCGGTAGAGCTGGCGAGCGCTGCTTCCTGCTCCTTGGCGGCAAAATAACTTGGCGTGGATATAACGTTAATGAACGCCCCGCGGTCCTGTGAAGCAACCAGTCCCGCAAGTAGCTGATCCTGGAATAGCCGCAGCACACCGGATCGCTTGAGCAGGCTCAGCAGGGAAGCGCTGGGGTTGCCGGCAATATTCTCGGCGGCCTGAACCGGCTTCGTCTCGCGGTCGTCATTCTCGGGTCTGGCATCAATCAGCACCAGTCCGGTTACTTCGTCCGGGTAGGTCTGAGTGAACAGCCGGGCATACATGCCGCCGAGAGAGTGGCCGACCATCAAGTAAGGGCCGGGAATCTCTGCATTCTTCAGTGCCGTATGCAGCTCACGCACGATATTGGCGCCTGAGCGTTCCGTATCCGCCTGCTCGCTCCAGGCATACCCGGCCCTATCGTAAGTGACAACGGTTGCGTGTTCAGCTAACAGTTCAGGAATTTCTCTCCACGACAGGCTGGTTTCGCCGCTGCCTGCCTCCAGAATAATAGTCGGGGCTCCTGCTCCTAACAGGCGAATGTGCAGGTTATAGCCGCCGGCATCCACTAGTCGGCCCGGTGCAGGATAGCTTTTACGGGCGGAGCTTGCGGCAATGGCTTCATATAGGAACCCAGATCCTATGAGAAATAGGATGGCAGATACAAGAATAAGCAGTAGCTTAAGCAGCCTGCTTCGCAGTTTCGGCGCAGCAGGTTTCGGATGACTTGAAGAGTTGGTCATGGCGATAGGTTCGTCTCCTTTTTACAATACAATTGTATTATTTAAAAATAGTATAACAGCCTGTCCCGCAATGAAGCAATGTCCTAAAAAATGAAAAAAAACCGTCTCCACAGCCGGATCTGCCGGACTAGCCGTTTAAATCCCCCTCCATAAGGGTAAAGTACAAACAAATAAAACCGGAAGAGAAAGGCGGTAAGCTTATGCTGTGGGGATTAATCGGACTGGTAGTGGTGGTATGGCTGTTAGGCCTCATCTTTAATTTCATGGGCAATATGATTCATCTGCTGCTGTTTGTCGCAGCGGTCCTGTTCGTGATCAACCTGTTCAAGGGGCGGTCGCGGAGATAAAGGGAAATGAGCGGATAGGAATAGGCAGTGAAGCATGTGTCCCTGTGAAGGAGGCATGTGCTTTTTTTATGTGCCGTCTGGACACCCATTGCCCGGTTGCCTATAATTAATGAAAATGAATGAAAATATACACGGAGGAGATTCAATGCGCAAACCGATCATCGCCGTCGATATGGATGATACCATCTGCCATCTCGTGAAGCGTGCGATATACCACAATAACATTGAGTTTCCTACACATCCGCTTCGCTACGAAGATATGATGGATTGGAACACGGACCATCTGCGTCATCCGGACAGCACCATGGATCTGTTCTTCGGCAGACCGGGCCTCTACGAGGAGCTTGAGCTGTTCGACGAATATGTGGTGGAAGAGATGGAGAAGCTGCACAACGCCTATGACGTTATTATTGTAACGGCCGCTGTCCCGAAGACGGTGCTGGAGAAATGGAACTGGCTGCAAAAGCATATGCCGTATATCCCGGCCGACAATTTCTTCACCTGCAAGCGGAAGCATCTGATCGGCTACGATCTGCTGATTGATGACGGCCCGCATAACCTGCTGCCCGCCGTTCAGGCAGGGAAGAAGGTGCTCTGTATTCCGCATCCGTGGAACCTGAGGGTACGGGAGCAATACTCTTTTCCGCTGATGACCTCCTGGGAGGGTGCCAAGGAACGGGTGGATGAGATTTTGCAGGCGTAGGATGAACCTGAACTTGAATAACTGCCTGAAGATAAGCCTCGCTGCTGCGGGCTTATTGTGCTATGTCCGGGAGGCCTGTCTGCCGCCTGTCCTGCCATAAATCCGCTGTCGAACATTATCAGAATTTGCGGTATGATGAATATATCATTGCGTTTTTTGCTCCAAGGAGGATTGCGGGTTTGTATATTAGGTTGAAGCGCACGCTTCGTCAAAGTCAAAAGCTGAGTCTGACCACGCTGCTCACAGTTCTGGTAACGCTGGTGGTTCTGCTAACTTCGAGTATTCTTCTGCTCGGTTCGTATGAGTCCAAGAAGCGGTCCTTAATGGAGACCACGCTTCATCTGAATTACCTTAATGCTGACCGGATGTCCAAAACGATGGATTCCTTATTTCAGTCTATGCACGGGACTTTGGAATACAACGCTATCAGGCTGTCTGACATAGACGCTATGCCGCCGCAGGAAGTGAATGATTCCCTGGATCTGATGCGCAGCAGCAGCAATTTTTTCAATTCCATCACCATGGTTGACGCCAGCGGACTCATCCGCAATGTCTCACCTGCCAGCTTAGGGACCGCAGGCAAGCACGTCAGCTCAACGAATAGCAAGGAAGCATTAGCACTCCGCAAGCCTTATATTTCTTCCCCTTATTTGACGGCCAATACCAAGCGGTTAATCGTATTTTTGAGCCAGCCCATCTTCGATGCTGCGGGTACCTATGCTGGAATTCTTAGCGGCACTATCTATCTTCAGGAGAATAATGTGCTGTCTGAGATTTTTGACAATGGGCAGGAGGATGATTCGGGGGCTTATTATTATATTGTGGATTCAGAAGGGCATCTGGTGTATCACCCGGATAAAGCGCGGATCGGCACAGATGTCAGCAGTAATGAGGTTGTGCAGCAGCTGATGAATAAGAGAAGCGGGGAACAGCCTGTCACGAGCATCCGGGGCATCGAGATGCTGGCCGGTTATTCCAGTGTGCCTGCCAATGGCTGGGGCATTGTGGTCGTCTCCCCGATTAGCCAGATTCATAAGGAGCTGATGGGGCATGTTCGTATCCTGATCGGCTATTCCTCCTTGCCGTTCATCGTCCTGCTGCTGGGGGTTATTCTGCTGGCACGCAAGTTCGCGCGCCCCTTCGTCTATCTGGCTGATGTGGTGAGCAAGATGGGCAAGGAGCAGATAGAATTGCAGGAAGCGAAGCGCTATTGGAGCCGGGAGGCGTATTTACTGACAGACGGCGTATCGCTTGCCCTGGCCAATATCCAGCAGCAGACCGAGCAGTTGACCTATGAAGCCGAGACGGATGTGCTGACCGGTCTGATGAACCGCAGGTCTCTGGAGAATACGATCAGCCAGCGGATGAGCTCAGGTGTCCCCTTTTCACTGGTGCTGCTGGATATTGATAAGTTCAAGCTGGTCAATGACACGTACGGCCATAATCTGGGCGATGAAGTTCTGAAGCATGTCGTCCGGGTCATTGTAACCTCGCTTCGCCCGGATGATGCCTGTTACCGCTATGGCGGGGAGGAATTCGTTATTCTGCTGGCCCGGACTACGCCTGCGGAGGCCTTTAGCGCTGCGGAGCGAATCCGTCTTGCTGTCGAGCGGAGCCAGGCGCCAATTGCGGAGCAGCTTACGATTTCACAGGGAATTGCCCACTATCCATCGCATGCCGCCGACCTTACGGGACTGCTTGTGAAGGCGGATCAGGCCTTGTATCTGGCGAAAAGCAGAGGGCGCAACCAGTCGGTGATTACGGAGTCTTAGCCGAATTACTTTAAATTGTGATAATCGCGCTTTGAGTGCTTTTGCGTTATAATCGAGAAAAATTTCCTGAAGGTGGAGTATTGTGAGAATTGGTACAAAAAGATTACGCCTTCAGACCACCATCACCCTGATGATCTGCCTGATCGTTGTGCTCGTGCTGCTGATTGTGTATATGATGTTCGGCATCAGATTCTCCGAAGAGGCCCGGGCTTCTCTGGAGAACAAGGCCATCACGATTGCCCGCACGGTCTCCCGCACGCCGGGGGTGGTCGACGGGCTGCTTGCAGAGTCCGATTCCGGCAGCATCCAGCGTTATGCAACCGATATTAGCGCCATCAATGACGTTCAATTCGTGGTGGTGATGGATATGGGCGGCATTCGCCGTTCCCATCCCGATCCTAAGCTGATCGGCAAGCACTTTATGGGCGGGGATGAGACGGATGCGTTGCACGGCAAGGAGACTATATCCGTCGCTGAGGGCTCGCTCGGTTATTCTGTGAGAGCGTTCTCACCGGTCTTTGCCGCTGACGGCAAGCAGGTTGGAGCAGTAGCTGTAGGCATATCGCTGGGCAGCGTCCGTTCCGCCGTACAGCAGAACCGCTGGATTATCTACTCGGGCATCCTGGTCGGCGGACTGATGGGGATATTCGGTGCCATCCTGCTCGCCCGCAAAATCAAGCGGATGATGTTCGGCATGGAGCCGGGAGAAATCGCCAAATTGCTGGAGGAGCGCAGTGCCATGCTGCAATCGACCAAGGAGGGGATTCTGGCCGTCGATAAGGAATCGCGGATTACCCTGGTGAACGCTGAGGCCCGGAGGCTGATGGGCAGTGTAGGCTTGAACCAGGAACCGGTAGGCAAGCAGGCCGGGCAGTTCTGGCCGCTGCTGCGGATGGAGAAGGTGCTGCAGACCGGAGAAGCCTTGCAGGATAAGGAAGTGGACCAGAGCGGCATCACGCTGCTGGTGAATGTGGTTCCGGTCCGGGTGAACGGAATCATCGAAGGGGCGATTGCCACGTTCCGGGACAAGACCGAGATCAGTATTCTGATGGAGCGGCTTTCCGGTATCTCCCTGTACGCCGAAGCGCTGCGTGCCCAGACCCATGAGTTCATGAACAAACTCCATGTCATCATGGGGCTGAATACTATGCGCAGATACGACCGGCTGGAGGAATATCTCACGGATATTGTGCAAAATATCCAGACAGAGGCGGACTCGGTGGTCCGGCAGGTCAAAGACCCGGTGATGGTCGGCTTCCTGCTCGGCAAGCTCAGCAGAATCAGGGAGGCCGATGTGCGGCTGGTAATCCGGGATGATGGTATGCTGCCTGAAGCAGCGGATCACCAGGTGGCGCGGGAGCTGGTGACGATTACGGGCAACCTGCTGGACAATGCGCTGGAGGCACTCCAAGGCGCGGACAATAAGCAGATCGAGATTGGATTCCGGCATAAGGACCACCAGCTTACTCTCCAGGTTAGTGATAACGGGACGGGCATATCGGCGGAGGATGGAGTCCACCTGTTTGAACAGGGCTATTCGACCAAAGGCGGCGACCGGGGCGTAGGGCTGTATCTGGTGCGGCGAAGTATAGTCAAGCTGGGCGGAACGATTACGTATGACAGCCGGGAAGGGGAAGGCACCGAATTCACGGTGCAGATTCCTTATAGAGCGAGGAATGATGCTAACGCATGAAGCATATGTGAATGATGACGAGTAAAGATAATTAATGAAAAGGGTGGAAAGCCCATGAAGAGTGGTGATAACCATTATGATCAAAGTACTTATTGTTGAAGATGATCCCATGGTGTCGGAGATGAACAAGTTTTATCTGCAGCAGGTGGAGGGCTTCCGTGCTGATGGCTGGGCCAGCTCGGCGGAAGAAGTGCTGGGTATGCTGGAGAAGCAGGCCTATGATCTGATCCTGCTGGATATCTACATGAAGGAGAGCAACGGGCTGGAGCTGCTGTCCGAGATCCGCAGAAGAGGCGTGAAGATCGATGTCATCGTGATCTCGGCGGCGAGCGATAAGGAGAGTATCCAGGAAGCGCTGCAGAACGGGGCGGTGGACTACTTGATCAAGCCGTTCGAGTTCGCAAGGCTCCGGGCCGCGCTGAACGGATACCGGGAGCAGAACAAGCTGTTCCGCAGCCAGGAGCGGTTGAACCAGTCGGAGTTGGACAGGCTGTCCCGGTTCAAGCAGGAACGGACGACCTCGCAGGAGCTGGCGAAGGGCTTCACCCGTCAGACACTCCAGACCATCTGGCGTGCCGTAGAGGCCTGCGGCAGCGAACTGTTCTCCGCCGAGGATATCTCGGCGGTATCCGGCATCTCCCGCGTCTCCGCCGGCAAATACCTGATCGGCCTGACCGAGATGGGCGTGCTGGAGATGGACCTCGTCTACGGCAGCATCGGCCGTCCGGTGCAGAAATACCGGCTCGCTCCGAATGGTAAGAGTTTGATTACTAAGTATATTTGAGTACAACTAACTAACTTTGGAGCTCCTGCCGCGTACCTGCGGCGGAGCTTTTTGAGTTGCACAGACAGCGGAAGTAGGCTGGGAGCTTTTAAGCCCCGCCGAAAGTCGGCGATAGGCGCAAATGAGGAGCACAAATGCACCTGAATTAGCCAAAGGTCGGCGTTAAGCGCAAATGAAGAGCACTAGTGCACCTGAAGTAACCTGGCTCCGTCTGAAGCTCCCTAATACTAACTAATGTTACCTGCCTCCCTCTGATACTACCTGTATTTTTCTGACCTACCCGACTCGACCTACGCCCTTTCCAGCACCTATAATCAAATTCGATCAAGTAGAGTGCTCTACCAATCCCCTGTCCCCAGCCTCTTTCTGATAGCGCTTACTTTAATAATTTACAAAACCCCTTTATTACTTTCATAAAAACAAAAGCGCTTTCAAAGCAGCTATGATGAATTTGTAAAAGAGTTAAGGAGGTAAGGTTAACATGCAAAAAGCAATTCAACCCCCACTTTCGGTACCGGAACAGCAGCCTGTTGTACTGAAGCAAGGAGAACAGGGTTTTGTCCAGAAGCTTCTGCACTTAAAGGTAGGCGTTATTCCGCTCCCATTGTATGTGGTATTTGCACTCATTATTTTTGCGGCTTCTGTGCTTGGTGAACTGCCAAACGACATGATCGGCGGCTTTGCAGTAATTATTGTCCTGGGGGTGCTGCTCAGTGATCTGGGTTTCAAGCTTCCGATTCTGAAAAATATCGGCGGTCCCGCGATCCTCTCCCTAATGATCCCATCGTTCCTGGTCTTCTGGAATGTGCTTGATCCTTCGGTGCTCGAATCGGTCAACACGCTGATGAAGACATCGAACTTCCTCTACCTGTACATCTCGATTCTGGTAGCCGGAAGTATTACCGGGATGAACCGGACCACGCTGATTAACGGCTTCATCCGCATCTTCATCCCGATGATGGCCGGAACTCTCGCCGCAGTGGCTGCGGGTCTGGGCGTAGGTGTACTGCTAGGCTATAGCGCACACCGGACGCTGTTCTATATTATCGTGCCTATTATCGGCGGCGGTGTTGGTGAAGGGATTCTCCCGCTGTCCATCGCGTTCTCGCAGATCCTTGGCGGGGAATCCGGCTCCTATGTGGCCCAGATGATTCCGGCAGCGGTGATCGGCAACGTGTTTGCGATTATCGGAGCGGGCCTGCTCAAGCGGATGGCTGACAAAAATCCGTCCATCACCGGGAACGGTGTCCTGGTGAAATCGAAGGACGGCCAGAAGCTGGCGGGCAGCACGTATGACAGCGCGAAGCCGGACTTCCTGCTGATGGGCGCGGGCCTGCTGTTCGCCTGCGGGTTGTTCATCACCGGACATCTGCTGTCGCCGTTCGTCGGCATTCCGGGTCCGATCCTGATGATCTTCGCAGCGGCACTACTCAAGATTTCCAAGCTGCTCCCGTCCAAAATCGAGCAGGGCGCTTATCAGCTCTACAAGCTGGTCTCTGGTACTTTAACCTGGCCGCTCATGGTCGGCCTCGGGATGCTGTACATTCCGCTGAAGGATGTCGCGGCCCTGATCTCGCTTCCTTATATTATTGTCTGCGCTACCGTTATCGTGGCGATGACGATCACCGGCTATTTTACCGGCAAATGGGTCAATATGTATCCGGTCGAAGCGGCCATTGTTACCGGCTGCCGCGGCGGCCTTGGCGGAACAGGCGATGTAGCCATTCTGTCTGCCTCGGGACGCATGGAGCTGATGCCGTTCGCACAGATCTCCACCCGTATCGGCGGTGCGATTACAGTAGTTGTGGCCACGCTGCTCATCTCTGTATGGGGCGGTTAATCAGAGTGCTCAATCCGCAGAAGAGAAGCCTGAATCACATGAAATCGTATCCAATCGTGTCTAAATCGTGGACAATTTTCAGGTGTCAGCTTTTATCTTGCCAATCCGATAATTATCGCGGAGAATGACTAAGGGAGTATATGAAATGCAGAGTTGACGGGCCTGCATACGGGTCTGGTAAGGTTCCCGGTGCAGGAGGATCCGATATATATAGAAAGATCTGAGAATAGATGCAAGCAAACGGTTAACCAGTTGAATGGAGGAGTTAATATGGAACTATTAGAAGAAATTATGCTGCTGCATAAAGGCGGTAAGCTTGAAACTACCCTGAAGCATCCGATTCTATGCAAAGACGACCTGTCCAAAGTCTACACGCCGGGTGTGGCGAAGGTCTGTCAGGCGATTGCCGACGATCAGTCCCAGGCTTATGAGCTAACCACGAAGAAGAATACCGTCGCTGTTATATCCGATGGTACGGCTGTACTGGGGCTTGGCGATATCGGGCCGAAGGCGGCCATGCCGGTCATGGAAGGTAAGGCAGCGCTGTTCAAGCAGTTCGCAGATGTCGACGCCGTGCCGATTTGCCTGGACACCAAGAATACCGAAGAGATTATTGCGATTGTAAAAGCACTTGCCCCAACGTTCGGCGGCATTAACCTGGAGGACATTTCCTCTCCGCGCTGCTTCGAGATTGAAGCCAGACTGAGAGCCGAGCTGGACATTCCGGTCTTCCATGATGATCAGCATGGGACGGCGATTGTGGTTACTGCGGGACTACTGAACGCGCTTAAGGTATGCGGCAAGAATATCAAGGATGTCAAAATCGTGGTGAACGGCATCGGCGCGGCAGGCATCTCCGTCTCCAAAATGCTGCTGCATGCCGGAGCGGTCAACCTCATCGGCGTGGACCGGGAGGGCGCGATTAACCGGCTGGCGGATTATGAGCGCAGCCATTGGAGCGATTACGCCCAGATTACGAACCCTTATCTTGAAACCGGAAGTCTGTCCGATGTGATCAAAGGCGCGGATGTCTTCATCGGAGTCTCTGCACCGGATGTGTTGAAGCTGGAAGATGTGCTGAACATGGCCACCGATCCGATTGTGTTCGCCATGGCGAACCCGATGCCGGAGATTGATCCCGCGATTGCTGCGCCGCATGTAAGAGTCATGGCGACCGGCCGTTCCGACTATCCGAACCAGATTAACAATGTACTGTGCTTCCCTGGGATATTCAGAGGCGCGCTGGATTGTGAAGCTACGGATATCAATGAAGACATGAAGCTGGCGGCTGCAGAGGCGATCTCCTCAGTGATTGACCCGTCTGAGCTGCATGAGAAATATATTATCCCGGACGCCTTCGATCCGCGGGTAGTAGAGAGAATCCGCATGGCTGTAGCCGAAGCGGCAGCTAAGAGCGGCGTAGCCCGCAAGAACCTGCTGGTCGGCATTAACTGATACGCATATTAATGAAGATACACCAAAAGGCAAGCTCGTCAGATGAGCTTGCCTTTTTCTTTGCAAGCTGGAGGTGTTGCTCAGGAAGTGTGCTGCTGTAGGGGAGAGAGACGCTTGGCGCTGGTTATGATTGCGGAATTTGGGGTAATGAACGGGAGATTCTGGGCCGGATACGGGAGTTCCGGCTGTACATAAATATGAACCTGGAGGGAACGAGATGAGTGAGCAAGAAGTGGAAGCCATCGGCTGGGATGCGATAGAGGAACAGATGACAGGACTATACGGACAACAGGAGCCGAAGCATTATGCTGCAATGCTGCCGTATAGCCTGGGGGGCAATGACCCGCTGAACGGAATTAGCGCCTATGCAGCCGAGCAGCCATACCCGCATTGGCATTTCGTAACCTTCGGCTTCTCCGAGCTGTTTGAGAAGGAGTCTGAAGACCTTGAATACAGCGGCTACGGCTTTGAGCTGACCTTCCGTCTGGCGCGTAGTGCAGGTGAGGAGGAGCCTCCAGCCTGGGCGATTAATCTGCTGCAGAACATGGCCAGATATGTATTCTCCAGCGGCAATATCTTTGCTTCCGGTCATCATCTGGATGCCAATGGCCCGATTTGCCTGGGGGCTGATACCCGGCTGACGGCACTGGCGTTCACCGATGACCCGGAGCTTCCGGCTGTAGATACGCCGAACGGCCGTGTGGAATTCCTGCAGATGGTAGGAATCACAGCGGACGAGCTGGAAGCGATGATGTCCTGGAATACCAACGCCTTCCTGGAGGCCAGTCAGGAGGTGCTCCCTCTCTATATCACCGATCTTGCCCGGGATTCGCTGCTCCGGCTACCTGTCATCCAGGAAGCGGTACGTCAGGGCATTGAGCGTGACGGATCACAGACGGGCATTCTATATGTAGATGAACTGGATTATGAGCCGGGCAAAAGCCGCCTGCTCGGCACAGCACCTGCTGTCCTGACCATAGGAGCAAGGCAGGCACCGACTATAGCCAAGCTGCTGCGCGGCCGTCTGCTGAAGGGGAAGCCGCTGACACTGAACAGCAAGCAGCGGCAGGTGATGCTGGAGCTGAAACCCGTTAACGGGACTGTGATCAACGAGGATTTTGTCCGCATCGGCTTGACGGAAGCGGCGGTCCTGGAGCTGGAGGAGAAGCTCCAGCCCAAGGAAGGGGAGCTCCGGCTGTCTGCCGCCAAAGAATTGAAGGTGCAGATCCGCAAGACCTACATCAAAGACCAGGAAGGTAATGTGGTCGAAACTATTGGCTAACCGCGCGGACGGCAGCTTTCTTTTTGGCAAATAGATACCCGTCTATCCCAGAGCCGTTTCATGAGGAAATTAAACATAGCCGTATTCCGGCCTGAAGACCAAATCTTTAGCTTATCTTTAGACTTGGTTTAGTCTGAATTAAGAATCCCCGGCTATATTTAAGTGAACAAGAAACGCTGCTTAAAATAACGGAACGGGAGTCCACTATGGCCAAATTGAATTTGTTTATCCGCATTTGTATTGCCGTGCTGCTGGTGCTGGGTATAATCTACGTCAGCTCACTGGTAGACTTTATTTTTACCCCTATTATCTCGCTCTTCAATGTTGTGATGGTGCCGTTAATGCTGGCCGTCTTCTTCTATTATCTGCTTCGGCCCCTGATTGACTTCCTGTCCTCGCGCAAAATGAAGCGGACGCTGGCGATCCTGCTGGTCTATCTGGTGATTGCTATTCTGCTGCTGGGCTTCACGGTAGGCGTCTGGCCTTCGCTGCAAAGTCAGCTGCTGAACCTGGTCAACAATATGCCGGGTGTGCTGAGAGCAGTGGGGGAGCAGCTTAGTAAGCTGGAGAATACTGAATTGCTGTCGGGACTGCTTCCAGAGAATATGAACCTGTCCAGCCAATTGATAGGCTATTTGAATACAGGCTTCTCGCTGGCAACGGGATATGTGACCGGGCTGTTCTCCTTTGTTTCTAATTTTGCGATTGTGCTGTTCACCTTTCCGATCCTGCTGTTCTACATGCTGAAGGAGGGCGGGAAGTTCGGCGATAAGGTAGTGAGCTTCTTCCCCAAACGGTATCACGAGGAAGGCGCCGGGGTGGTTGCCGAGATTGACAACGTGATGGGCAGCTTCATCGTCGGCAGAGTGCTGGTCAATCTGGCGCTCGGCGTGCTCATGTACATCGGGTTCCTGATCATCGGCCTGCCGTATGCGCTGCTGCTGACGCTGGTGGCGGTGCTGATGAACTTTATCCCGTTTATCGGAGCGATTCTGTCTACCGTACCGATCTTCATCATTGGTCTGATTGAGTCCCCGTCAACGGCGATCTGGTCCATTGTGGTTGTGCTCGTTGCGCAGCAGATTCAGGATAACCTGGTGGCCCCATATATCTTTGGTAAAAGCATGGATATCCACCCGCTGACTACCATCATTCTCGTCCTGGCCGGCGGCGATTTCGGCGGAATCATCGGCATCCTGGTCATTATTCCGGTCTATATGATGCTCAAAATCATCATCGTTAAGCTCTACCAGCTCTTCCTCCGCAAGCGCTGGGACGAGGAGCCGGCAGAGCCAATCGGGCCGGCAGAGCCGGTGCCCGGGGGGACGGTGTCTTCTGCGGAAGCGGGGGAGTAGGTGGAGTGAAATAAGGCAGATTAAGGGCGGATTAGCGTGTGAATGGTGTAGAGAAAGTGCGAGTTGGGTAGAGTAAGGGCGAGTAGGTTGAAGTAAGAGTGGAGTTGGGCCGGACTTGGGACAGAGTTGGAAAAAAGGCACTTATTTCGCGCGGAATGGACGGTTACGGGGGAGTAGGTGGAAAAAGTACACCTAATCTTCCAAATTATAAGGATTCGCCGAAAGTCGGCCCCAGTAAGTGTTGTTTATCCAACTAATATCAGGAAGTGTATCTCTAGCGCGAAATTAGATGTACTAAATCCACTTGCTTCTGTCAAAGGAAGATAAAGTTCTAGACTGAAAAATAAAGTGTTAGACTGACAATGTTTCATTGAGCTAACGGTCAGGTTAGTTATAAAAGAACTATACATTGATAATACAATTTGTTCCAGCTACAATCATAGAGAATATAGCTTTTTTATTGCTATGTAGTCATTTTTCCAGCTCTCCATTAAATGATGAAAGGTTGATGTCAGATGATAAATACAAAATTTTCTGCTCGCTTAATCTCTTGGAGGGCGACTATACTTTAACCCTCCTAAAAAATGGAGGATTAGTTTACTATGTCATTTAACTGGATAAACGCAGAAGAGTTTTCTTTTAACAGCTTCTTGTTAATGGACAGATGGATTGTACGCATGATATGTAACAATTATGCCGGATGCGGCGAGTATTGTGATAACTTGAGCATAGCTTTAGCATATAACCCATCAGTAGCATGGTACTTTGCACATAAAAGCCCTGAAAGCAAGCCTTCGATTGAAAAAATGATTGCAATGGCGCCCAAAAATCTTACACCTCATGAAATTCGAAAAGCAGAGGTATTTGTAATTCATGCAATGGAAACTGCGGTCGTCTATGTTTATCCCGATATTATGAACCAAAACTGCGATTATATTTACGGCTGGGATAAACAGTTACTATTTGAACTTGCAGATTTTACGGATAAGGTGGTTCTCGACCTAGGAAGCGGTACAGGGAGGCTTGCATTTGCCGCAGCAGAAAAGGCAAAAAGTGTTTATGCAAGCGAACCTACCGATATGCTAAGGGAGTACATGCGCGATAAAATCAAACGTGAGAATATTAATAATGTTGTAGTCGTAGACGGTACGATCGAGAAAATCCCTTATGAGGATAATTCCTTCGATATTGCGATGTCGGGGCATGTAGTAGGCGACAATTATGACGCTCAGATTGCTGAACTGTCCAGGGTTGTTAAAAACGGTGGTTACATTATTGATTGCATCGGGGAAGATAATAGGAAAAGGGAACCCGATGAAGAATTAATAAAAAGAGGTTTTGAGTCGCTTTATCATGTTAGTATATCTGGTGGCGATATATACAGGTATCGTAAGCTAGTTCGTAAATAAATGCGTGTCATTAATAACGTGTTAGAAGGCTCTGTATTTACTGACAGAGCCTTTTTACTTTTCCATCATTCCGAACATTATGATGTCAGATTGAACTAACCTCTATATTCCAATGCACCTACTCCCGCATCAAAAACGTCCGCGTCCGCTCCAGCTTCGGACTGCCGAAGATCTCCTCCGGTGTGCCGGATTCAGCAATGTCACCGTTGTCCATGAAGAAGACGCGGTCGGCGACATCACGGGCGAAGCTCATCTCATGGGTGACGATCATCATCGTCATGTTCTCCTCGGCCAGCTGGCGGATGACGCGCAGCACCTCGCCGGTCAATTCAGGATCAAGCGCCGAGGTCGGTTCATCGAACAGGAGAATATCCGGGCTGAGCATCATCGCTCTGGCGATGGCGACCCGCTGCTTCTGCCCGCCTGACAGCGTGGAGGGGTAGACGTCGGCTTTGTCAGCCAGGCCTACCTTAGCGAGCAGCTCCCGGCTCTTGGCCGTGATCTGCTGCACACTCTCCCGCTTCAGCGTGCGCGGGGCAAGCTCCAGGTTGTCCCGCACACTAAGATGCGGAAAAAGATTAAAATGCTGAAACACCATCCCCATACTTGAGGTGATGTCTCTAATATTCGCCGTACTGGCGTAGCGTCCGTTCTCAACCAGCGTTTTGCCGCAGATTGAGATGCTGCCCCCGGTGACCTCCTCCAGATGCACGAGACTGCGCAGAATGGTGCTTTTACCGGAACCCGAGGGTCCGATCACGGCAACGACTTCGCCGGGCTTCACGTCAAAGCTTATCTGGTTCAGCACACTGAGGCTGCCGAAGTCTTTCTTCAATTGCCGTACTTCAATCATGCTACTCATAGCCAAACAGCCCTTCTACTCAAATTTGAAACGTCTCTCCAGCAGCTTAAAGAATAGTGTCAGCACCAGTGTCATCAGCAGATAAATGACGCCCGCTACGACAAAAGGAGTGACGGTGAAATCACGGTTCACCGCCGTCTTGGCGAAATTCAGCAGCTCCGGCACCGCCACGGCATACAGCAGAGCGGTATCCTTGACCAGTGTAATGGACTCATTGGCAACCGCAGGCAGGGCCACGCGGAACATCTGAGCGAGAATAACCTTGCGCAGCGTCTGCCACCGGCTAAGCCCCAGAACCTTGGCCGCCTCATGCTGGCCTTTATCGATCGAGAGCAGCCCGCCCCGGAAAATCTCGGCGAAATAAGCGCCGTAATTGAGAATAAAGCCCAGGCTGGCCGCTACAAAACGGTCCATAACCAGATATTCCCCGATTACGGGGATCTGCGGCAGGCCGAAGCAGAAGAAGAACAATTGCAGCAGGAGCGGCGTTCCGCGCATGACGTAAATATAGGTGTGTGCGATCCAGGCCAGCGGCTTTAGCGTGCTTTTGGCCATCAGCGTGACCACCATCCCGAGCGGAATGGACAGCACGATCACGATCAGGAACAACAGCACCGTAGTCCGGGCGCCTTCCAGCATCGGTCCGGAAATTCTAATAATATAATCGATATCCATGGCTTAACCGGCTCCTAGTTCAATACTTTATTCTCTCCGAACCACTTGGTTGAGATCTCGGCGGCTGTTCCGTCATTGCTCAGTTCATCCAGCGCCTTCTGCAGCTCATCCAGCAGTGCGTCATTGCCTTTCTTAATTCCGATGCCATATTGCTCAGGGGCCAGTGATTCTTCCATCAGCTTGTACGTATCCGGTTCCTTGGCTATGTAATATCTGGCGACAACCTCATCGATGACCACCCCGTCCAGACGGCCCGACTTCAGGTCGGTCAGCGCCAGCACATTATCGGTGAATTCAGACACGCCGCTAAGCTTCGCCTTGATCGGATTCGCATCCAGGGCATCGGCGGCAGAGGAGAGGCTCTGAAGTCCAATTTCCATACCTGCCAGATCCTCAAGCTTCGCCAGCGTTGAATCCGCCAGCACAACGACCACCTGACTGTTCTCCAGATAAGGCTTTGTAAATAATACCTTGTTCTTACGCTCGTCCGTGATGGTGTATCCGTTCCAGATCATATCAATCCGTCCGCTGTTCAGCTCGGATTCCTTGGCGGACCAGTCAATCGGCTGGAAGGTAACCTCCTTGCCCATCTTCTTGACAGCCGCTCGCGCATAGTCAATATCGAAGCCGACAAGCTCATTGTCGTCATCCCGGAAGCCCATCGGGGCGAACTTGTCGTCTATGCCGATCACCAGCTTACCGTCCTTATTCCCTGAACTGGAGCATCCGGACAGCACAGCAACAGCCAGCGCCATTAATAATAGTATCCATAATCCTTGCTTCTTCATCTCTTTAATCCCCCTAGTAGATTGCGTGCCGCATCCGTTACTTTAGTTCGTTAATACGTTATCAGGCTATCATAATAGCATATCATGTGAGTTCATGTCGATAGAGTTGAGAGAGGCAGATGTGTCCAAAATAAATCAAACTCCTCCGTCCCGGAGCTGATCGTGTTCATGTGTGCTTGGCTGTCCGCTTGAACGGCCAACCGCCTCCATCCCGGCAGTGCCGGAATGAAGGCGGTTTCAGATAACAGCTATATGCGGAAAGCCCCAGCTACCGTATTTACACCAGCTTCTCTACCTTTTGCTTCAGTATTGCGTGTTGCCCGATTGGCTGGTCTTGCCTGAGGCAAAACCCTTGAACAAGGCAGGCACACTGTGGTAGCGGGTATTGGTGATTTTGGCGGCGCTGCTGCTGCTGTCTGTGCGGAAAATAGAATCCTTGACGTTCGAGATGTCAGAGCTGTCCAGAGTGAAGTTCACGGTGAACGAGGTTCCGCCGTTCTGGCGGGCCAGCTTGCCGATGTCATTTGCTTTGAAGTTCTTGATGTTGATCGTGCCTGCCGCGTTGATCTGGAACACTTTATCGTAGGCTTTGTACGCACCTCCGCCTGTAATGTTGACGGTGCCGGAGGCCTTCAGGGTCAGGGCATCCTCGCCGACATCCTGCCAGGTCACATTGGAGATGGTAGCATTCCCGTAACAGTGCACCCCGTCTGCGCCGGGAGCGCCGATAATTACATTTTTGAGTGTAGCATTCTTTTCCAGCCGGAAGATGGGCTTCTGGTTCTCTGCCTGGCTGCCGTCTCCCAGCGTACTTGGATTGGCGACAAACGTCTGGCCATTGCCGTTATACGTCTGCCCTTCCGGAACAACGATCGTCGAATTGACCACAATCGGCGATGCGGCAGATACCTCGGGGGGACTGGCAACATAGAACGAAGACAACAGTGCAACTGACAGGAGCAAGCCAACTACCTTTTTCAAAAACATTCCGCCCTTCAACTGTAGAATTAGGTCCGGCGAACCGGTCCCTTGTGGCATACCAGCCAGATGTGCACCTCTGATGGCACCCGATATCTAGCCTATTCAGAACACGTGTGCATAGAACATAAACCTTACATGGAGAACAATTTCCATATTTCAGACACAATTAGTCAAGGGTTGCAAGCTGAGAGATAAAGGATAACAATAGTAGAATAACAGAGTAAGAGAAGCGGAGGAGAATAGAATGACTCAGGAAGAGCTTGACGCAATGTGGGAGAAGCAAATGCAAGAGGAGAAAGAAGAGAAGGTGAAGAAGTACAGCATTCTGAACACCTTGGCGCTGCAAGGGCAGACCGTACTGGCGGGCTCCTCGCTGATGGAGTTTTTTCCGGTGAATGAATTGCAGCAGACGCTGGAGAAGCGGACGGTTATTTATAACCGCGGGATTGCGGGCTATGTGACCCGGGAATTACTTGAAGCGCTGGAGGTATGTGTGCTGGAGCTTACGCCTTCGAAGCTGTTCATTAATATCGGCACGAACGACATCAGTTCAGCGGACGGGGAGTATGAGCTTGGAAAGCTGCTTGCGAAGTACAATGAGATTCTGACCCGGACCCGGGAGAGGCTGCCGGAGTGTAAGGTGTATGTCATGGCGTATTATCCGGTGAATGCCAAGGCTGACTTCCCCGGAATGGATGAGGAGCTGCGGGAGAATTACTTCAGAACGAGAACCAATGCTGCGCTGCTGGAAGCAAACCGGGCCGTGGAGGAGCTGGCGCTTAAGCACGGCTATGAGTTCATTAATGTGAATGAGGGACTGACGGACGCCGAAGGGAATCTGAAGGCAGAGTATACGATGGACGGCGTTCATATGTATGCTAACGGGTATGCGGTGGTGCTGAATAATCTTAAGGCATATTTGTAAAAAAGAAAGAGCAGACGGGCGGCTCCCTTCTGCTCTTCCCTGATCCCTTGCTTAAATCAACTCCCGCCGCCGCTTCAAATACACATACAGCACGATGCCCGACAGGGAGCAGACGGCGGCGCATAAGCCGATAAATCCGTACCCTGCCTGGAGACCGCGCAGCAGGCCGAGCTCTGTAGTGCCGCCGTACATTCTTTTGACGGTCTCAATCACCCAGCCGATAATGTAATTGCCGATGACGCTGCCGAGGCCCATCAGGGTTACCACGAAGGTAATTGCAGTGTCGCTTCCGTTCGGGTAACGGCGGGCGATGAAGGCCATAACGGTAGGATAGATAATAGCAATTCCGGCCCCCGAGAGGGCGAACAGAAAGGCGAGACGCTCCCCGCCAGCCAAAGCGGCGAAGGTACAGACCGCCGAGAAGCAGGAGAAGATGATCAGCGAGAGGACGAAGCCGATCCGGTCCGTCAGTGCGCCGAGCACAAGCCGCCCGAGAGAGAATACAAGGAAGAAAGCAGAGAGCAGGCCGGAAGCCCGTACAGTGTCCCAGGCATAGGCTTTTTCCAGAAAGTTAACCAGCCAGCCGCCTACCGCCAGCTCCGAGACCACGCCGAAGGACAGGATCATCACCATCATCCAGAGTGCAGGATCACGCGTCAGAGTGCGGAAGGAGGTGCGGTCCTCCTGCGGAAGATCATCTCCGGGAAATGTGCTGCGCAGCGCCGAGAGAATCGGCAGCAGACAGAGCGACAGCATGACCAGATACATCCCCCGCCAGTCCAGCAGATGTCCGAACACGCTCATCGACATGACTCCGGTAGCGAGAAGCGGCGCCACGGTTGAGCTTAATCCATAGAAGAAGTGGGATAAGTTCATCATCATCCCCGTGTTTTTGACGAAAATACGTGCCCCCAGAATCGCCAGTCCGATCTCCAGCATCCCGTTCCCGATGTACATCAGGAAGTAGGAGGAAGCAAACAGCGGATAGCTGTGCGACAAGTAGATGAATACCCCCGAGAGGACCATGGAAGCGAACGAAATGATAGTGACGGCCTTGATGCCCCATTTGCGGACAAGAATAGCGGTGAAGGAGCAGGCGATCAGATAGCCCAGCGCGTTCAGTGAGAGCAGGGTGCCGAGCTGGCCTTCATCCAGATTGAACGACAACTGAATCCGCGGAATGGCGGGCCCTTTAATATTTTCCGAGATGCCAAAGACGACAAAGCCCAGAAAGATCGTAACGAGCTGCATGATATAGACGGTATTGCGTTTTTTGCCGGATGTGCTGGCGGAATTGCCAGAGTTGCCGGATTGAGCTTTCACAGTAGATAGCCTCCTGGATGATACAAAATAGTTATGCCTTACTTTCGTTCAACCAGGTGGAACCGGTAGTTCAGGCTTTCCGTGGTTGTGGTAATCAGTCCGCTCATGTACTCCTGCCGGGTATCCCGCTGAATAATAAGCTCAGGCATATGTTCAGGCGGAATAATGTCCAGGCATCCGCTGCGCAGATCCTCCAGCATCTCCGGCGAGATATTGTCACCAGTGAGTACGATGGTGGCCGGGTTGATGATGCTGATGATCGATACCAGTGCATGTACGGCCAGCCTGCGGGGATCGCCTGTACCTTGAAGCAGCCGGAGCTGCTCTTCTCTGGTTATGCCGTAAGGCAGGTAAGACACCTCACCGCTAAAAAAGCTGTGGCCGTTAAGCAAACGCCCGTTCACCATGAAGCCGGCCCCCGGGTAATGATTCTTGGGGAAGGTCAGCACGGCAAAATGACTCTCTTCGTCCAGGAGAAGCTTCTGGTACAAGCCGTACACCGTCAGATTCATATCATTCTCAATGATGATCTCTACCTCTTCATAGCGTTCCTTCAGAAAAAGTCCGAGCGGCTGCTCTGCAAGCGCGGGGACATCGCAGATTCCTATCCGGTCCTGCTGTACTACCCCCGGAATGCCGATGCCGATTGCCTGCACATTCAGACGGTCCGCAATCATCTCATCCAGCCACTCTCCGAGGGTATCTGGAGTAATCTCGTCATAATCCTTAACGGCTTCCTCTATGATTTCACCGTTCAGATTGGCAAGCGCACAGGTAATGGATTGCCGGCCGCCCTCTGCACGCACAATCATACAGATAATAGAATAGTAATCTGCATTGAACTGATATTTCCTTGCCGGTCTGCCGCCGCTGGATTCCTCCCAGCCCAGCTCCAGAATTTCACCAGTCTGGACCAGTTCATTCAGAATGGTGCCACAGGTAGCCACGCTTAGCCGTGTCTGTCCTGCGACGGATGCTTTGGTGCCGGTGCCGGAGGTGCGCAGCGCATTTTTTACCAGTTCTATGTTTATTTTCTTGACCAGTTGTGTGTTATGAGACGGTTGCGGCATAGCGGATTTCCCCTCCCGGATGAATCTACTCAGGTTATTAAAAGAGTTATAATAAGTGTATTGTAGTCAGTTTCCGGTGAAAGGGCAAGATATAATTATCTCGTCTTATAACGAATAAAAAGCTCATATTGGCAGGGTTGTATGACCTCCCTAACCAATACGAGCCTATTAACGACAAATGCAATTATGCGTTTGAACTACAGTAAACTTAAAGGCAGTATGTGATGCGAAATACAGAGCTTCTGAGCTGCTAATATCAGTAGTACCAAGTTAAGAAATTCTAAATATGCTTACATTACTGTAAGTGTCAGATTGTCCTGTAACTTGCAAGGTTAACCCCGTAATCCCTTGGGCTAAAACTGGGAAAATAAGCTCTGAGACGGCCGTAGTTACACTTATCAGACCACTGGCCGTCAGCGCCAGGCCGCCAGGTCCTGCAGTTCCTCCATCTGCTTTATACAGATAGGAGGGGAAGGGGGTAATTGTACCGTTCAACTTCCTGTCAGTAAATTTGATTTTCTTTCAAGTATGCGCCCGGAATGGCAGGGTATCGGCTGTTTAACTAAGGTAGCACCTGTTCCATTCACCCTCCAGTCAGCAGCATACTTGATGATTAATATTAGTAATAATCTGTTTTACTGGTTTGGTGCGGACTTAGAGGTTGAGTACGTTATAAGAAAGCAAATGCAAAACAGAAAGAGACATCTCATGGAGAGATCAAGCTCCCGGAGATGTCTCTTTCTGTTAAATATTTGGCTATTGGAGATATCCAGTTAATTTTTCATTAGGATACTTCAAGTTACCGCAGCTCGCTCGGTGTCCGCAGCTTAACCTGCTTGAACACCCGGTTGAAGGTGCGGATATTGGTGAAGCCGCATTCCAAGGCGATATCGAGGATGCTTTTATCGGTGCCCAGCAGCAGACGTTCCGCCTGATTGACGCGGATGCTGTTCAGGTACGCCACATAACTCATGCCTGAGATGCTTTTGAAGAAGCGGGAGAAGTAGAACAGGCTCATATTGGCATGCCGGGCGGCATCGGCCAGGGTAATGGGGTGCATGTAATGGACATCCAGATACTCCAGCACCTCCTGCATAATCTTCATATTCGTAATGCGCCGCTTATCCTTATGCGGATTTACGATATCCAGCGGCATCTGCCGCAGAATCAGCGCACACAGCTCATGCAGCAGGCCGGTCACCAGCTGTTCATGATGCGGGGGCTTCTCCAGATACTCCTCCAGCAGCTCCTGCATGATGGCGGGCAGGCGGGGATTACCTTGTTCAGCATCAGACTGGCTCTGGTCCAGAAAAGGAGACATCAGCCGCTTATTCAGGGGCCAGCCTGCCGGATATCCGATCAGTGAAGGATTGAAAATAATCATCAGCAGCTTGGACTCGCTGTTCTTGCTGTCATAATAATGGATATCTCCGCTGCTGCATACGGCCAGATCCCCGGCGGTCAGCACCCGTGTCTCGGAGTTGATCCCCATCCTTATCGAACCCTCCAACACATAGACGATCTCCAGATCATTGTGCCAGTGGGCCAGAAAATTAATATTCCGGCTCACAAAGGCAGTGAAGGGAAACGCATAGCCGTACGTCCGGTTCTCGTGAAACGCTCTCATGGTTACTCCTGTTCTCGTCCTCCCAGTGGTTCGCTAGGAAGCGGTTTCAGTAATTAGATGCTTACCGCATAATGTAGTCTTAAATTTAGCAAAAAATGACCATTCTCACAAGCAAAATGACGAGCAGAGACGCCAGCAATGGATTACAATTTCTTCAGGAAGACCTGATCTGAATCATTCTATTAACCTGAATTCGATAAATAGGACAAAAAGGAGAGCTTGATATGGCAAAGAAGGCATTGATTGTAAAAGGTGGATGGGACGGGCATGAACCGAATGAGGTAGGAGCGCTTTTTGCAGATATCCTTACGAATGAAGGCTTCGAGGTTGAAGTCTCGGATACGCTGGACAGCTTGGGTGATGCGGAGGCGCTGAAGGCGCTGAACCTGATTGTACCGGTGTGGACCATGGGCGAAATCAAGGGGGAGCAGTGCTCGGCAGTTCTGGCGGCAGTGGCTTCCGGCGTAGGCATCGCGGGCTGTCACGGCGGGATGTGCGACTCCTTCCGTACCAATACGGAATGGCAATTTTTGACCGGATCACAATGGGTGGCGCATCCCTTCAATGACGGGGTGGATTATGAAGTGAACATCGTGAAATCCGGCTCCAGCCCGATTGTGGAAGGCATGCAGGACTTCATGGTGAAGTCGGAGCAGTATTATCTGCATGTGGATCCGGCGGTGAATGTACTGGCTACCACCACTTTTGTGATGAGTGAAGGCGAGCATTCGGCCAATGGTGTCATTACGATGCCGGTGGTCTATACGAAGAAATGGGGCCAGGGCAAGGTATTCTATAACGCGCTTGGACATCATGCGGATGTGTTCGATATCCCGGAGGCCAAGGAACTGATGCGCCGGGGCTTCTTGTGGGCAGCCAAATAAACGAAGGACAAGGTGGGAAACAGCGTGCGTAAAGTAAAAATTGGGATTGTCGGCTGCGGGAATATCAGCAGCATTTATTTTGAGAATTTGACCGGAACCTTCAAGAATACGGAGGTCTATGCCTGTTCGGATCTTAATCTGGAGCGGGCGCAGCAGGCCGCAGAGCAGTACGGGGTTCCGAATGTGTGGACGACAGCGGAGCTGCTGGCTTCGGAGGAGATTGAAATTGTCGTGAATCTGACGACGCCAAATTACCACTTCGAGGTGTGTAAGCAGGCGCTGCTGTCAGGCAAGCATGTCTATGTAGAGAAGCCGCTATCGCTGTCGCTTGAGCATGGGACTGAGCTGGTGGAGCTGGCTAAGGAAAAAGGGTTGTTCATCGGCTGCGCGCCGGACACCTTCCTCGGAGCGGGCCTGCAGACCTGCGCGAAGCTGATCGCGGACGGGTATATCGGAGAGCCGGTAGCGGCGACGGCTTTCATGCTCTGCCACGGGCATGAGAGCTGGCACCCGGACCCTGAGTTCTATTACCAGGCCGGCGGCGGCCCGATGTTCGATATGGGACCGTATTATCTGACGGCTCTGGTATCCTTGCTGGGCCCGGCGACTACAGTATGCGGCATGACCAAGACCTCGTTCCCTACCCGGACGATCACCAGTGAGAAGAAGTTCGGCAAGGTAGTGGAGGTTGAAGTACCTACGCATGTGGCCGGAACGATTCAGTTCGCCAGCGGTGCTGTCGCAACGATGATTACCAGCTTCGATGTCTGGCACAGCACACTGCCGCGTATCGAGATCTACGGCTCGCTGGGCACCCTGATTGTGCCGGACCCGAACACCTTCGGCGGCCCGATCCTCCTGCGTCCGGCGCATAGCGCAGAATTCAAGGAGATTCCGGTGGTGCACAGCTATGAAGGCAACAGCCGGGGAATTGGGGTAGCAGATATGGCCCGATGCATCGAGACTGGTGAGACCCCGCGCGCAAATGGCGAGCTGGCGAATCATGTGCTGGAGATCATGCACGCCTTCCACACCAGCTCCGATTCGAAGCGCTATGCGGAGCTGACCACCACCTGCGACCAGCCGAAGCCGCTTGCTCCAGGACTGATTAAGGGGTATTTGGAGTAACGGATTGTAACGAAAAGTAGCTAAAAGGAGCTAATCGTAACAAAAAGTATAGTGGTAGTAGCATTTCAACAGGCAGCGTTCTGTCCCCGGTTGCGGGGAGGGACGCTGTTTTTTTGTAAGGTGGAGTGGAGGAGGCTCGGCGCGAATGTATGCGTTTGTGCGAGAGCATCCTCCTCAACTAATCAGGTTCCTCTCTGTTTGAACTTGTATATACAAGTGTAATGTATGTCAACAAGTTCTTCATGGAGGTGCTTCATTTGAATCAAGAGAGTCAAGCCCGGCCAGCGGAATGGTGGCGGCGGTCCACAGTGTATCAGGTATATCCGAAGAGCTTCAAGGATACGACAGGGAACGGAACCGGCGATATCAGAGGCCTGACGGAGAAGCTGGATTATTTGCAGGAGCTGGGGATTGATATTGTCTGGCTTCAGCCGGTCTATGCCTCGCCCGGACATGATAACGGTTACGACGTGGCGGATTATGAGCGGATCAACCCGGAATTCGGTACGATGGAGGACTTCGAAGAGCTGGTAGCGCAGCTGCACCGGCGCGGAATGAAGCTGATGACAGATATCGTAGTCAACCATACCTCGACAGAGCATGAGTGGTTCAAGCAGGCGATCTCCAGCCGGGACAATCCGTACCGCGATTATTATATCTGGAAGGACCCGGCGCCAGGCGGGGGAGTACCGAACAATTGGCAGTCGAAGTTCGGCGGTCCCGCCTGGCAGTTCGACGAGGCGTCAGGCCAATATTATCTTACTCTTTTTGACAAGACACAGGCGGATCTAAATTGGGAAAATCCTCAGGTCCGCAGCGCGGTGAACCAGATGATGCTGTTCTGGGCCCGCAAGGGTGTGGATGGATTTCGGATGGATGTCATTAACCTGATCTCCAAGGACCAGCGCTTCCCGGATGATGACGGGAATGTGCCGCCGGGCGACGGGCGGAAGTATTACACAGACGGTCCACGGGTCCACGAATACATCCGGGCGATGTACGATGAGGTGTTCGGCCCGCATGAGCTGATTACGGTCGGTGAGATGTCCTCTACGACACTTGAGCAGTGCATCCGTTATTCCAATCCTGAGCGGCGGGAATTCTCAATGACCTTCAACTTCCATCATCTGAAGGTGGATTATCCGAACGGCCGGAAGTGGGAGCTGATGCGTTATGATTTCGAGGCGCTGAAACGACTGTTCTCGGAGTGGCAGACCGGGATGCAGGAGGGCGGGGGCTGGAACGCTTTATTTTTCAACAATCACGATCAGCCTCGCGCGCTTTCCAGATTCACCGATGATGACAAGTACCGCATTGAGAGCGCCAAGCTGCTGGCAACCACCTTGCATGGACTTCAAGGCACGCCGTATGTCTATCAGGGAGAAGAGATCGGGATGCCGAATCCCAAATGGCGGGGTATTGAAGAATTTCGCGATATCGAGTCGCTGAATATGTACCGGATTCTGTGTGAGCGGGGTGCAAGCCCCGGGGAGGCGCTCGCGATCCTGCAGGAACGTTCAAGGGACAACTCCCGGACGCCGATGCAGTGGGATACAAGCGCGAATGCAGGCTTCACCACCGGAACGCCTTGGCTAAAAGTGGACGAGCGGTACCCGGACATCAATGTGCGTCAGGCGCTGGAGCAGCCGAATTCGATTTTCCATCACTACCGTAAGCTGATCGCTTTGCGTAAATCACACACTATTTTCGTGGATGGATTATACTGCAGGCTGGACGAAGGACATCCCGAGGTGTTCGCTTATGCGCGGACCGGAGATAATGAGGCGCTTGTCGTAGTCTCGAACTTCAGCAGCAAGGAGATAACCTTCCGGCTCCCGGATGATCACTGGACGGACTTAAGCGCTAGGGGGAAGGATAAGCTCCTGCTTGGCAATACCGGAGAGCATCCTGCACTTACGCAAGAGCTTCAGCTCCGTCCGTATGGTTCATACCTGTGGCTAATTAGCCAGGAGTGAACGAGAGAATCACCTTCTAATCTGCATTAATCAACTATGCGAGGAGTGACAATATGGCTATAGACCGCAAAAATGTTGAAGAGATCGTCCGGGCGGTGGGAGGCAAGGAGAATATTGAGGTGGCTACGCATTGTGTAACGCGCCTAAGATTCTCGCTCTATGATGAGAGTAAGGTGGACGCGGCTGCGCTGGACCGCAATGATCTGGTGAAGGGACAATTCTCTTCCCAGGGGCAATTCCAGATTGTCATCGGACCGGGAACGGTAGATAAAGTATATGATGAGATGATTAAGCTGACCGGCGGTACCCGTTCCTCCAAGGATGAGGTGAAATCAGCTGCAGCCCGCAACCAGAACCCGCTTCAGCGGGCCATCAAGACACTGGCAGATATCTTCATTCCAATTCTTCCGGCAATCGTTACTGCGGGTCTGCTTCTGGGGATCAATAACCTGCTGACCGGCCCGGGGATCTTCTTCAGCGATTCGCTGGTGGATGTCTATCCGCAGTGGAAGGACATTGCTGCTATCATTAATACGATTGCCAGTACGGCATTTACATTCTTGCCCGCACTGATCGGCTGGGCAGCCGTGACCCGCTTCGGGGGCAGCCCGCTGCTGGGGATTGTGCTGGGTCTGATTCTGGTGCATCCAGACTTATTGAGTGCGTACGGCTATGCTAACGCTTCTACGGAAGGAACGGTTCCAACCTGGAATCTGTTCGGCTGGCATCTGGAGCGGATCGGTTATCAGGGACAGGTGCTGCCGGTCCTGGTATCGGCCTATATCCTCGCCAGAATTGAGAAGTTCCTGGACAAGCGCGTCCATGATTCTGTCAAGCTGCTGGTGGTTGCGCCGGTGACGCTGCTGATTACAGGCTTCCTGGCCTTCACGATCATCGGACCGGTTACGTTCGGCATTGCCAATGCCATCACCTCCGGCCTGGTGTATGTATTCGATCATTTTGCCATCCTCGGCGGTCTAATCTATGGCGGATTCTATTCGCTGCTGGTCATTACTGGAATGCATCACACCTTCCTGGCCGTGGACGTTCAGCTCATCGGCAGTGAAGGCGGCACCTTCCTCTGGCCGATGCTGGCACTCTCTAACATTGCCCAGGGTGCAGCCGCACTGGCTATGATGTTCGTGATTAAAGAACAGAAGACCAAGGGGCTGGCGGTGACCTCTTCCGTCTCGGCCTTCCTCGGAGTGACCGAGCCGGCGATCTTCGGGGTGAATATCCGCTACCGCTATCCGTTCATCTTCGGGATGATCGGCTCCGCGATAGCCGGGGTGCTGCTCACGCTGAATCAGGTCCGGGCCACTTCCATTGGGGTAGGAGGGATTCCCGGCTTCCTGTCGATCTTCCCTAACCAGTGGGGCGTATTCTTCATCGGGATGGCGATCGTGCTGATCGTGCCTTTTGTCGCCACTGTGCTATATGGCCGGGCAGTTGTGCAGCGTGGACTGAACAAATCGGAAGCAACAGCAGGCGTAACAGCAGCCGATTCTTCCGTTACAGCCCCTGAGCTAAGCAGCCGCAGCTCCGTACAAGGCTCGCAGGAGCAGGAGCCGGTGAATATCCTGGAGCTGGCGTCACCGCTTAACGGAACGGCGGTGCCGCTGGAGCAGGTTCCTGATCCCGCTTTTGCTGAGCGACAGATGGGGGATGGAATTGCCATTGAACCTTCCGAAGGCAAGGTCTATGCTCCCTTCGATGCTACGGTAGCCCACGTGATTAAGAGCAAGCACGCGCTGATTCTGGAGCATGCCAGCGGAGTTCAGGTGCTGATCCATGTCGGGATTAACACCGTGTCGCTCAAAGGCGAAGGGTTCACGACAACTAAGCAGATCGGCGATAAGGTACGGGCTGGAGAGCTTCTGCTGGAATTCGATATGGAGGCTATACGTGCCGCCGGATATCCCTTAATTACTCCTATTATCATCCCTGCCGGGCAGGAGATGGTGGAGCGGATCGAGGAGCAGAGCGGACCGGCCACGGCGAAGCAGACCCGTATTCTAACCGTTCATCTTAAGGGTTGACCCGTGCAGATCAGACATGCAATATAAGGAATGGAGGACAGCCCTGCGGGGCTGTTTTTCTACAATTTAGGGCGGTGATGATTGATGAGAGAGAATATATTTTTGCAGATCTATACGGAATACAGCAGCCATATCCAGTCCGGCCAGCTCGCGCCCGGAACCAAGCTGCCCTCTGAGAGTGAACTGGCGGAGGCTTATAAGACATCGCGGGAGACGGTGCGCAAGGCGCTGAATCTTTTGTACCGCGAGGGCTACATTAACAAAATCAAAGGCAGGGGCTCGTTCGTGCTGGATATGACGCGGATGGATTTTCCCGTAACCGGACTGATCTCATTCCAGGAGCTGACGGGGACGCTAGGGGTTCCCTCGCGGACACTGGTAGAAGAGACGGTCCTGGAGCCGGCAGGCTCCCTGCTGGCCCGGCAGCTGCAACTCGCTGGAGAGACTCCGGTATGGAAGGTCATCCGCGCCAGAGAGATTGAAGCCGAGCGGATTATTCTGGACAAGGACTATTTCCGGTCCGATATCGTTCCCTTCCTCAGCAAGGAGATCGCAGAAGGCTCCATTTATGAATATCTGGAGGTTGAACTGGGTCTGAAGATCAGTTATGCCAAAAAGCTGATCTCCGTTGAGCCCGTGACCGGGGAGGATCAGCGCCTGCTGGACCTGAAGCAATACCAGCATATTGTCGTGGTGCGGAACTATGTGTATCTGGAGAATACCGTGCTGTTCCAATATACCGAATCCCGGCATCGGCTGGACAAGTTTCAGTTTGTGGATTTTGCCAGAAGGGTTAGGCGGTGAACGCTCAGGGATAGGCTGGCGGAAGAGCATTCCTGACCTGGCTGAATATGAAGCACCATAAGCAGTTTTTAATTATCTTTTGAGACTACTATAGGTAGCCGTTAAACTCCGCAAAAAATGACCATTTCCTCAAGCAAAATGGCGAGCAAACGGTGCTTATTTCCAGTAGAATCGGTTAGAGGCGGAAATTGTACATTTTTTCGGGGGAAATTCTTTAGTCTGCGCATAGGAAAGTTTAATCCTGGCTTGTACAATAACACTAGCGATTGTAAACGCTTGCTTTCATTCCAGAGGAGGGTATGATGCATTCCATGAATGTGCGGAATCCCGTAATTGCCGGGTATTATCCGGACCCCAGTGTGGTCCGTGTGAATGAAGATTTCTATCTGATTAACAGTACCTTTGAATATTTTCCGGGTGTGCCTATCTTCCATAGCAGGGACCTGATCGACTGGACCCCCATAGGGCATGTGCTGACCCGCCAGTCCCAGCTGGATCTGCGGACCACCAAGAGCTCGTCAGGCATCTACGCCGCCACCATCCGCTATCATGCCGGGCGATTCTACATGATTACAACCGATGTCAGAGGCATCGGCAATTTCTATGTGACTGCGGACAAGCCCGAGGGGCCCTGGTCTGATCCGGTTCTGCTGCCGCACGGGGGCATTGATCCTTCCCTGTTCTTCGATGATGACGGGCGCGCCTATGTTACGGTGCAGAACGGTGCAGGCTATGAATCGCATATTATCCAGTACGAGATTGATCCGTTGTCCGGCGAAGTGCTGTCAGAGCCGGTCAACATCTGGAGCGGAGATGACGGCCCGTGGGTTGAAGGCCCGCATCTGTACAAAATCAAGGGTGCCTACTACCTGATGACCGCCTCAGGCGGCACGGCGGGCGATCACCGGGAGATTATTGCCCGCAGCAGCCATCCTTACGGCCCGTTCGAGGACAAGCCGGAGCCGATCCTGACCCACCGGGGACTGAAGGACCATCCCGTCCAATGCCTTGGACATGCCGATCTGGTGGAGGATACGTCCGGTCAGTGGTGGGCGGTCTTCCTGGGCATGCGTCCCGTGGAAGGCCGGTATTCCCCGCTGGGCCGGGAGACCTTCCTGGCTCCGGTCACCTGGACAGAGGACGGCTGGCCGATGATTGACAATAATGAAGGCACCGTTATAGCCGCTGACGAGTCCAGCCTGGAGGACCAGGTGCTGCGCTTTACGCCAGGGGACGGCTTCGGGCCGGAGTGGGCTTTCCTCCGCGCCTATGAAGCGGAGCGTTATTCCTGGACCGAGCGCGATGGCAGCCTGACCGTGCACGGGAATGCTTACACGCTGGACGATGAAGCACCGGCTGTGTTCGCATGCCTACGCCAGCAGCATCACCGGATGGAGCTGGGCGTCAGCCTTGACTTCACGCCGGTGACCGAAGGTGAGCATGCCGGACTGGCTGCGCGGCTGAACAACCGGGGATATCTTTTCTGGGGACTTACTTGCCGCAACGGCCGCCGGGTGATGGAGCTTGTAGTGAAGAACGGTGAGGAGCGGCAGGTTCACCAGTATGAGGTAAGCGGTCAAGGTGCCGTTCAGCTTCGCCTCCGCTGCGACGGCCATCACTACCACTGCTCCTATTCGGCAGATGGAGTGTCCTGGCATGAAGTCCCGGAGACGGTTCATGTATCGGTCCTGTCCCCGGAAGTCAATGGCGGCTTCACCGGTGTCTGCCTTGGCGCACATGCCTCGGGCAATGGAACAGAGGATGCCAGCCCTGCTTATTATGAAGGATTTTATTATTCCAATATCAAAGGAGATGCCTTATGAATCAGCAACAACCCCCTAAGCCTAATCAACCCATCGTAACTCACATCTATACAGCGGACCCGTCTGCCCATGTCTATGAAGGCAAAATCTATATCTATCCTTCCCACGATCTGGATCATGACGAGCCGAGCAATGACAACGGCGACCAGTATAAAATGGAAGACTACCATGTTCTCTCGATGGACAGCTTCGATTCCCCGGTGGTCGATCACGGCGAAGCGCTGCATGTGAGAGATATTCCATGGGCTTCAAAGCAGCTTTGGGCTCCAGATGCCGCTTATAAGAACAACACCTACTATCTGTTCTTCCCGGCCCGCGACCATGACGGCATCTTCCGTCTTGGTGTGGCAACGTCGGAGTCTCCGGCAGGCCCGTTCTCCCCGCAGCCGAATTATATGGAAGGCAGCTTCAGTATTGACCCGGCCGTGCTGGTAGATGACGACAACCAGGCGTATATCTACTTCGGCGGACTCTGGGGCGGCCAACTGGAGAAGTGGCAGACCGGCAGCTTCGTGCCGGATGCGGAAGGGCCGGCTGCCGACCAGCCGGCGCTTGGACCGCAAGTTGCGCTGCTTAGCGACGATATGCTGTCCTTCCAGGGCAAGCCTGCCGAGATCTCGATTGTCGATGAAGACGGGAATCCGATTCTGGCGGGGGATGAGGAGCGCAGATATTTTGAAGGCCCATGGATGCACAAATATAACGGCGATTACTACCTGTCCTACTCAACTGGAACCACGCATAAGCTCGTGTATGCAATCGGCAAGAACCCGATGGGACCGTTCACGTTCAAGGGTGAGATTCTGTCTCCGGTTATCGGCTGGACGACTCACCACTCCATTGTGCAAGTGGAAGACAAATGGTATCTGTTCTATCACGACAGCTCCTTGTCGGAAGGCGTCAACCACAAGCGCTGCGTGAAGTATACCGAGCTGAAATACAACGAAGATGGCACGATCCAGAAGATCAATCCTTACCCGGACGCGGAGTAAGCTAGCGGATTTATGTAATGAAGGTAAGTAACATATGAGACAAACATGAGGCAGCTCCTTGCGGGGCTGCTTCTTGGCGTGGCAAGGGTGCGGGTGCTGCATGTAATCGGAAAACCGATCACAATTGAACCGGGGGCGCTACGTCAGCCGAATGTAATCGGAAAACCGATCACAATTGGACCGGGCGCGCTACGTCGGCCGAATGTAATCGGAAAACCGATCACAATTGGACCGGGCGCGCTACGTCGGCCGAATGTAATCGGAAAACCGATCACAATTGAACCGGGGGCGCTACGTCAGCCGAATGTAATCGGAAAACCGATCACAATTGGACCGGGGGCGCCGCGTTGGCCAAATGTAATCGAAAAACCGATCACAATGGACCGGACGCGCCGCGTAGGCCAAATGTAATCGAAAAACCGATCACAATTGGATCGGGTGCGCCGCATCGGCCAGTTGGAAAGTAGCAGATTGAGCAGACAGCAGGGGAAGAGGCACAGAATGTCGCCATCTGAGTAACTATCCAGCATAGCCAGCCGCCACCAGAATGAGCATCCCATCGAATAAGCACGTAGAAACAAAGCCGCATCACCGTCCCGGGTCTATCTCACTGCACTTTTCTTTAATTTGACCAGCGAATCTTTAATTTCGCTTCTATTAGTCCCCGCATGAGCTGCTATATAGTAACCTTGATCACTATTATTCAGAAGGAAGATTCATCCAGTTATTATGAATGCGTTCTCATCAAACTGAAGAATGAGGAGAGTGAACAATGGTAGCTACATCCCGGACACACAGAATTCGTAAGCTGACTTCAGCGGTATTAGGTACAGCGCTGCTGGTGACCCTGCTGCCGCAGACAGCCATGGCCGGAGACACCTGGCCGTTCAAAGGGGAAAGCGCACACGGTGCCAATCAGCCCAGCGTACACGGCTATACCAGCCAGCACATTGCGGACTGGAGTCCGCAGAGAGATCAGGACGCGGCGCTGCTGCGCTCACGGGTTCCGTTGCAGCAGCGGATTGCACCTTTCCAGCAGACTCAGGCCAATCCGGCGCTGAATCCGGCGGTGCAGATGATGAATGTTGCGGGCGATTATGGCAATGCTTTTATCGAGAATGCCCCGTACACCAACAAGTTCGCCCAGTACCACTTCAACTTCTGGCAGTACATTGACTATTATTCCTACTGGCACGGAACAGCGACAGCGTATACACCGCCGGAATATTACGACGATCTGGCCCAGTCTGACTGGCAGCAGAAATGGTTCGAGTTCGGCATGCTGAACATTCCGAATCCTACCTATACCGATGCCGCGCATAAGAATGGGGTTATGTCGCTGGCCGGAGTGTTCTTCTCGAACAATGACCGGGGACAGCAGACCTATAAGCAGATGATCGTGAAGGACGCGAGCGGGAAGTTCCCGGTAGCCGAGAAAATGATTGAAATGGCCGAATATTTCGGGTATGACGGGTACTTCCTGAATCAGGAGGAGCAGAATCCGAATGTGGCGACAGCGGATCTTCCCGATTATATTGCTTTTATGAAAGCGCTACAGGATGGCGGGCTGTATGTGCAGTGGTACGATTCCCTGAATACAGCCACGGGAGCCAATGTCTTCGCCAGAACCTTCAATAACAATAATATCTCCATGCTCTACGATAAAGCGGCCCACAAGCCGGTGTCGAATTCGTTTTTCTTCGATTACGGTATGGGCAGCTCGCAGATTACCTCGGCGGCGAATTACTTGAATTCCTTCAATGCGGCCCAGGGGACGAGCTACAATCTCTTTGAGACCGGCTTCGCGGGACTTGAAGCCGGGCGCGACCGCTTCAAGAGCGTGCAAGGCTCAGCCTTGAGCAGCAAGCTGGCCGGGGGAATTCCACGGACCAGCCTGGCGACACTGGGCGCGGACTTTGTCCATGCCGGTCTGGATGAGGATATGAACAAGTCCTGGCCGGTCTCGAAACGTACGGATAACAACTACCAGTGGATGACGAACCTGCGCGAGCAGCTATGGTGGTCAGGACCACAGGTGAACCCGAAGAATACAGCGGTGTCTTCCAATAATACGGTAGCCGATGTGTATGCCGATAACCGCTACTGGCCGGGGATTGCTTCGGTTATTGCCGAGCGCTCGGTGGTGAAGGATTCTAACTTCTATACTAGCTTCAATACCGGCCACGGCCTCTCTTATTACAAGGATGGAGCGGTATCCAGCGCGGCGGAATGGTCGAATATGAGCCTGCAGGATGTTCCGGTCACCTGGCAATGGTGGCAGGATACTTCAGGCAACCGTCTGAACGTGGACTTCGATTATGGTCCGGGTTATGACCAGACCGCCAATTCGCGTATGAATTACCAGCAGCTTGGCGGTTACAACGGCGGCAGCTCGCTGGCAGTGAGCGGGAATCTGAACAGCGAGAACTTCCTGCGTCTCTACAAGAGCGAGCTTGCCGTGAAGGCTGGTTCCAAGCTGTCCGTTGTCTACAACAAGCCGTCGGCAGACGATGCCACAGTGCTTAGCGCAGGCCTCATCTTCCGCGATAACCCGAATCAAGTAGTGAAGATTCCTATTGCGAATAGCGGGAAGCACACCACGGGCTGGACCACGGCCGAGCTTAATCTTGGTGCTTATGCCGGGCGGGAGATTGCGGCTTTCGGCCTGGTGTTCGCCCCTGGAGCCACTCCAACCGCCAATTACCAGATGAACATCGGCCAGCTGCGGATTCATGACGGCTCGGCGGTCCGGACTGCGGCTCCTGCCGGTCTCTCTATTGCCCAGGCACTGCCGGGCATGAATGAGATGATCGTGAAGTGGAATATGGACACCGATTACTCCAAGGTGAAGCAATATAATGTGTACGTGAACGATATCTATATGGGCGGAAAATATGATGAGACCTTCTATATCAAGAAGCTTCCGGCCAAATCCGGCGTGCTGAAGGTGGCGGCTGTAGGTGCAGACGGGCTTGAGGGCGATCCGGCCACGCTGTCCTTCGACCTGAATGCTGCGGTATCCAAGGTGACTGCCGAATCCGCTGCGAATGGAGACTTCCTGGTAAAGTGGACGAATCCCGCCGCAGCCCAGGGAAGTATCAAGGTAATAGTGAAGTCGGTGAACTGGACTACCACGCCGCAGCCGGTATCGAAGGAATTGACTGTGCTGCAGGGTGCGACCTCAGCGCTGTTCCAGAATATGCCCGTTAACGGAGATGAGTATACGGTTACCGTTCAAGCCGGAAATACCGATAAAATAACCTATAACGGAACGTTCACCGACAAGGTGTCCGAGCCTTATGCAGAGAACTGGTCCTGGAACGGCAATACGCTGAACCTGCCGATGCCAAGCACCCGGGACTGGCGGTATATGTACATTAACGAAGACGGCCAGAACCGGTCGTTCCCGGTCACCTATCTGTCCGGTGCTGCGGGCATGAAGCCGATGATCATCCGCGGCCGCACGACTAAGGCTGCGCTGAGCTTCACCTCTACCGCGGCAACAGTTACAGTGGTCATGGAGGATTACAGCGGCAACAAGTCGCAGCCTGTATACCTTAAAGGCCAACCAACGCCGTAAGGCGCGGGTAGGGAATAAGTACCGCCCATTCTGCACAACATACACAAAGCGCTCACCCTCTGGCAAAATTAGCAGGGGGGAGCGCTTCTTGTGTATCCCGGCTAGCCGTGCCTGCAAGGCTAGCAACTATGTTAGGAGGTGAATGATGCGAAGCCTTTCGCTGTACCGCAAGTATTTTAAAGACAATATGTTCCTGCGCTTCACGCTAATCGTGTCCTGTATTTTCATAGCCACCATTATCGCTTTCTCTTATCTGGTGCTGCTGTTAATCTCGGATTCGGCTGTGCAGCGCCAGATGGATATCCAGCGCAAGAGTATGGAGAGCGTCAGCAACTATGTGGAGAACAAATATCAATCTGTTCAGGATATGCTCCGTGATGTGTACAGGGACGCGAGTCTAGCCAGTAATACGACCTTCCTGCTGGAGAATCCCTTAAGCGATTATATCGAGCACCGGCTGGACCGCTTTCTTCTGGGAGAACAGTCCACCTCGAACGCCATCCAGTATTTCCAGAACAAGATTGACGATGACCCCGATATCCGTGGCCTGATTCTGTACAGCGCCAACCAGCAGGTGATGTATTATTATGACAACCGCCGGCAGTTCGAGCGGATCTCGACCAATGCGGCGCATTCTTTTGTCCCCGATTCAATGGTGCTGGGTGAGGAGAGTGTCGTCTCGGTTCCGAATATCTGGGTGCTGAAAAGTATAGGTATGCCGGCAGCCCCGCTGTTCTCTGTGAAAATACCCATCAATAATAAGTCCTCGCTGCTCAATATCGGCCAGCTGCTGGTCTACTTCGATTCCGAGGCCATCTGGCAGGCCATGAATAATTATAAGCAGGACTTCAAAGGCGACATCCTTGTGCTCTCGGCCCAGAATGAAGTCATCTTCGATTCCTCAGGGAAGGGATACGGCCGGAAGCTGCCGAAGCTGCAAGAAATTAACGCTGGCGAGGAATTTACGATAGAGGGAATGGTCGTCACGAGTCTGACACAGAGCCAGGCGGGTTATACAGTGGTCAGCCTGATCTCGAAGCAGGAGCTGGCTGAGACCTACAGTAGTGCGCAGAGCACCATTGTGTCCATCGCACTGGTCTGTATTCTGTTTGCCGTGCTGCTGCCGGCAATGTTCATATCTAATTTTGCCAAACGGACCCACCGCATTATCCGCTTCACCCGCAAAGTCAAGAACGGGGATCTGAACACCCGGATTGTGGACGGCAAGGAAGATGAATTAGGCCAGATTGCCAAGAGCTTCAACAGCATGCTGGATGAACTGAACCAATATATCGACCAGGTCTATAAGGCGGAAATCAAACAGAAGCATACGGAGATCGCTACGCTGGAGGCCAGGGTGAATCCGCATTTTCTGTATAATACATTAGAGGTTATTCGGATGCGGGCGATTTCGAGCGGGGCGAAGGATGTGGGGGAAATGATCTACAGCCTGTCCATGCTGTTCAAGTCGTACGTCCGTCCGAAGCTGAAATATACGTTCAAGGATGAGCTGGAGGCCTGCCGCCTGTATCTGGAATTATTCCGTATCCGGTACAAGGACAGGTTCGCGTATACCATCGAATGCCGCCCGGAGCTGGAGGAGCTTCCTGTACTCAAAATGTCGCTGCAGCCGGTCATTGAAAACTATGTTCTGCACGGCATGCGGACAGGGCAGACTGATAATGTGATCCGTATTGTGATCACAGCGGAGCCGGAGCATATCCGGGTCAGGGTTACGGATAACGGCAAGGGCATTGCGGAGGAGCGGCTGGTCCGGCTCCGCGAGGTGCTGGAGGATCACGGCGAGTTGTCCGGGTCCGAGTCGTTCGGGCTGCGCAGTATTCATGAGCGGCTGAGACTGATGTACGGCAAGCCCTACGGCGTAGATCTGGAAAGTGAGGTGGGCACCGGAACAGAGGTTACGATTACTTTTCCATACCCGCTGAAGGAGGAGAACGCAGATGTATAAGGTGTTTATTGTGGATGATGAGCCGTTCATTCTTAGCGGCCTGCAGGATATATTGGATTGGGAGGAGCTGGGCCTCACGATTGCCGGGCAGGCGGAGAACGGGCAGGAAGCGCTGGAGCAGCTGCGGGAGATTCCGGCCGATATTCTGATTACCGATATCTCCATGCCGGTGATGACCGGTCTTGAGCTGATCCGCGCCGTCCGGGAATTCCGCCCGGACATGAAGGTGGTGGTGCTGAGCGGCTTCGATGAATTCATGTATGTGAAGGAAGGCCTGTCACTCGGGATCGAGAACTATCTGCTGAAGCCGATTAATCTGGAGGAATTCCAGCAGACGCTGGAGACGATTGTGGAGAAGCTGAACGTCTCCAGGCTGGATATGCAGTGGTGGGAATATACGAATTCCGTGCTAAAGGATAATGTGCTGCTGCGCTGGCTGCGGGGGCAGATTGATCCGCAGGAGCGCTCCGAGCGGCTGAATCTGATCGGTCTGCCGCTCAGCAGCCGTTATGTGCAGGTTGCCCTGCTACAGGTAGAGCCGGCAACGGATACCTTCAGGAAGAGGGTATCCGATCTGGCTGAGGCCGAGGCTTCGTTCTTCATGTTCTGGGATTCGGATAATGATCTGGTGCTGATACATAACTATGAAGAAGTCTCCGCCGGTGCGGCGGAGATGGCGTGCATGCTGGAGGAGATTAACGGCTTATGCACCGGCGGTGAGAAGCTGCGCTCGGCAGTGGGGTCGCCTGTGTACGGGGGGGACGCCGCTCCTGCAAGCTATGAGCAGGCGAAGCAGGCGCAGGAGTTCCTGGAGATTCACCCGGAGCGCAGCAGCATCTATTATGAGCAGCTGAGGGACCGGAAGGAGGATCTGGGGTCGGTCCTGCCGGGCGACTGGAGTGATTACGCCAAGCTCATTATGTCCAAGAATGCGGCGGGGCTGTCGGAGCAGCTGGAGCTATATTTTGCAGCCCCAAGTATGGACGGGTTAACGCCAGCGATGCTGGAGGAGATCTCGCTGGAATGGATTCTGTTCTTCCGGGTGCTGATCAAGGATATCCGCAGTGAAACGGAGCGGGAGTGTATTGCGGAGGGCTTGACGGCGATCCGCCGGGCGAATTCGCTGCCCGCACTGTCCGCTGCGCTCCGGCAGACCTCGGCAGGCATCATCGGGCTGCTGGACCGGGAGCTGAAGAGTCCGGTGGTGAATCAGGTGCTGAATTATATCGCGAAATCGTACAGTGAGGATCTGTCGCTGAAGAAGCTGGGCTTCATGTTCAACATTCATCCGGTGTATCTGGGACAGCTGTTCCATAAGACGACCGGTGAATCGTTTGCGGAATATATGAACCGCTACCGGATCGATAAGGCCAAGGAGCAGCTCCGCTCAACGAACCTGAAGGTTCAGGAGATCGCCAGGAATGTAGGGTACTGGGAAATGGGCTATTTCTACAAGCAATTCAAGAAATATGTCGGCATCTCGCCGACGGAATTCAAGGGGCTGCTGTGAGGCGGCCCCAGAGTTAAATCGTTACATACATTAGCCATGTAATTGTTGGAGAATATAGTTTGAACAATAACTCTCTTTTTCTGAGATGCTTTTTAACAGCCCTAATATAATTTTTGTATTATCAGGCTTATTTGTAATGTAGTTTTTTAGAATAATGTTTAAGGCGGTTTTAGAATTTTTAACATTACAGGCATAGCTAGTCAACAGCTCTTCAGGCAGGTGATGGATGTAACCGTGATTTTGCAAGAACTCAATGCAGCTTTGCTTAAGTAAATGATATTCTTGGATGACATACATATTTCGGACTACAGAAGAGTGCTCCATTTTGTGTTTTTTGTGAAGATATACATCTTCCAGAAAGGAATAAATAGAATTTCCGTATGCAGCTACATTATGTTCAAGGCCGAATGTGGAATATTGGTCCTGAGACAAGTTTACGTTATGTTCAAATGAATGATAAATTTTGTCTAAATTAAGATCAAAAATTTGCCCGATATCCAATTCTAATATGTAGGTGAACCCCGCCCAGCCGTCCGTATACTGGTTATTCACAAGCCCCTCATAAATGGAAGCATACGGAACAAGGTGGGTACAATAAATCATCTTATCGTTAAACCCGCAGACCTCAAATTCTTCCTTAAGGTCATCATATCCGTAAATGAATGTCTCGTGTATAAAATGTCTTTTTTGGTAGCTTGATCTGTTGTTTATATAAAATTCATCCATGAATAAATAAATATATTTCCCGGTGTCAATGTAATGCTTGAAAGTCTGGAGTAAATCTGAAAGGACTAAATCTGTATTTTTAATTTTCTCTACGTTCAGTAACGGGTAGGTCTCGGGGTGATCAATTATATTTCCTGTATCAAATACAATGTCCAAGCTGAAATCATGTTCAAACACTTTGAGATTTGTAAAATTAGTGTAAATCCAGTTATAGAAGCTGGGGTGAAAGGATGCCACGCTTAACGGAAAAGCATTATACAAATGTCCCCGAATCATTGGTTTTTGAATAGGCAGTATGTTTGCGTTCAATTTGCAATTCTCCACCTTTCTGTAAGCCATTGTCCTAATATTATACAGCATATATTTGGAAAAAGGTGGAGCGGTTTTTCTTTGTAAGCAGCGAATTAGTATAGTCTTTCTTTATTTCATACCTGAAAATATATAGTTTTTCTTCTATTTGAAACTGCTTTCATCTTATAAAGTTAAGGTATAGCTCAAGGCAAGCAGCAGCCGGGACGATCCGGTAAGCCTGAAAGACCAGACAGCTAATTAAAAGGGGGTACGGCAAATGAGTAAGAAAAAGAAACACTTCTCCTTGTTGTTGACAACGCTTTTAACCGTTTCACTGGCGCTAACGGCGTGCGGGGGGAACAGTAAGAACAATGCAGGCGGGGAAGCAGCTTCAGGCGGCAACAAAGCCTCGGAGGCTACCGAAAAGCCAGTAGAGCTGATCTGGTACACGATTGGGCCACCGCAGAAAGATATGGACAAGGTGCTCACAGAAGTCAATAAATACACACTTGAGAAAATCAACGCCACACTGAATATCAAAATGATCGACTTCGGCGACTATACACAAAAAATGCAGGTTATGGCAGCTTCCGGTGAGCCGATGGATATCCTGTTCACCTCTTCCTGGGCCTTCGATTATGTGCAGAATGCACGTAAGGGTGCCTTCCTGCAGCTTGATGATCTGCTGAAGAATCAGGGCAAGGGCATTGTGGATACGATTGATCCGGCTTTCCTGGAAGGCTCCAAGGTAGACGGTCACAACTATGCGATTCCTGCGAACAAAGAGCTTCCGGCTCAAGAGGTGTTCCGCTTCAACAAAGAGCTGCTCGACAAATACAAGCTGGATCTGACCAGCGTGAAGACGATGGCCGACCTGGAGCCGCTGCTCAAAACCATCAAGGAAAACGAGCCTGGAATCACTCCCTATGCGATGGTTAAGGACTTCATGCCGATCATGCCTTTTGACTATGTGATTGAGAAGATGCCGATGGCTGTCTATATGGACACCAAGGACTACAAAGTGGTCAACATCCTGGAAACTCCAGAGATCAAGGAAGCGCTTAAGACCGTCCGCAAATTCTATCAGGCTGGCTACATCTCTCCTGAAGTAGCGACTATAAGCTCGGTAGATGACCTGTACAAATCGGGTAAATGGTTCACCGATCGCGCCTCGACCCAGCCGCTGGCTGACAATTTGTGGTCCGCCAGCTATGGTTATCCAGTCGTGTCGACTCCAGCCAGTAAGCCTTATATCTACAACTGGTCCGTAATGGGTTCCATGCAGGCTATCTCGGCTAACTCCGCGTATCCTGAGAAAGCGATGGAATTCCTGAACCTGCTGAACACAGATCCTAAGCTGCGCAATATGATTGACTCCGGGATCGAAGGTGTGCATTACGAAAAAATTAGTGAGAATATGATGAAGAATCTGCCAGACGCGAAGAACTATGATATGTCAACGTTCTCCTTGGGCAACATCATGATTACCTATCTGAATGAAGGCGACCCTGAGAACAAATGGGAAGAATTCAAGAAGTTCAATGATGCCGGTATCAACGCACCGCTGCTCGGCTTCAACTTCGATACGTCCAAGGTGACGAATGAAATCGCCGCTGTTCAGAACGTGAAGGAAGAATTCTGGGCACCGCTGATGACCGGATCTGTAGATTCGGAAGAATACCTGACCAAGGCTAACGAGAAATTGAAGGCTGCCGGTCTGGATAAAATTATTGCCGAAGCTCAAACACAGATCGACGCCTGGAAAGCAGCGAATAATAAGTAGCATTCTATTAGAGGATCGGGCGGGTGATTAGACTTGGCCCGATCTTTTTGTATAAACGGAAGAATTTTCCGGCATAGGAGGAACTAGAAGTATGGGGAAAATAGGAAAGTCCGCCAAGGATATATTGAGAAATAAAGTGCTGCTGTTTATGGTTCTGCCGGGCACACTGTGGTTTTTATTCTTCTCTTACCTGCCGATGGTGGGTACGGTCATTGCGTTTAAGCAGTACCGCTTCAGCCGGGATGGCTTCTGGGCCAGCATCATCAACAGCAAGTGGGTCGGCTGGGATAATTTCAAATTTCTGTTCAGCACTAATGACGCCTATCTGATCACACGCAATACTCTTTTATATAACATAGCCTTCATCGGCCTGGGCCTGATTCTGTCGGTCCTGCTGGCGGTGGTGCTGTCCGAGATTGCCAATAAAAAACTGGCCAAGTTCTATCAGACAGGCATGTTCCTGCCGTATTTTCTGTCCTGGGTCGTTGTGGGCTACTTCGCATTCAGCTTCCTGAGCTCGGAGCGGGGCCTGCTTAACTCCCTGTTCGGCAGCAATATCGCCTGGTACTCGGAATCAAAATACTGGCCGTTCATTATTATATTCGTATTCCTCTGGAAGGCCGTCGGCTATAACAGCGTGGTCTATCTCGCCGCCATTATGGGTATAGACAAATCCCTCTACGAAGCCGCAATGATCGACGGAGCCAGCAAGCTCCAGCAGATCCGCAGTATCACGCTGCCGATGCTGAAGCCGATCATTATCATCATGACGCTGCTTGCGATCGGGAAGATTTTCTATGCCGATTTCGGGCTGTTCTATCAGGTGCCGAGAGATTCGGGGACGCTCTACAGCGTGACTAACGTAATCGATACGTATGTATACCGTGGACTTAAGACTACCGGCGAGATCGGAATGAGTACGGCTGCGGGCCTATATCAATCAGTGGTCGGGTTCGTGCTGGTTCTTACCTCTAATTACATCGTGCGCAAATTCGATAAGGACAGTGCATTATTCTAGGGAAAATTAAGGAAAGTGAGGTCATCCAAATGTCTGCTAACGCTGCGAAATCGCGCGATTTCCATCGGCTGTCGCCGGTGCTGAGTACCATCTTCAACTGTATCGCCGGAGGCTTTGCCATCTTGTGTATCTTCCCGTTCCTGTTCGTTGTCCTCATCTCGTTCACGGACGAAGGGGCGCTTGCGCGGGACGGCTATCGGTTAATTCCGGCCAAATGGAGTCTGGAAGCCTACAAATATGTATTTAGCTCAGGGGACACGCTGCTTCGTTCGTACGGAGTGACCATTGCGGTAACCGTCATCGGTACGATTGTCAGCCTGCTTATTATTTCACTTTATGCCTATGCCATTTCTCGTAAAAGCTTCAAATACCGCAATTTCTTCGCGTTCTTTTCCTTTTTCACGATGCTGTTTAACGGCGGGCTGGTTCCGACCTATATTGTGGTAACACAGATGCTGGGCCTGAAGGACAGCATTTGGGCGCTGGTGCTGCCGCTGGCGGTGAATGCTTTTTACATTATGATTCTGCGTACCTTCTATATTACCAGTGTGCCTGATGCGCTGATCGAATCGGCCAAAATCGACGGCGCGGGAGAGTTCCGCACCTTCCTGAAAATTGTGCTGCCGCTGTCCCTTCCGGGCCTGGCGACGATCGGGCTGTTCAGCACGCTCGGGTACTGGAACGACTGGTTCAACGCCCTGCTCTATATTGACAATCCGAACCTGGTGCCGCTGCAGTCCATGCTGATGCGCATTGAGACAAGCATGCAGTTCATTCTGCAGAACTCGCAGAACAGTTCATTAAGCCTGGAGGCCCTACGCAACATGCCGCAGGATACCTCGCGTATGGCGATGGTGGTGCTGGCTACAGGACCGATTATCTTCGCTTATCCGTTCTTCCAGCGTTACTTCATTCAGGGTCTTACGGTTGGGGCAGTTAAGGAGTAAGCTTCGAATCCAAATCTTAAATATATTTTATATAGATCAAAGGAGAGAGGGTGGAGCCAGGATGTTATATAGAGACCGTACACAGCCCGTCAAAGAGCGGACAGAGCATCTGCTTGGGCTGATGACGCCGGAAGAGAAGGTCGGCCAGCTGGTGCAGCTGTTCGGATGGCAGACCTATGATCATACAGATGGAACGATAGAGTTGACAGAAGACTTCAAGCGCCAGATCCGCGAAGGCGGTGTCGGCGCATTATACGGAACCCTGCGTGCCGATCCCTGGACAGGGGTTACGCTGGAGAGCGGGCTGGATGCGCGGGCTGGAGCGGAGGCAGTGAATTCGATTCAGCGTTATGCCCTTGAGCATTCCAGGCTGGGTATTCCGCTCTTAATCGGTGAGGAGTGCTCACATGGTCATATGGCCATCGGGGCCACGGTATTTCCGGTTCCGCTGCTGATCGGCAGCACCTGGAATGTGGACCTCTACCGGGAGATGTCCCAGGCGGTCGCGCGCGAGACCCGTGCTCAGGGCGGCGCTGTAACCTATTCCCCGGTGCTGGATGTGGTACGTGATCCGCGCTGGGGCCGGACCGAGGAATGCTTCGGAGAAGATCCGTATCTCATCGGCGAATATGCCGTAGCGTCTGTGGAAGGACTACAGGGCGACCGGCTGGACAGCGCGTCCAGCGTGGGGGCAACCCTCAAGCACTTCGTTGCTTATGGCAGCTCTGAGGGCGGCCGGAATGCTGGTCCGGCGCATATCGGCAAGCGCGAGCTGCTGGAAGTCGATATGTACCCGTTCCGCAAAGCGGTGGAAGCCGGTGCGGTCTCCATTATGCCGGCCTATAACGAGATTGACGGCGTGCCTTGCACTACGAACCGGGAGCTGCTGGAAGAGATTCTGCGCGGTGAATGGGGCTTCGAGGGCATGGTCATTACCGATTGCGGTGCGATCGATATGCTGGCCTCGGGCCATGATACAGCGGACAGCGGGGAGGATGCAGCCGTACAGGCACTTACCGCCGGGATTGATATGGAGATGTCCGGCGTGATGTTCGGCGGATATCTGCTTACGGCGCTGCGCTCCGGACGGCTGGATGAGAAGCTGGTGGACCAGGCGGCAGCGCGTGTGCTGGAGCTGAAGTTCCGGCTGGGCCTGTTTGAGCAGCCATATGCCGATCCTGATGTGGCAGAGCAGGTGATCGGCAGCGCGGAACATGCGGAGCTGGCGCGGAGCGTTGCGGCAGAAGGGATTGTGCTGCTGAAGAATAACGGCATTCTTCCGCTGGCGAAGGATAAGGGTACGGTTGCCGTGATTGGGCCGAACGCAGACATCGGCTACAATCAGCTTGGCGATTACACCTCGCCGCAGCCGCGTGACCGTGTGGTTACAGTGTTGGCTGGAATACGGGCCAAGCTTGCCGTGCAGCCGGAGCGGGTAGGTTATGCACCAGGCTGCCGGATCAAGGACAACTCCACCGAGGGCTTCGAGCTTGCGCGTAAGGTGGCGGCCGAAGCGGATATTATTGTGCTGGCCCTCGGCGGGTCGAGTGCCCGTGACTTCGGTGAAGGCAGCATCGATCTGCGGACCGGAGCCTCGAAGGTGACGGAGAATACGCTTAGCGATATGGACTGCGGCGAAGGCATCGACCGCATGTCACTTCATCTGTCCGGTGTTCAGCTGGAGCTGATGAAGGAGCTGAAGGCGATTGGCAAGCCGGTAGTCGTTGTGTATATCAACGGACGTCCCATTGCCGAGCCGTGGATTGATGAGCAGGCGGATGCCATTCTGGAAGCCTGGTATCCGGGTCAGGAGGGCGGTCATGCCATTGCTGATATCCTGTTCGGCGATGTCAATCCGTCCGGCAGGCTGACTCTCTCCCTCCCTGAGGATGTAGGGCAACTGCCAGTGTATTACTTAGGCAAACGTTCCCGGGGAGTACGCTATCTGGAAGGGAATTCGCAGCCGCGTTATCCGTTCGGCTTCGGACTCAGCTATACCGAATTCAGCTATAGCGGAATACAGGTAGAGCCAGCGGTGATCACAGCAGACGGAACGGCTGAGGTTACAGTGGAAGTGGAGAACACAGGCTCCCGCAGCGGTGCGGAGGTCGTGCAGCTATATATTTCCGATCTGGTCAGTAAGGTGACTAGACCGGCCAAGGAACTCAAGGGCTTCCGCAAGATCGTACTGGAGCCGGGAGAGAAGCAGAAGGTGAGCTTCACGTTGAATGCAGAGCATCTAAGCTATATCGGGACGGATTATAAGCTGGTGGTCGAGCCGGGAAGCTTCCGAATCGGTGTCGGCAGGAATGTGAACGATACGCTGAATATAGATCTTACGGTTACGGAGGACTAAAGATGGAGCAGATACACATCGAACGGATTAACCGGTTCATCCGGGAATGCTCACAGCAGCAGTGGCTGGAATACCGGGTGCTTGACGACTGGAAAGTCTTCTCCACCATCTACCGGCAGCCGGGACACTATGACGAAGCACAGCCTTATTCGGGCAGTGAAGCGTTCGGATTGTTTCCGAGTGTGCAAGGCACCACCTATTACTTCCGCACTACCCTGGATATCCCGGCGGACTGGACCGATGCGGACACCGGGCTGATCTTCCACTCCGGCGGCGAAGGGCTGTTGCGTGTGAACGGAGCCTCGCGGCAGGGGATTGACCGCAATCATACCTATGCTTCCCTGAATCCTCAGACGGGCGGCAGACACCCGGAGATTGAGATTGAGCTCTATGATCCGATCCCTGAGCCGGATGATCCGCTGAATAAGCAGGCGGTCATTCAGCCGCCGGTCCGGTCGATCACCGCAGCGCTGGTCAGAGTGAATCTGCCTGTACAGTCGCTGATGTATACAGTGACCGTCATCCGGGATTCGATGCTGCTGTTGCCGGAGCAGGATTTCCGGCGTGTCCGTATGCTGGAGGCGCTGCATCAGGCGATGGATGCTTATGTGAATTTGGGACCTGCAGGCGCGGCGGACAGCAGCGGAATACAGGTGATTGAGCAGGAACTGGTGGCAAAAGTGAAGGCCATCGGCGGCAACAGTGAGGGCTTCATTCATATGATCGGGCAGTCGCATATCGACATCGCCTGGTTATGGCCTACCCGGGAGACGGTGCGCAAGACCAGCCGGACCTTCTCAAGCGTACATGCCCTGATGGAGGAGTACCCGGAATACCGCTATGCCCAGAGCCAGCCGCAGCTGTTCGCTTATCTGAAGGACAATGATCCAGAATTATATGAGAAGGTGAAGGCACGGATTCAGGAAGGCCGGTGGGAGCTGGTCGGCGGCATGTGGGTTGAGCCGGATCTGAATATTCCCAGCGGGGAATCCCTGATGCGGCAGATGCTGTACGGGCAGCGGTTCTACCAGGAGGAGTTCGGACAGCAGTCCGAGATTGAATGGCTGCCGGATACCTTCGGCTATTGCGCTTCCCTGCCGCAGATCCTGAAGCACGGCAAGGTCCGTTACTTCATGACCACGAAGCTCGGCTGGAATGACACGAACCTGTTCCCGTATGACCTGTTCCACTGGGTCGGCATCGACGGGACAGCGCTATTATCTTATATGAACCATGGCGTGAATGAGAATACGCTGCCGAAGGATATCCATGAGCACTGGCAGTCCTATCGCCAAAAAGCCGTTCACAGCGAGCAAATGCTGCTCTACGGACACGGGGACGGCGGCGGCGGCGTGACGAGGGAGATGCTGGAATACCTGTCGCGCTCGGAGCTGATGGTGGGTCAGCCTGCCTCCGGCTACAGCACGGCGGCAGATTTCTTCGCCGGGATCGAGCAGGCTGCACCTGAGTTGCCGGTCTGGCAGGGCGACCTCTATCTGGAGCTGCACCGGGGAACCTATACCACCCATGCGCGGAACAAACGCAATAACCGCAAGGCCGAGATTCTGTACCGGGAAGCTGAGCTATGGCAGACCCTTACAGGACACCAGTTGACACCGCAGCGGCGGGAAGAGGTAGGGCAAGCGCTGCATGAAGGCTGGAAGCTGATTCTGCTCAACCAGTTCCATGATATTATCCCTGGCTCGTCGATTCCCGAGGTCTATGAGACTTCGGACAAGGAATACAAGAACATCTTCATCCTTGGGGAGAGCAGCCTGAAGTCCGTCATGGAGGCTGCCGTATCAGCTATTGATACCCGTGGAGAGGGACAGCCTTATGTCATCCTGAACGGACTGGGCTGGACACGGGATATGGTGGCCCAGCTTGCGGTTGCTCCAGGAGTAGAGCTTACCCATCCGGCTGTATATGACGGGAACGGAACACGGCTTCCGGCAGAGCTGACTACAGCAGGAAAGCAAACGGTGCTCCGTGTGCGGGTGCCGGAGGTGCCGGCTTTCGGGTATGTAACCGTGTGGCTGCGGGAAGAGGAGCAGCAGGGGGCAAACGCATCGGATGCAGGCAATAACTCAATCTCTGCGGCGAAATCCGCTATGTTCGATGACCGCTGGGAGACCGGCTACTACCAGCTCCAGTTCAACGAGCTGGGCGAGATCATCAGCCTGTATGACAAGGAAGCCGGACGTGAGATTGTGAAGTCCGGGGAAGCGTTGAACCGGCTGCATTTCTTCCATGACCGGCCGATTCTATGGGATGCCTGGGATATTGACAGCCGGTATGAGGAGCAGCCTGCCGGAGCAGCGGTGCTGCTGGAGAAGCGGCTGCTCTCCACAGGACCGGTCTGCGATGTACTGTTCTTCCGCTGGAGTCTAGGCCAATCGGAAATACAGCAGGAGCTGATCCTGTACCACACCGACAAGCGGATCGACTTCAAGACGAAGGTTCAGTGGCACGAAGCCCACAAGCTGCTGAAGGTTGGCTTCCCGATTGATGTAGTGACCAGCAGGGCCACATATGAGATTCCGTTCGGCGCACTGGAGCGGACTACGCACCGCAACACCAGCTGGGAGCAGGCACAGTACGAGGTCTGCGGTCACCGGTATGCCGATGTGTCGGAGCATGACTATGGCGTCAGCCTGCTGAACGACTGCAAATACGGCTACGACACGCAGGGCAGCACCATCCGTCTGTCCCTGCTGCGCGCTCCGCGCTGGCCGGATCATTCAGCGGATCAGGGAGAGCATGAATTCACCTATTCGCTCTACCCGCATACCGGAGACTGGCGTTCGGCGCATACCCAGCGCAAGGCCGCTGAGTTGAATCACGCTTCCTGCGCGGTAGCCTGCGAGGCAAGTGCAGGGCAGCATCCGTCCACCGGTTCTTTCCTTCCCTACGAAGGGAAGCAGGTAGTACTGGATACCGTCAAGCTGGCGGAAGATGGACGCGGCAGTATCCTGCGGCTGTACGAATCAGCCGGTGGACGTGAGACGGTACGGATCAACTGGCCGCTGCCGCACTCCGCTCTCTATCTGTCCAATGCACTGGAGGAAGAGACTGAGCTGCTGCCGGATGAAGACGGCGTGCTGACGCTGACCTTCCATCCGTTCGAGATCAAGACGATTAAGATCATTCATGCTGGATAGAAGCACACAACTATATAGATTGAACTTGGGATTTAAGTTAAGGAAAAAGTGGCGGAGGGGAATTTTGGAACTGTAGGAGCGTTAGCGTCCGCCTGAAAGCTTTCCGTAGGAAAGCTCGCATCGTAAGCATCAGCTGTCTGCGGATTTCAACCATTAAAAAAGGAACAAATCAAGAAATCTGCAGAAGGGCAGCGGCCGGAAGTCCAAAACTTCTCTGGAGTCACTGCCAATTCCAAAAACATAAGTCCAGCTATACCAATAGATTAAGCGAGAAGGAGACTACTACCTTGGAACAATTCAGACTTCCCCGCATTGAGATGCCGGAGCTTGCGCTGACGTCATCCATTCAGGCCGTGCTGGCCGACGCCGAAGTGAAGCTGGCTCACCGGCCCAAGCTTCAGCGCCTGTTCCGCAACTGCTTCCCGAATACACTGGAGACCACTACCAAGCTGCTTGATGACGGAACCACCTTTGTCATTACGGGGGACATTCCTGCTTGCTGGCTGCGCGATTCGGTGGAGCAGGTCATTCATTATGTGCCTTTTGCCGCGGAAGATGCTGACCTGCAGCGGATTATCGGCGGGCTGATCAAGCGCCATACAGAGTATGTGCTGATCGATCCTTACGCCAACGCGTTCAATGAATCCGCCAATGACTGGCACTGGAATGCTGCCGATGTGACGGAGATGTCGCCTTGGGTGTGGGAGCGCAAATTCGAGATCGACTCGCTGTGCTTCGTGATCCGGCTGGCCCATGCTTACTGGGAAGAGACGAAGCAGACCGGCTTCTTCACCGCCGATTTCAAAAAAATGCTGCGCGTCATCACCGACCTGTTCAAGCGCGAGCAGCATCATGCCGAGAAGTCCCCGTACCGCTTCACGCGGAACAACGGGATTATGGAGGATTCCATCCGTAACGGCGGCTTAGGGATGCCTGTGAATTATACCGGCATGATCTGGTCCGGCTTCCGCTCCAGTGATGACGCCTGCGATTTCCATTACAACATTCCGGGGAATATGTTCGCTGTGGTGGCGCTGCGGCAGATGCAGGATTTTGCCGAGTGGGTCTTCCGGGATCTGGATTTCCTCGCCGAGCTGAAGGAGCTGGAGCAGGAGGTCGATCACGGCATCAAGCTGTACGGCATCTACCGCCACCCGGAATTCGGGCCGATCTACGCCTACGAGACGGACGGGTACGGCAACTATAGCCTGATGGATGACGCCGGAACGCCGGGCCTGATGTCCATTCCATACCTGGGCTATTTGAACAATGATGATCCGGTCTACCAGAATACGAGACGGTTTGCGCTAAGCAAGGAGAATCCGTTCTACTTTGAGGGCAAAGCCGCCAAGGGAATCGGCAGTCCGCATACTCCTCGGGGCTACATCTGGCATATGGCCTTGTCGATGCAAGGCATTACGGCAGACAGCAAGGAAGAGCGGCTGGCGGTGATCGCCATGCTGGAAGCGACCGATGCCGATACCGGCTATATGCATGAAGGCTTCCACGCCGATGATCCGTCCGTGTTCACCCGCAAGTGGTTCGCCTGGTCGAACAGCTTGTTCTCACAGCTTATTTTGCGGGCGCTGAAGGAAGGCATTCTCTAAGACAAACATACTTTTTCACAGATAAAGGAGACCTGATCATGAGTACAATTATTGGACAAGCACTACCGAACATCCCTTGGCAGGAGAAGCCTGAGGGCACGAATTCCCCGGTATGGAGATATTCCGCCAACCCGATCATTCCGCGCAACGCCATTCCGAACTCGAACAGTGTGTTCAACTCGGCGGTCATTCCGTTTGAGGGCGGCTTCGCAGGAGTGTTCCGCTGTGATTCGCGGTCGGTCAGCATGGATATCTTCGCGGGCTTCAGTGAAGACGGCGTGAACTGGAACATCAACCACGAGCCGATCGTTTTCGAGGGCGATGAAGAGATCACCAAGCGCGAGTACCGCTATGATCCGCGTGTCTGCAAGATTGATGACCGTTATTATGTATCCTGGTGTAACGGCTACCACGGGCCAACAATCGGCCTGGCGTACACATTCGATTTCAAAACGTTCCACCAGCTGGAGAATGCCTTCCTGCCGTATAACCGGAACGGAGTGCTGCTCCCGCGCAAAATTGGCGGCAACTATGCGATGCTCAGCCGTCCTAGCGATACCGGGCATACGCCGTTTGGCGATATTTTTTACAGTGAGAGTCCTGATCTGACCTTCTGGGGCAAACACCGCTATGTAATGGGTACGGTGGACGGTGATGCTTCCGCTTGGCAGTCCAAGAAAATTGGTCCAGGTCCGATTCCGATTGAAACCGACAAGGGCTGGCTGCTGATTTATCACGGCGTTATCAACACTTGTAACGGATTCGTCTACCGCATGGGTGTCGCGCTGCTGGATCTGGATCAGCCTTGGAAGGTAAAAGCCCGCTCGCGCAACTACATTCTCGGACCGGAAACGCTGTATGAATGTGTCGGCGATGTGCCGAACGTAACCTTCCCTTGCGCGGCATTGACCGATGCGGCCACCGGGCGGATTGCCATCTACTACGGCTGTGCAGATACGGTGACGGGGCTGGCCTTCACGACGGTGGACGAACTAATCAGCTATATGGATGAATATCCGCTGGAGATTGAGGGGTAACCGGTTATGACCACAAAACAGACGGCACATATTATCTCACATACGCACTGGGACCGGGAATGGTATCTGCCTTATGAACGCCATCACATCCGGCTGATCCAGCTCGTGGACACGCTGCTGGACACACTGGAGCAGAACCCGGACTTCCGCAGCTTCTTCTTCGACGGGCAGACGATTATCATCGAGGATTATCTTCAGGTCCGTCCGGAGAACCGGGAGCGGCTGGTACGGCAGATCCGTGAGGGACGGATTTACATCGGACCTTGGTACATTCTGCAGGATGCTTATCTCACCAGCCCGGAGGCCAATGTGCGTAACTTACAGCTAGGACATCAGGATGCGGCAGTCTATGGGGAAGTGTCCAAAATCGGTTATTTCCCGGACACCTTCGGCCTGACCGGACAGATTCCGCAGCTCATGCAGCAGGCCGGCATCACTAACGCCTTCTTCGGGCGCGGAGTGAAGCCGACAGGCTTCAACAATATGGTCTCCGATGACGGCTATGAATCCTCGTTCTCGGAGCTGGTCTGGGAAGGGCCGGACGGCTCGCAGGTACTGGGTATCCTGTTCGCCAACTGGTATTCTAACGGGAATGAGGTTCCCGTTGAGATGGATGAAGCCCGCCGTTTCTGGGAGCGCAAGCTGGGCGATGCCCGGCAGTATACAGCGACTGATCAGCTGCTGTTCATGAACGGCTGCGATCACCAGCCGCTGCAGACCGACTTGCCGGAGGCGATCCGCACAGCAGAGAAGCTGCACCCGGAGGTCTCCTTCGTTCATTCCAACTTCCCGGATTATATTAAGGCAGTGGAAGCTTCACTGGCTGGCCGCACCTTGTCCACGGTAAAGGGCGAGCTGCGGAGCCAGCGCACGGACGGTTGGGGGACGCTGGTCAATACTGCTTCCGCCCGGGTATATCTGAAGCAGCTCAACCAACGCGGCCAGTCACTGCTGGAGAAGGTAGCCGAGCCGCTGGCGGTTATCGCGGGGCTGCATGGCGGGGAGTATCCGCATCATCTACTGGATTATGCGTGGAAGACGCTGCTGCAGAACCATCCGCATGATTCCATCTGCGGCTGCAGCGTGGATGAGGTGCACCGCGAGATGGTTACCCGCTTCGACAAGAGTTATCACACGGCCGAAGGCATCGTTGCAGATAGTATGGAGGCGATCACCGCAGCGGTGGACACCTCCGGCTTCGCCGCTTACGGCGAAGAGGCCCTTCCGCTTGTTGTAACCAATACCAGCGGCTGGAGCCGTACCGGTACGGTGACCGTGGAGCTGGATGCAGCCCGCCAGTATCTGCGCGACGGGCTGTCTCTTGAAGAGAATGCCCGGTTGATGAAAGCCGTAGACCTAGCCGGACGGGTCCTGGTCGATGAGCAGGGCCAGCCGATTCCTTGTACGGTAGAGGATCTTGGCCTGTCCTTCGGCTATGATCTGCCGGATGACCGCTTCCGCCAGCCGTATAGCTGCCGCAAGGTGCGGCTGACCTTCGAGGCGGCGGAGGTGCCTGCCCTGGGGCTGCGCACCTATGCCTGGGTTCGCCCTCTTGGGGCGGCTGCCGCTGAAGAAGTCTCCTCGCTGGTTCACGGCGCGCGCGTGCTGGAGAACGATACCCTGCGGGTCGAGGTTATGGCTGACGGCTCCTTCACGCTGGAGCATAAGCCAAGCGGCAAGCTCTACCAGGGCCTCGGTGTCTACGAGAACACAGGTGACATCGGGAACGAATATATGTACAGACAGCCTGCGGGCGAAGTGCCGCTGACGACTCTCGGCCTTAACGCGGATATCGCTGTTATTGAAGATACGCCATACCGTGCTTCCATCGAAATCACTCATGAATGGGAGATTCCGGCTTCAGCCGATGACCTGCTGGAAGAAGAACAGCGGGCGCTGGTCTATTATCCAGAGCGGCTGGCGCAGCGTGCTGCCGCCACGGTAACCTTGAAGCTGCGGACTGTCTTAAGACTGGAGCGCAGCGGCAAAGGACTGGAAGTGAAGAGTTATATCGATAATACGGCTAAAGACCACCGTCTGCGGATGCTGTTCCCTGCGGATCTGGCCGCAGCCTCACACCGCGTGGATTCGATGTTCGAGCTGGCGGAGCGTCCGAACGAGCCCGCGCCGGAATGGCAGAATCCAAGTAATGCGCAGCATCAGCAGTGCTTCGTGGATGTTACGGGGGAGAACGCAGGCCTAACGGTTGCTAACCTCGGATTACACGAATACGAGATTCTGCGGGATGGCCGCAATACGATCGCCGTTACGCTGCTCCGCAGTGTTGGCGAGATGGGTGACTGGGGTTGGTTCCCTACACCGGAAGCCCAGTGCCTGGGAGAGCAAACAGCAGATCTGCTGCTTCTTCCGCATAGCGGGGATGCTGTAACCTCCGGTGCCGCTGCTGCTGCTTACCAGTTCCAGATTCCGTGGACCTGCGCGCAGGCAGAGGTTCATACCGGGACGATTCCCGCCGTGTATTCGGCCGTCCGCTGGAACGGCAGGACCGCTGCCTTCTCCTCCATGAAGCTGAACAAAGAGCGCGGCGATGTGCTGCTCCGCTGGTTCAACATGACGGGCGAGTCCTGTATACTGGAGCTGGAACCAGCGCTTCCGGCTGCCGCCATCTATACTTCAAATGTACTGGAAACAGAAGGTGAAGAGCTTCAGCTAGAAGGAGCCGCTTCGCTGAAGCTTCCGCTTGGCGGACATGAGATTACAACGGTTGGTATCCGGCTGAGCTAATCCAGGCGAAGAAGGAAGAGGTGAGAAAAGTATGGGGATGGATATGGATGAACCATTAGATCGGCAAGCCTCCAATAACGGCCCGCTTACCGGTGTACAGCAGCAGATTGCGGCGGTAGCCGGGGGACAATGGCGCTTGTCTGCCGGGTTCAAAGCGCGAATTGTGGACAATGCGAGATCGGATAATAACAGTGTTCTGAACGAAACAGTCTTTAGGGTTCTGGGCCAATTCTCGGGCATTCTGACACCCTCTGACCAGATCATCGCTGTTGTTCATGGAGAAACGGAGAATCCTGCTTCGGGCGATATCGTCATTGAACTGACAGATCTTGAAGCTGCGGGAGACTTGGACAGCCAGGAAGCTTACGTCATTGAAATCGGGACTTATGTGAAGATCACTGCGCCAAGTGAACGGTCTGTGATGTACGGTCTGTGGACATTGCTGCAGCAGCTCGCAGATGACGGCTCCGTGCCCTGCGGCACCATCACCGATTACCCCGCCATGCGGGAGCGGGCGCTGCACATCGACATTGGCCGCAAATTCTACAGCGAAGACTGGCTCCTGGAGCGGATCAGAGAGATGTCCCGGCTGCGGCTGAATACGCTACAGCTGCATTTCTCCGAGAACGAGGGCTTCCGGCTGATGAGCGAGAGCCATCCTGAGGTGGTGTCGGAGCAAGCTTTAACCAAGCAGGAAATGAAGGCGATTATCCTTGAGGCACAGCGTTATCATGTGGATATTATCCCTTCACTGGATTCACCGGGGCATCTGGGACAGGCGCTCCGTACTCATCCCGAGTGGCTGCTCAAGGATGCTTCGGGAGCCACGGCTCCGGGTGCGCTGGATATTACGAATCCGGCAGCCCGCCGGTTCGTGCTGGAGTTGATTGACGAATACGCCGAGTTATTTGCCGGCAGCCGCTATTTTCATATTGGCGGGGATGAATTCATCAACTTCGCGGAGTTCGATAAGTATCCGCAGCTCGCGGAGTATGCCCGGAATGTGCTGAACATCAGCGAAGGCACGGGCGTGGACACTTATATTGATTACCTTAACGAGGTTGCAGAACATCTGGAGTCGAAGGGCTGGACCGTCCGTGCCTGGAATGATGGCCTCTACCGTGCAGATCAGATCCAGCGGGTCGCGCCTAAGCCATCCATTCAGATCACATATTGGACGAAGTGGCACCCGATGATGGCCCCGGTGGAAGACATTCTCGCCAAGGGGCATCAGGTGATCAACTACAACGACGGCTACTTGTATTACGTGCTGGGCGAACATGCAGGCTACACGTATCCGACAGCCGAGAAAATCCGCGCCTCCTGGCATCCCGGCCTGTTCCCGGCCCGTACCGGGGAAGCTAAGCAGGAATACACGGGAGCCTATCCGCGCGAACTCATCGGCACCACCTTCTCCATCTGGAGCGATAAGCCGGAAGCGCAGACCGAAGCGGAAGTGGTGGCAGGCCTGCGCGGCCCGCTGCGGGCGATGGCGGAGCTGGCTTGGCTGGGGAAGAAGGATGCGGCTGAGTAGATGGCTGAATAGACAAACAGTATGGCATTCTATGATTGCAGCAACGGATACCGTCCGCTTTAGGGACTTGTCCGTTGCTGTTTTTTTGTGTGAATGTAAAAAAGCGAACACAATGGGCGGGCACGGGGGCGGACCGGGTGATGCGTTTTGATTAAGGTAGCATAAATTGAACATGCCATCATGATGTGTAATGATAATGAAGGGTGATAAATTATGGAAGACAACCAAGTGTCAACCAGCATGAATAAGGTAAGCAAACAAGGTGGAGCTCGTACAGGCGCCGGCCGCAAGCCAATCGGTGTTACCCGGAAAATCTCCTTAACCTTGCCGGAGGAATGCTGGAATGAAATAGACCGTTGCTGCGGAAAAGGCGATTATTCCGTCTCTGAGGTGCTGCGTTCCATCATTGAAGATAATTTGCAGAAGGCAGATCTGCTATGAAAGGAAGGGGCGGGAGCGGTTGTTCAAACCGGGGTACATAGAGGTTGAGGGCGGAGTGTTGTTCTATAGGCGCAGAGGCAGCGGAGAAGCGATCCTATTTGTTCATGGCAATTACAATGACCACCGGATATGGGAGGAACAGATGGAGAGGTTCTCCGCCAACTATGATGTTATCGGCTATGATCTGCGGGGCTACGGACATTCGGACACTCCCCGGCGTCCTTTTTCCAATGTGGAGGACCTGAAGCTGCTGCTGGATACATTCGGCCTCACAAAAGTAACTCTAGTGGGTTCATCCCTGGGCGGCAGCGTAGCCACCGATTTCACGCTGGTCTATCCAGGCTATGTGGACTGCCTCATTCTGGCAGCCCCTTCGATCAGCGGCCGCAGCTATCCCGCGAGGATGCTATGGCAGGGGATCAAACAGCATATTCAGGTCAGGCTGAAGGGTGCTGAACAAGCTATTGACCATTTTATCGCTAATTCTTATTGGGACTATTACTTCCCTGCGGCTGCAAAAGAAAAGGCCAGACAGAAAACGATAGACAATGTGCGGAGTCCCGGAAACTTCTGTCGGTTCCCTCCAAGCCTGTCGCAAGTGTCCAAGCCTTATGCCATTCATAGATTAGCGGAGATTGATCAACCAGTTCTTATCCTTATTGGCGCATTGGATCACCCTTACAATAGAGAGATCGCAGAAATTCTGCACAAAGGAATCAGACATTCCACGAAAATAATAATGCCGGACTGCGGCCACCTGCCTTTTGTAGAAGAGCCTGAGAAGTTCTCTGCGCTGATTGCAGAATTTCTGCGGGATAATCATGATGCCTAAATATCTAAAATTCAGATTATATACATTTATGGTAATATAACAGAAAAAAGAGAGGCGGTGCAGGTATGCAGAATATCAAAGTCTATCACTACGATGCGTTCAGCAGCATTCCAAACAAAGGGAACCCGGCAGGGGTTGTGCTGGACGGCGAGGGTCTGACGGAGCAGCAAATGCAGGAGATTACAGCGAAGGTGGGCTTCAATGAGACGGCGTTTCCGTTAAAATCTAACCTGGCGGATCTCAGAATCCGCTATTTTACGCCGGGGCATGAGATTAATCTCTGCGGCCACGGGACGATGGCGTTGTTGTATGCCATGAAGACGAAGGGGCTGCTTAAAGACGCCAGCGAGCTGACCATCGAGACCAAGGCAGGGGTCTTGCCCATCCGCTTCAGAGAAGAACACGGCGGATTTTATATGACGATGAGACAGGCCAGTCCGCAGTTTGAAGCTTTTAAAGGATCACTTGAGGACCTGGCCCGCTCGATCGGCCTTGAGCCCGGTGATATTGATCAGACCCTTCCAACCATGTACGGCAGCACTGGAACGTGGACCTTACTGGTCCCGATTACAAGCCTGGACGCCTTCACCCGGATGGTGCCGGTCAACAAGCGGTTCCCTGAGGTGCTGAAGGAGATGCCCCGCTCGTCCATTCACCCGTTCTGCCTGGAGACGAATGATCCTGAGGCGCATATGCATGCCCGCCATTTCTCCTCCCCCTTCTCAGGGACTATTGAGGACCCGGTTACAGGCACAGCCTCTGGGGTGATGGGGGCTTATTATTCCAGGTACATCGGCGGACAAGGACCAGCCCCCTCCTTCGAGCTGCTAATTGAGCAGGGCCAAGAGATGGGCAGGGACGGCAGAGTCAGAGTGTCCGTGTCGGACAACGGTAACGCTATAGAAGTGACTGGCAACGCAGTTTATGTGGGTGAATTTGATGTGATGCTGTGATCTCCCTCATTTCTGTCATTTGTCAGTTCTCCCCCTTGCCATAATGCAGTCCCGCCTGATAGGCCTGTTCCAGCAGTGCTTCATAATGCGCGGGCGGCGAATCCAGGGTCTCGTAAAAGAAATCAACCTTGGAGTCTGTGATTCCGCAGTAATCGGCAATTCCCACGTTCAGCAGACGCGTGGTGGCTTCATCATAATTACGTTTCTTCATCTGTTCCTCCGATACACCTGCCAGAGCCAGCCATAGCGCACGATAACCATGCAGATTACTTGTGCCGTAGGCAACCCTGTTGTTCAGCACCCGGTCGATATACCCCTTCAGCATGGCCGGCAGATGCCACCACCACAGCGGAAAAACAAATGCCAGGCCGTCATGCTGACGCAACCGCTCCATTTCCCGCTCTAATTCAGGAGAATAGGGCTGTTCCTGTTCACCTGCGGTCATATTGAGTTCCTCCCTCCCCTGCAGAACAGGGTCAAATCCTATCCCATGCAAATCCAATATCTCATAATCATGGCCGGCCTGGCTCAATCCCTCTGCGAAACGGCGGGCGACCTGGAAGGTCAGGGAATCTTGTCTTGGGTGTGATACGACGATTAATACGCTCATGCTGGTATCTTCACTACCTTTCTTAACAGCAGGTTTGTAGCCATGTTCCTTGGCTGATGCTATTATAAACAGGAATCAAATAATCTGGAAGTACGCACTTTGCTGTTCTATAGGAAGGTGTATGTTCCATAGGAACGTTGAGGTTCCCTACATAACGGAGGCAGAAGCAATGACTGAACAGAGCGGCGATAGCGTTCCCAAAAAGTATAGAGTCGGCGTAGAGGCGGCGCTCGAAGTGATGGGCGGCAAGTGGAAGCCGTTAATTATCTACCATCTTATGACCGGACAGAAGCGCACCTCCGAGCTGCTGCGGCTCATTCCGGGCTTAACCCAGAAAGTGCTGACTGCCCAGCTAAGAGGGCTGGAGAACGATGAGATTATCTCGCGGACCATCTACCAGGAGATTCCGCCCAGAGTGGAGTATGAGCTGACGGCCTACGGCTGGGGGCTGAAGCCCGCGCTGGACCTGTTATGCTACTGGGGAGAGGAGCATCTGGACAGGATTCATGGCGACAGGTCCAAGGTGCTGGGGGACTTTTAGGCAGCAGAGAGAGACAGAGAGAAAAGGGGAAAGAGCATGGAATTTGCAAGTCTAACCACAGTCATCACCCTCATTAACATCATTCTGGCACTGGGCTTTCTGTTCATTGAGCGGAGGGAGGCGGGATATACCTGGGCCTGGCTGATGGTATTGTTTTTCATCCCGATTCTGGGATTTGTCTTGTATATCTTCTTCGGACGCAATCTCAAAAAAAAGAATTTCTACAAGCTCTTCATCGAGGAGCAGGAATATGTCCAGGCCGAAGCCGACAAGCAGCTGGCAGCCTTCGCGGAAGGGGCGGATGACCGGTCACAGCTGCTGACGAACTATGCACAGCTCATCAACATGAATATCCGCTCGTCGCACGGCCTGTTATCCAGCGATAATGAGATTGTCATTTACAGTGACGGCCACCAGAAGTTCGCCGCGCTGTTCGAGGATATCCGCTCTGCCCGCGCAGAGATCAATATTCAGTATTACATCATCCAGCCGGACCAGCTCGGCACGAGGCTGAGGGATGCGCTGGTCCTGAAGGCGCGGGAAGGCGTGAAGGTGCGGCTGTTATATGATGAGGTCGGCTCGAAGCGGATTTCCCGGCATTTTTTCAGGGAATTGCGTGCAGCAGGGGGCGAGGTTGAAGTGTTCTTCCCGTCCCTGATCAAGCCGCTGAACTTCCGGATCAACAACCGGAATCACCGCAAGCTGTGTATTATTGACGGAAGCATCGCCTATATCGGCGGGTTCAATGTGGGGGATGAATATCTGGGGCAGGATCCGAAGTTCGGCTACTGGCGGGACACTCATCTCCGGATCACCGGAAATGCCGTCAGCCATATCCAGGGCAGATTCATCCTTGACTGGCATCAGGCCGGGAAGCATGAGCGCGGCGATTACGGGGAATTCGTCTTCAACATGGAGCAGCATACAGGGACAAGCCCGGTCCAGATCATTACGAGCGGCCCCAATTCGTCAACCGAGCATCTGAAGAACATGTATATTAAGCTGATTTTGTCAGCCAAGGAAAGTGTGTATATTCAGACCCCGTACTTCATACCGGACACCAGCTTCATGGATGCCTGCAAAATCGCCCTGCTCTCCGGAGTTGATCTGCAGATTATGATTCCCAACAAGCCTGACCATCCGTTCGTGTATTGGGCCACCTGGGCGTATGCCGGAGATCTGCTGAATTACGGGGCCAAAATCCTGCTCTACGAGAACGGCTTCCTGCACGCCAAAACGATTGTCGCAGACGGGGAGGTTGCCTCTGTCGGAACGATGAATATCGATTCGCGCAGCTTCCGGCTGAACTTCGAGGTCAATGCCATTGTGTATGACCGGGCGATTGCCGAACAGCTCCAGGATATTTTCCTGAATGATGTCAGACTGTGTTCTGAGCTGACCGTTAAACGTTATGCGCAGCGCTCGCTTGTGATCAAGCTGAAAGAGGGGATTTCCCGGCTGCTGTCGCCTATTCTGTAAGGAGAGTGGAGCGTGGGCAGCTGTATTTTATTGAGGGAGGAATGACAAATGGGGATGCTGGGTCAATATGTCATGGTGGATGAGTATACGCTGGAACGGATGATGGAGATGGACGGGGCGGAGATGATGGATACGCTGGAGAAGCTGATTGAAGGCGGGAGTGAATATTACGATATCGACAAGCTGTGGGAGGAACTGCATCTCGCGCTAACCGGAGTCTCGGCCAGTGAACCTATCGAAGGCGATCCGTTAAGTGAAGCTGTTGTCGGGGTCCATGTGTTTGAGGTGGAAGAGGAGGACGGGTTCTTCGCGTGCACCGAGCAGGATGAATTGGAGGACATTATTGCGGCGATGCAGCAGGTGGACTTCGATCAATTGAAGACGGATGGTGTAGCGGAGGAGCTGAGGGCAGCTTTGAAGGGTGAATTTGCAGGCCTGCTGGACTTCTACGGGAAGGCGCTGGCGGGCGGGAAGCACGTGATTTTCAGTGTGGCTTGAACGGGATGGCGCGAAGCGCCGGGACCTCGTTAGGAGGGGGAACCGGGCTTCAGGTTTTTCTGGAGATAATATTTGCTCTGCCCTTCATGCGGACAATCTTTGATCTCGCCGAAGATCTCATACCCCTGCTTCTGATAAAAAAACGGTGCCTGCCAGCTCATCGTGGTCAACTCGCTTACCTTACAGCCGCGTTGCCTGGCTCTGTGCTCCAGCTCTTCCAGCAGGGCCTTGCCGAGTCCATGCCCCCTGTACCCGGGATCCACAGCCAGCAAGTGCACATTCAGAATATTCCAGACCATATCCCCGGTAACTCCACCGATGAAGACGCCGTTCTCATAGGCCGCCAGGGAGATCACCTCGCGCTGGTAGGGCGGAATGCTGCTGTCCATGCGGCGGCTGTGTTCCTCCAGTAAGCGGGAGATTTCCTGCTGATTCTGGGTAAGATCCAGTTCTATGATGTTCATGGGACTCCTCCTTAGTATTTGAATTCAATTATAGCCATTATATCAAAATAGAGCCTGCGGACGATGCCGCAGGCTCTATTTGTACATGGAGAACGGCGGGAGTGCCGTCCGTTATTCCGGGGAGATGTACATGTCTTGGAGTTCCGCAAAGTACCTGACTATTCATCGAAGCCAGGTCTTCGCTTTGTGTGTGGCGAGTTTAGTGCTTGTGTCCGCTCTCGGCATTCAGCTTGGCGATCAGCTTATCGCCTTCGACATCGAGATTCGGCAGCAGGCGGTCCAGCCATTTCGGCAGCCACCAGGCTTTGTCGCCGAAGACGGCCATGACGGCCGGAACAAGCGTCATCCGGATGATGAAGGCATCGATCAGGATGCCGAAGGCCAGGGCGAAGCCGATCTGCTTAATCATCGCATCAGGGGCGAAGATGAAGCCGGCGAAGACGGACACCATGATCACACCTGCGGCCAGTACGACCCGGCTGGCCAGATCATAGCCGTGAATAACACTGTCCTTGCCATGGCGGCCGTGGACATAAGCTTCACGCATGGAGCTGACCAGGAAGACTTGATAATCCATGGCGAGTCCGTACAGAATACCGGTGACCAGGATCGGCATGAAGCTTAGCAGCGGTCCGCCGGTATCGAAGCCGAACAGCGAATGCAGCCAGCCCCATTGATAGACGGCGGTGGTTACGCCGAAGGTAGCAATAATACTTAACACGAAGCCGACGGTTGCTTTGATAGGTACGATAATGGACCGGAATACCAAGAGCAGAATGATCAGCGACAGGATCACGATGATCCCGATGTATACAGGGAAGGCATCGGACAGCTTCGAGGACATATCAATATTGATGGCGGTGAAGCCGGTCACGCCAAGATTAATATTGTTGCGGGTGGTCAGGCTGGACGCTGGATCACGCAGCTCCTGTACCAGGTCTCTGGTTGCGGTATCTGTGGGCCCTGTCTTCGGAATCAGGCTGATAATGGCGATATCGCCGGTGGGACTGACACCGAGCGGAGAGACCAGGGTCACATTATCGTGCATTTGCAGCTCCTGAACCAGCTTGCCCAGGATCGGCATGGAGATCTTCTCAGACGGATTCTTTGTCTCAGCAACCAGCAGCAGCGGGCCGTTGAAGCCTTCGCCGAACCCTTTGGAAATGACATCATAGCTCTGACGGGCCGGAGTATCCAGGTTCGCCGAGGCGCCGGATGGAATACCCAGCTCCATCTTGGTCACTGGAATGGCGGCTGTGCCAAGCACCAGCACCACCAGCACAATGATGGCCCAGCGGTATTTCACCGTGGCATTTGCCCAGCGGTGCGAGAAGCTGTGCTGCGCTTTTTGGGCAGCGGTGCTGTGCTTGGTCCGGGCTTTGGCGGTTACGATCCGTTCACCGACCAGGCCGAGCAGCGCAGGCAGCAGGGACAAGGCCAACAGGACATTGATCAGCACGCTGGCCGCAGCAACTAGGGCCATAGTAGACAAGAAGCCGATGCCGATAACGAGCATACCGCATAAGGCGATAATAACGGTCAGACCGGCGAAGAATACCGCGCTGCCTGCGGTGCCCAGTGCACGGCTGGCTGCTTCGGCTGCGCTTAATTTCTCATCCAGGATCAGACGGCGCTGGCGGTTCACAATGAACAGCGAGTAGTCGATCCCCACGGCGAGACCAATCATCACGGCAAGAACTGGTGTAATATCGTTCATCTGGATCAAGCTGCCGAGGGCAAACGCACCTCCGACGCTAATGCCTACACCGAGAAGTGCGGTCAGCAGCGGCAGCCCGGCGGCAACGACTGAGCCCAGCGTCATGAACAATACGATGGCAGCAACGGCTACGCCGATCGCTTCCGTGGAGCCGATGGCCGGCATGCTTTTGAGCGAGTCGCTTGGAATCGCGGTAATGCCTGAGCCGGACTGTTCAACTTCGGTCACGGCATCGATAATGTTGTCCGGCACCTCCGATGGCAGAGATGTCTGCTGAACCGTGAACTGGAACTGGAACAGGGCAATGCTGCCGTTAGCCGACAGCATCACGCCGGGAACCGGAGCGCCTTGGGCAATCAGCGGACCGAACGGTGCTGCCTGAGCAGCAGCGGCTTGACCAGCGGCAGCGGAAGGATCGGCAGCGGCTTGGCCAGCAGCGGCGGAAGGATCGGCAGCAGCTTGACCAGCGGCAGCGGAAGGATCAGCAGCGGCTTGACCGGCGGCAGCGGAAGGATCGGCAGCAGCTTGGCCAGCGGCGGCAGAAGGATCGGCAGCGGCTGCTGCTTGTGCTGCCAGTTCGGCAGGGTTAATGACATATTCCATGTTGTATACATCATTAATAGCCTTTAGCAGCAGCGCTGTACGCTCAGGCGTATCAAGGCGCTCCCCATCCGGTACAGTGAAGGCGATACTAGCCTGGCCTCCGGCCGCAGCGGGCAGCTCTTTTGTCAGCTTATCCAGCACTTTTTGCGACTCTGTGCCTTCAATTTTCATCTCGGAGCTGGATTGAATGCCATTGACTCCAATCAGGGTGCCTACAACTCCGAGTACAATGATCCAGACTGCAATGAAGGCCCAAGGCTTGGCATAAGCAGATTTTCCTAAGCGGTATAGAAAGGTAGACATGTAATGGTTACTCCTCTTTATCTGTGAATTTAGAAGCCGTTGCGTAAATAAGCAAACATGGAATTCAGGTATTGGTCAAACGGCATAGCCCCGGAGTCCCCGCTCTGCTGCTCACCCGGTAGCATGACGTTCAGCCGTCCGTCCAGGATAGGCACGAAGGCCCCATAGACGGCACCTACCAGCAGGTGGGTATATCCATCGGCATACCGTCCACGGGTGAACTGCTCCAGTGTCTCCTGGGCGGTGATCTGCAAATGCCGGAAGACATTGAGAATGTAAGGCTCCAGGGACGGATATTGATTCGCCAGGGAGACGAACTGCCGCAGCTTATGCAGGAACTCCGAGGTGAATTGCAGCTTCAGCAGATTGTACAGGGCATCGAGCGGTGTAGAATCCGGCGCCAGAGCAGCCAGCGGGTTATGCTCTTCCTCTTTCTCTTGGACAGCAATCATGCCAATGAAATAGGCAGCTACCGCCTCCTCCTTGCAGGAGAAGTAATTCGCAAAAGTCCGCCGGGAATACCCGGCTTTCTGGACAATATCGTCCACGATGAAGCCGTCCATACCCTTATCAAGCGCAAGCTCGAAGGCCGCTACAGCTAAGGCGTAGGCGGTGGCTTCCTTTTTTTTGTCCCGCAAATTCAGTTTGGAATTCAAATCTCAACCTTCCTCCTTTCCCTAAGAGCTATAAGCCCTATAGAATCTATAGGTTCTATTATTGCTCAAAGGGAAAGATTGCACAATGAGCATCGAGTGACGGAAATGTGAATATTTTAAATTTGGAGTAATGGGCTGAGGAAGAAAAGTAGGGTTAGGGGATTAAGTTAGGAGGGCAGTGGGAAGTACGTGAGAGGAAGAGTAACATGGGTGTAAACAGACGATAGCGCGAGCAAATCCCCGGGCGGATAAGAGCAGAGCTGAAGAATGCGCCTTCATTCACGAAGGGACAGCATTATTGACTTCTTTTGTCATCCGTGAGGTTTTACATTAAATGGCTGCAGGCGTAAGATTCAATCAACAACCGAATGAAATGACACTGTTCTTGAAATGGCTGAATTCCGTAACGGGAACGGGGGAACCAACTGGTGCAGGCGGCTTAAGGATAGGCTGCTGAGTACCCGGGGTGAATCCTTGCCAGTGTGCTACTATGGCTCTGGTGAGGTAGGGCAATCTCGCTGCCCGAATCCGTCAGCTAACCCCGTAAGCCTCGAAGAGAGAGGATGAGCGCCATGATCGAGTAACCGACCACGGAGAGCCCTGCTGCTGCTGTGGTCTTTTTGCTGTGTAGGGAAGGGGATTAATCCCACTGAATGCCCTGAAAATGGGCTGGATACGGAAATGAAGAGCACAAGTGCCCCTGAATCCAATTGCGCCTCTGCCATACACAACCAAGCAGCCTAAAGTGGAAATTAGGGGCAATAGTGACAGGTGGAAGCACAACTGAATCTTATAACAACACTAGTTATTCAGTTTATGTACCACAATAGTCAGTTTCCGCATCGCCACTACAGTCAGTTTTCTTATAGCCATATTACATTGAAAGGAGGGGGTTACCATCGCTACTGTATTTATCGTCTGCTTCTGGGTTGGCCTCGTGCTTATCCTAAGCGGCAGCATTCATGGACACGGCCTGGCAGGCCACCTGCATGTCGGGGGAGGTGATACCGGGGGGCCGGGCTTTCTGCCGATTCTTCCGCTGATGGTGTTTGTCACCGTCTGGGGCGGCACGGGGTATATGCTTGTCAAGTACAGCGGGATGCAGCTGCTCGCCGTGGTACTGGTCTGTACCTTGATCGCCCTGCTGCCGGGCATCCTGCTCTACACGGTACTGGCCCGGGTGATGACCCGGTATGACAGCAGTATGAGTGAACTGGATTATGATCCGGCTGGCCAGCTCGGCTATATCAGTATCGCCGCAGCGGATGGGGCCGTGGGAGAGATGAAGTATGTGCTGCACGGGACCATGCGCTCCATCGGCGTGCGGGCCGGATCCGGCCAGTCACTGCTGCGCGGCGATCGGGTGATTATTGTGAAGACGGATAAGGGGATCGCAGCGGTCACCCTGTTCGAACGGGAAATGGAACAAAACTAACGGGGAGTGTCGGAGCAAATGTTAATTTTATATGTAACCGGAGCTATTGTTGTTGTGATTCTGCTGGCGTTAACCAGTATTGTGACCGCGTATAAAAAGGTTCCGCCCAATCAGGCCATGATCGTATACGGCCTCGGCGGCAAAAGAGTGGTCCAGGGCGGCGGGACGTTCGTCATCCCCGGCTTCCAGAACAATAAAACCATCTCCATGATGCTGATGAGCTTCGATGTGATCCCGGCGCAGGCCATGTTCTCCCGTCAAGGCATCAAGCTGAACCTGGAGGCCGTAGCCCAGATTAAGATAAAAAGCGATCCAACCGCTATTCTCACCGCCAGTGAGCAGTTCATTGACCGGCCGGAAGAGGACCGTGAGACGATTATTTTGCATTCGGTGGAGGGTCATCTGCGCGGCCTGATCGGCCAGCTCAGTGTAGAATCTATACTCAAGACCCCAGACGAAATCAACAGCAAGATGCGGGAGACCTGCTCGGAGGACCTCGACAAAATGGGGCTGGAGGTGGTCAGCTTCACCATCAAAAAGATTACCGACGACAAAGGGTACATCGACAATATGGGCGTGCCCGAAATTGAGCGTATCCGCCGCGACGCCAGTATTGCCAAGGCCGAAGCCGAACGCGACATACAGATCAAGCAGGCCGAAGCGGAGAAGGAATCCTCCATTGCCAAAGCCAATGCCCATCAGGCGACCATAGAAGCGGGAACCGCCGCCCGTGCGAAGGAATCCCTGTTCGAGAAGGAGCTGAATATTAAGCAGGCGGACTTCAAGCTGGAGACAGAAGTGAAGAAGGCGCAGGCGGATCTGGCGTACGAATTGCAGCAGAACAAGATCAAGCAGTCCCTGGTTACGGAGCAGGTGAAAATCACTCAGATGGAGGCCGAAGCCAACCGCACAGTCCGGGAGATCGAGGTCGAGCTGAGACAGCGGGAGCTGGAGGCAACGGTGATCAAGCCTGCCCAGGCGGAGAATCAGGCAACGATCATGAGAGCGGAAGCCGCCAAGCAGCGGCAGATTCTGGAGGCGGAAGCTGAAGCAGCTACGACGACCAAGCGCGGACTGGCAACAGCGGAGGCGGAATTGGCAAAAGGGAAGGCGAATGCGGAGATCGTCCAGCTCGCCGGAGCGGCGGAAGCGGGAGCACTGCAGAAGAAGGCTGAGGCGTACAAACAGTTCACTCAAGCGGCCCTGACTGTGGAATTCCTGAAAATCCTGCCGGAGCTGGCTGAGAAAATCGCTTCCCCGCTGGCCAAGGTAGATAAAATCACCGTCATCTCCCAGGACGGGGCTTCCTCAGGCGTAAACAAAATTACCGGCGATATCGCCAAAATCATGGCCCAGGTGCCTGAGCTGACCAAGACGCTGACCGGCATGAATGTAACAGAGGCGCTCAGCGGGTTACTTGGCCGGGATCATGAACATGGACAGGAGTAGAAGAGGAGCAGGGGGAGGCAGTAAGTAGTTAATGAAACGGCAGCTAGCCCCTTCCTGACTGCATCTCTCCACAAAAAAACAGGCGTCAATCTCCAAAAGGAGGCTGACGCCTATGGTATGTCTGAAGCTGTAGATCAGCGCTGTACCGCTCTCAGACGGTAAGTGCAGCTTGCGTAATCTCCGCGCAGGTCGGAGACCACGAGGCCCATGCGCATCAGGCGGTCGCCGCCGAGCGGGGTGCTGTCAAAGGCCGTCTGGAACGGACCGGAGCTATCGCCTCCAGCTGGCGCAGAAGCTTCTGCGCCACCGTGGACATGCCCGTTGCTGCCGGCAGCCCCGGTCTCAATGACGTAATCCAGCTCCGGGTTCAGTCCCTTGAGCGTAAGGCGTGAAATCGGCGGATTAGGTCTTGCGAGTACACGGAAGTAAGCGACGAAGGCTTCGGTCTTGTCCTCGCTGACGAACATCCAGGCAGTCTCGCCGCTACCCTCGAACGGACTCAGCAGACGGTACATATCCCCTTGCTGCACCAGTGTGCGGATCTCCTTGTACTGGGCAATCTGCCGGGCGGCCAGGTCCTTCTCGGCTTCGGTGAACTTGGTGAGGTCCAGCTCATAGCCGAAGTTACCGCTCATCGCCACATCGCCGCGTGTAGCGAGGGAGGTAATGCGGTCCACCTGATGGTTCGGAACGTCAGATACATGCGCGCCCATGCTGCTGGCCGGGTAGACGATGCTTGTGCCGTACTGAATCGCCAGACGCTCAACCGCATCGGTGTTGTCGCTGGTCCAGGTCTGAGGCATATAGAACAGCATACCCGGATCGAACCGGCCGCCGCCGCCGGAGCAGCTCTCGAACAGAATGTCAGGGAAGCGCGAGGTCAGGCGCTCCAGCAGATGATACAGGCCGAGCATATAGCGGTGGGCTGTTTCTTTTTGCCGGTCCGGGGCGGCCTTCACCGATGCAATCTCGGTCATATTGCGGTTCATGTCCCACTTGATATAGCGGATCGGGGCACTGGAAAAGACCGCGCTTAGCGTCTCATACAGATAGTCACATACCTCCGGGCGGGAGAGATCCAGGATCAGCTGGTTGCGGCCTTCCGTCCGGCGGCGTCCTTCGGCATGCAGGCACCAGTCCGGGTGCTTGCGGTACAGTTCACTGTCCGGCGAGACCATCTCCGGCTCCACCCATAGACCGAACTGTATACCTTCCTTGTTGACCCGGTCTGCCAGATCCGCCAGACCTTCAGGCAGCTTGCGGCGGTCCTCGAACCAGTCGCCGAGTGAGCTGTTATCCTTGTCGCGTCTGCCGAACCAGCCGTCGTCAAGGACGAATAGCTCAATGCCGAGCGGGCCTGCTGCTTTGGCGATGGTCGCGATTTTGTCCGCATTGAAGTCGAAGTAAGTCGCCTCCCAGTTGTTGACCAGAATCGGCCGGGCCTGATCACGGTGAACACCGCGGCAGAGCCGGGTCCGGTACAGCCGGTGATAGGTTCGCGACATGCCGCCGATGCCTTCGCTGGAATAGACAAGCACAGCCTCTGGGGTCTGGAAGGATTGGCCCGGCTCCAGCAGCCAGGAGAAGTCGAACGGATTAATTCCGAGGCTTACACGGGTCTGTCCGAACTGCTCCACTTCAGCAGTAGCACTGAAGCTGCCGCTGTAGACGAGGCTGAAGCCATAGACGTCACCCTGATCTTCGTCTGTACCCGGGCGCAGAAGCGCGAGGAAGGGATTGACCTGATGGCTGCTTGATCCGCGGCGGCTCTCCAGGGACAGCGCGGCTCCGGGGTTAAGCGGGTGGCGCTGAACATGGCGCTCTCTGGCCCATGCGCCGCTCAGATGCAGGGTGTCATATGCGGAATCGGCAAAATCCACCGACGCGCTAAGCGCCTGCTCCAGCCGGAGCGGGGCTTCGCCGTTATGCTCGAAGCGCACAGAGCGGGTAATCGCCTGATGGTCAGCGAACACCGTATAGAGCAGTTTGACCGTCAGGCCAGCATAGTCGTCCTTCAGGGTGAGTTCAAGTGTGAGCGCTTCTGCTTCGCTCTCTGCATAGACCGCAGGCAGTCCATCCAGTGCCGGCTTACCCGGCGTGATTACATAGCCTGCATACTGTAGCTCTGAGATCCGCGTACCGTCCGCAAGCTGAACCTGATAAGCCGGGCGGCGAAAATCACTCGTACCATACTGCGGATACTCCTGAGGCAGGGCATCCAGCGAGAGGGCGGGCTTCTGCGGCAGCGGGGTTGGTGAGAAGGAGGCGCGTTCACGCAGCTCCAGTACTCCGGCCAGACTGTCATCATGACGGAGCCGTGCGCCCCAGTAGACATGGGCTGGGTAACCCTCTACCAGTTGGATGATGTAGCTGGTGTCTTTGGACTGAAGATGGAACAAGCCTAGTGATTCGTCTGCAAAAATGTTCATGATCTTAACACTCCTTGTGTATTAGGATAAGGTCCAGATATCTGGACCAATTTGAGCGGTACTTCTGCAAGATACCTTGGAAAAAGCAATCTACGATTGCTGTGCAGCCGGGCTGTGTTAATCCCTGGTCCCGCCGCTGGTCTCGCGGATAATCAGCTTCGTGCCGATCATCGTATGCGAAGGGGCTTCGCGTCCTTCGAACCGCTCGGCGAGCAGTTGAACTGCTGCTTTGCCCATCTGCTCGGGATAGGCGCGGACCGTTGTCAGCGGAGGCTGAACATAGGCCGCCATCTCGATATCATCGAAGCCGACGACAGCCATCCCGGCAGGCACCTGTATCCCGTGATCATGCAGGGCACGCAGAGCGCCGACCGCCAGCGGATCACTGGCGGCGAAGCAGGCCGTAGGCCGCTTTACCCCTGCCAGCAGCTCGCTCATCATCCGGTAGCCGTCAGCACTGGTCCAGCTTCCCGTGCGGATCAGCGCCGGATCATAGCAACCCTGGCTCTGCATAATCCGGGTGTAATGATGCCTGCGGCGCTCCTCCCCGCTGCCGCCTCCGATGAAGGCGATCTCGCGGTGACCGAGCTCCAGCAGATGGTCCAGCGCCTGATCGACAGCCTGCCGGAAATGTGTCCGCACGGAGTCATATTCCGTGCGCTCCGAATAATGGTCGACCAGTACGGTGGTGCTTGTATCCGGGTGCAGCTTCGCAAGCTCTCCCGGCTGGAAGCTCCCGCCAACTACAATAAGCCCGTCACCTGTGGGCCGGAGCGGGACGGACGTGCTATGTCCGCGCAGCGTCTGGCCGAGCCGGATGCCCAGCTCCTCACAGCGCAGCTCCACGCCGCGCCGGATGGAGCCGTAATAAGGGTCGTCCCGTTCCTCTTCGGCTGAACACCAGAGCAGAAGCGAGACGGTCTTGCTGCCAAGCTCATTCTCCCGCTTCAGCTGCCGTACCCGTGAGGGCTTGTAGCCCAGCTGCCCGGCCACGGAGAATACGCGGTTGCGTGTCTCCTCGCTGACAGCCAGGGACAGGTCGTTATTTAGCACTCTGGATACGGTTGCGGCCGATACGCCGGCTTCACGGGCGATGTCTTTAATCGTTGCCAAGCTGATCACGCCTTTTTAGTTAATAAATTTACTAAATATTCGCCTTAATCCTATCATCTCTTAAGGGTTCTTTCAAGCAGATTTTGAGTAACGCTTACATTAGGGGGGCCTGCTCCAACATTCTCGCGGACTGCAAAGCCCTTATCAACACCAAATTACACCATTAGGCACGCCAGGTGGACTCAGAGGCCGTTAACTAACCCATTACTCCTCATTTATAGCTGCAAATGGTAACATAAGCGCTCCTGAGTCCGCAAACATAAGAAAAGTTAGTTTTTTCGCATTATAGCGTCCTCTGAGTCCGCCAGATGGCGAATAAGCCTAAGAGGAGCTTGGACCAGAGTTACAGCAAGTCTGCTATGTTGTTCGGCTCTTGCGCTTCGGAGGAAGCTATGTCCCAGCCCGCTATTCCGTTTGTACGCAAACAAAATGAGGCTGCCTATGCAGGCAGCCTTGTCCACTTTTCCACATTATTACGTTATCTCATCCCTATCAATCTGCGGTACGCTCACCGAATAAATGCCCCACAATCAGATCCGCGCACTCTTCAGAGGTGTCCTCATGCGTGTTCACCTTGAAGCCATACCTGATGTCCCGGGCCATCAGCTTGTGCTGCTCCTCCGACTGGTCTTCGCCTCTGTGTTCACGGGCCAGATTGCGCTGGCGGCAGATGTCCAGGGGACAGAATACTTCTACCATGGTTAGCGGGTATCCGGCGAAAATATCCTTCACCTTCTCATAATGAGGCGTGAGGCCCGGCCGCTCCACCAGGATGCCGTCAATCAGCACATGCTTGCCATGATCCGAGAATAATTTGGCGGTATGGTACATCATGATAATAGCTTCACTAAGATACTTCCAGTAGTCTTCACGCAGGTAACGTTCCCCGATGGTTTCTTCGAACAGGTCATTGGCTACCACATAAAAGAATTCCGGCGATCTCGACTGTATCGCTTCGACTATTGAGGTTTTGCCGGAGCTGGTTACTCCGTTCAGAAACACGATTTGTCCTTGGTTCATTTGCCTTTCCTTCCTCTCATGCTTCGTTTAATTTCGTCCCTCGTTTAAGTCTCTCCCGCATTCCCCTCAATCTGCTGTATATAATCCCGGGGAGAGAGCCCGGTGACCTTCTTGAACACCTTGCTGAAATAGAAGGCGCTCTCATAGCCGAGCTTCTGGGAGATTTCGTAGATCCGGCCTTCGCCGCGGACCATCATCTCCTTGGCGGCTGTGATTTTGGTCTCTGTGATATACTCAACATAGTTCACCCCGGCGACCTTGGAGAACAGGTGGCTCAGATAGTTGGGGCTGAAGTTGAACACATCCGCCACCTGATGGAGCGAGAGCTTGGTGCCGAGATTTCTTTTGATATACTCCTGGACATTCTTCACCACCTGCTCCTTATAGCTCTGTCTGCGGGTGGCGAGCATTCGGACGCAGCCGTCCCGGAACTGGACGAGCCAGCCGATAATCTCCTCAATCGTATGCATCTGGTAGATCGCCCGGTAGCCCTCCGGCTCCTGCTCGAAGATCTGCTCCACCATGTTCTCCCCGTCCGCAAGCAGGGAGGTTGCCATATACAGAATATTGCAGGCGGCATCGGTGGCGGGAACGAGCAGGCCAGGTCGTCCGTCGAAGATCTCGATCATCCGGGAGATGATGCTGTGCAGAGCGCGGGTATCCATTTCTTCAAAAGCTCTGCGGATCACAAGCCGCGATTCCGAGAAATCAAACAGCAGATGCTCCTGCAGAGGGGCTTCGCCCTCCGTGAAGAAGACGAAGGAGCGCTCCTTCACAGCGGCGGGCAGTGCCTTCCGGGCAGCGAGATAGCTTCCCTGCAACAAAAACGGATCTTCCGCCGCGAAGCCAATCGCCCCGATAATGGTCACATTGAAATAATTATGCAACACGGAAGCCATATCCGCCAGCAAATTCTGGATGTCAGGCATCCAGAGCTGCGGGTCCGGGCCCGGAACTGGCAGGGTCAGGGCGAAGTTGCGCAGATCCAGGCTGGTGACGTAGCAGGCGCTTCTGGAGGCAAGCGTATCCTTCGCCATCTGTACCGTGCTTGAGCATAAGGCAACCAGCTTATCCCCGCGCGGCGGGACGGTGTCCGGCCCGAGAATGCGGCAGGTACAGACCAGATAGGCCGGCGCGGAGAGGTCTACCTCCAGATCCTCCTTTTGCAGCAGATACTGGTTCTTGTTCTCGAACAGACCGCTTAACAGCCGGATGAAAAATTTATCCCGCTGAGCCTGGAGATTGCCGCGATGGACCAGCTTCGGATAGCTCTCCATGGCCTGGTAGGCTTCGAGTGTGGAAATCGCTCTGCGGATCGATTCCGCCAGCGCCTCCGGGGTCAGCTCCAGCTTCACCAGGTAATCGGTAGCCTGGACCTCAATCGCTCCGCGCGCATACTGGAATTCCTCGTAGCTGGTCAGCATGATGAACAGCGGAAGCCGCCCATACTTGCGGCGGACCGAGCCGGCGACCTCGAGGCCGCTTTTGATCGGCATTTTGATATCGCTGATTACAATGTCCGGGCGCAGGGTGTCGATCATCTCTTCCTCCTGCGCGCCGTTGTGGGCGATGCCGACAATTTCAATATTATATTGCTCCCATTTCAGCATGGACTGGAGTCCGATGCAGACCAGGGCTTCATCATCTGCGATTAATAATTTGATCAAGCTCATCACATCCTTGCTCGGTATGCTATTGTTTTGGGGTCCCCGCAAAGTACCTGAGTACTCATCGAAGCTAAGGCCTCACTTTGTGGGGGATTATAGCTATTCTCTCTGCCGGAAGGGCAGCAGCAGCTTCATCTTGGTGTAACGGCCGACCTCGCTCGCAATCGACAAGCCGTACTCCCGGCCAAAAGCAAGCTGCAGCCGCTCGTTCACACTGCGCAGCCCGATATTCTCCAGCATTCCCTTAGCCTCGTCCCCGGGAACGGTTAGAATGGTGGCAATCTGCTCCGCCGTCATCCCGATCCCGTTGTCCTCGATCGTAATGAGCAGATCCGTGAATCCGCTCTTCGTGACCCGGACAACAATATCGCCTCGGCCCTTGGGCTCGATGCCGTGGAAGATCGCATTCTCGACCAAGGGCTGGAGCGTGAAGCGGGGAATAAGCCCGGCGAGCAGCGCTTCCTCTTCAATCTCTGTGACCATAGTAACCGTGCTGCCGTACCGGTATTTCTGAATCAGGAAATAATCATCTAGCAGGCTCAGCTCATCCTTCAGCGGCATCAGTCTCCGGTTATCCTTGGCGATGCTGCGGAGCAGCCGGGACAGGGAGGTCGTCATCTCTGCAATGCCGGTGGCGTTCTGGATCGTAGCCATCCATTTGATCGAATTCAGGGTATTATACAGGAAGTGCGGATTAATCTGGTTCTGGAGCATCCGGTATTCCAGCTCCTGCTTCTGCTTCTCGTCAGCGAGCCGGCTGTCCATGAGGGCCACGATATCCTGGGACAGGCGGTTAATGCCCCGGCCGACATCGCCCAGCTCGCTGTTCCATTCAATCCCCGAGTCCAGCAGGAAGTTGCCCTGGGCAATCTTGTCCATGCGCTTCTTGAGCTTCTCCACCGGGAGGCTGATCGTACGGGTCAAATACAGCGTAATGATCGCGCTTAAGACAAGCACGAGCAGACAGACGCCGAGCAGGACAAGAATCCAGATATTGCTCCGGGGTGCGAACTGGTCGCTGGATAAGGTCTGCGAGAGCATGACACCGCTGCGTACCGGATACGATACCACGATATGGCTTTCCCCATCATCCTGCATTTTCACCATGGACAGCTCGGTATCGGGGCCGACAGGCTTGTCACTGGTATAGGCTACCGGCTCATACGGCTCTTCAATGGCTTTGACCTGATCTCCGTTAAGCTGATAATGATGATCGCCGAGCGTAAGCAGCAGCCGGGAATGCTCCGGCAGGGCATAGCCCTTCAGCTTGTCCGTAATGACGGAGGTATTCGCGAGCAGGTAGACGGTGCCCACCCGGGTCGCCCCCCGGCCATAGATCGGGAACACGAAGGGGATTCCGTAGGAATTGGACAGTGGGTCCTTAATAACCCGGTTCCATTGCTCCTTGGCATCATTCGTAAGACCGGTAACTTGACCGATATTATGGATCGTAAGCGGAATGGAGGTGCCGAAATTCTCCACCTGCAGGAATTTCCCGCTGTTATCTGTGGCAATCAGGCGGCGTACATAGCTATAGGAGCGATTGATCCGTACATCGTCCTGCATCGCATTGAAGACATTCAGCGCCTGCTTGGGGCTGGCCTCCGCCGAACCGAAATATTCGGTAAGCAGGGTGTTCGTGGACGAGTTGGTGCTGCTGGTCATCGCCAGCGTCGTCAGGTCAATCAGATCCTGTTCAATAATATGGGAGACGAGCTGGAGGTTGAATTCCGTCGCCTGGATCGTCGTTTTGCGCTGGTAATACGTAATCAGTTCATAGCTGAACCAGGACAGCAGCGAGGCAATCAGCAGGGCAAAGGCGGTCATGAGCAGAATAATGCGGCTTTTAATAGTAGATTTACGTACCGTGGTGAACACTCCTTTAGGATATATAAGAGGCACTAAAGAAATAAACAAAAAAGCAAAAGAAGCGGAGGGGAAATTTGGAACTGGAGGAGCGATAGCGACCGCCTTTGTCACCGGATTTCTACCGCGATTAGCGGTTTAAATCAAGAAATCTGGGGACAACAGCGGCCGGAAGTCCAAATGTTCACCGCAGTGACGATGAAGCTTCAAGTTAAACTCTTAAGTGCATCTTATACAGGTGAGGATATATAAAGCGTTTTCAACTACCATAGCATATTCCTGCGTTTCATTATAGAGCCAGGGGGAGAAGCTGAGAATTTTACAGGTTTCGGATAAGAAATTACAGGTTCGGGGCAGGCCGTGCGGAGAAGAGCACAGAATAGTGAATGAACTGTGTTTGATTTTGCATCCCCATCGGTACTGAAAAGGCTTACACTTTGAACTAAGGCCGAAGGAACGGAAGTCGGCTGCTGAACCATCATCAGAAGATAAAGGGGATACTTACATGAACTTGAAAAGATTCTACGGCATGACCCTTGCCACTGCGCTCTCCGTGAGCATGCTGGCCGGATGCTCCGGCAATAACAATACGAAAGACGCTGCTGCCACTGCCGCACCTGCTTCGGGCGACGCTGCAACCGCTTCCTCCGAACCGAGCCAGGAGCCTGTGACCCTGAAATGGGCGCTGTGGGACTGGGAAGCAACTGCCTACTACAAACCGCTGATCGATGCTTATAAGGCTGGACATCCGAACGTAACCATTGAATACGTCGATCTGGGCTCCACCGACTATATGACCATGCTCAGCACACAGCTCTCGGGCGGGGCGGATCTGGATGTTCTGACGATCAAGGACATTCCGGGCTACTCGAACCTGGTGAAGCAGAATCACCTGGAACCGCTGAAGACCTACATGGGTGACAAATCCATCGATCCTTCGGTATACGGCGGTACGGTCGAGCAGATTGAAGTGAACGGTGAGGTGTATGCGCTTCCGTTCCGCAGTGACTTCTGGCTGATCTACTACAACAAAGCTTTGTTCGACAAAGCAGGCGTGGATTATCCGACTAATGATATGACCTTCGACCAATATGATGAGCTGGCCCGCAAGATGACCTCCGGCAGCGGCTCGGAAAAAGTATACGGTGCCCACTATCACACCTGGCGCAGCGCAGTTCAACTGTTCGGTATTCTGGACGGCAAGAACACTGTGGTCGGCGGCAACTATGACTTCCTGAAGCCTACCTATGAGCGGATTCTGAAGGAGCAGGAAGACGGCATCGTCATGGATTATGCGACTCTGAAGACCTCCAGCACGCATTATTCCGGCGTATTCTACAATAACTCTGTAGCCATGATGAACATGGGCAGCTGGTTCATTGCCACTCAGATTGAGAAGGTGAAGAGCGGCGAATCCCAGTCCGCAGAATGGGGCATCGTGAAATATCCTCATCCGGACGGCGTTGAAGCCGGAACGACCCTGGGAACGATTACTTCCCTGGCCGTGAACCAGAAGTCGAAGCATAAGGAAGCTGCCCTTGATTTCATGAACTTCGTAACGGGTGCGGAAGGTGCTAAGGTGATTGCTTCTACCGGTACGATTCCTGCGATTAAGAATGACGAAGTTATCAATTCCATCACCTCCATCGACGGCTTCCCGGCGGATGAGAACAGCAAGGCTGCACTAAATACCGTTCAGACTTATCTGGAAATGCCGATTCATGAGAAGAGTGCGGACATTGAGGTTATTCTGAATGAAGCGCATGACAACATCATGACCAAGAATGCTACGATTGACGAAGGCTTGAAGGATATGAATGACCGTGTAGGCCAGCTTTTGAACAATTAATATGAACATGTAATGTTAGTGTCCTGAAGGAAGGGCGGGCGAAGGCCCGCCTTCCATATAAATAGAGGACATCACAGCACTCACATGAACAGGCTTCGAAGTAATTCCCACTTTGCGGGGATGTTATATAAGGTTTGGAGGAGAACGAATGCAGAACGAAACCATATTGCGTACAAATAAGAGCCCAAAAAGCCGGTTGTCGCGCGGACTCCGGGATAACCTGGTCGCGTATAGCTTTATTGCGCCGAACTTTATCGGATTTGCCCTGTTCACCCTGGTACCGATGATTTTTGCCTTTATTCTGGCGTTTGTGAAATGGGACGGGGCCAATCCGATGAAGTTCATCGGGCTGGACAACTTCTCCCGGCTGATCTCGGATACCACCTTCCACAAGGCCTTGTGGAACACGATTGTCTACACCATTGGTGTCGTGCCGCTGACCATGATCGTAGCACTGGCGCTGGCGATTCTGCTCAATCAGAAGATTATGGGCCGTAATTTCATGAGAACGGTCTTCTTCTTCCCTTACGTGGCTTCGCTGGTAGCGGTTGCGGCGGTATGGAACTTCATCTTCAGCCCGACCATGGGTCCGGTGAACAACATCCTGCACCTGATTACCGGCATTCCGCTGGAGGACCTGCCCCGCTGGGCGGCGGATAAGCAGTGGGCGATGTTTACGGTAGTGCTTTTCACAGTATGGAAAAATATGGGATACTACATGGTCATCTACCTGGCCGGCCTCCAGGGTATTAACCCGGAGCTGTATGAGGCTGCTGAGCTCGATGGCGCAGGCCCGTGGAGAAGATTCCGCAACGTGACTGTGCCGCAGCTGGCACCAACCACCTTCTTTGTCCTGATGATTCTGGTCATCAACTCGTTCAAGGTCTACGATATCTTCATCAACCTGTTCGCGGGCGCGGATAACCAGCTCAACAATGCTACACGGGTCATGGTCTATCAAATATACAATACGGCGTTCCGCTCACTTGATTACGGATATGCCAGTGCCATGGCGATTGTGCTCTTCCTGCTGGTACTCGGCATCACCATCGTCCAGTTCCGCGGCGAGAAGAAATACGGACAATAGGGGGATCTATAAGATATGGTTGGTAAAAGTAAAGGACTTAAAATCAGCTTAATGGTGCTTGTATATGCCCTGTTAATTCTGACCGTGCTGGCGATGCTAGTGCCGTATATCTGGATGCTGTCGTCATCGCTCAAGCTGAACAAGGATGTCTTCTCCTTCCCGATGCAGTGGATTCCGGCGAATCCGCGCTGGGAGAATTTCCAGGATATCTGGACCCGGATTCCACTCGGACGTTTCATCTACAATACAGCGAAATTATCCATTATCGTTACGATCCTGCAGCTGCTGACTTCCAGCTTCGCGGCGTATGCCTTCTCGAAGCTGCATTTCAGAGGCAAGAATGTGATCTTCCTGGGGTACATCGCGACAATCGCGATTCCTTGGCAGGCTTATATGGTGCCGCAGTTCATTCTGATGCGCTACATGGGACTGAACAATACCCACCTGGCGATCATTTTGCTGCAAGCCTTCTCGGCCTTTGGTGTGTTCATGATGCGCCAGTTCTATCAGGGGGTGCCGGATGAATTATGTGAAGCGGCCCGGATTGACGGACTCAGCGAATACGGAATTTGGGCGAGAATCATGCTTCCGCTGTCCAAGCCCGCGCTGTCCACGCTGACCATCTTCACCTTCGTCGCCACCTGGAATGACTTCCTCGGGCCAATGATCTATCTGACCGATACGAAGCTCAAGACCATTCAGATCGGGCTACGGATGTTCATCTCCCAGTATTCTGCGGAGTACGGGCTGATCATGGCGGCTAGTGTAGTGTCGATCATTCCGGTAGTCATTGTGTTCCTGGCGCTTCAGAAGTACTTCGTGCAGGGCGTTGCTGCTTCGGGAATTAAGGGGTAGTGGAGTCAGATTTGAACTATAGAGATTGAACTTATTTTTTCTCCTAGGGGATAGCCGTGACTCCAAAGAATATTGGCCCTCCGGCCAGTCGGGTTTGCTCCTAACGGACCTGAGAGACCCTATTCCCTGGAAAACGCCACCTTTGGCGGATTAACGGACTGAAGAGCCCTTATCGTCTCTCTACGAGATGTTTAGGAGTAGAAATTCCAAGAATAAGCTCCATGAGGTCCGTTACTACGCCCCAGTGGTGACTTTCCTCCGGAATAAGCGCGCCTCAGTCCGTTACGCCGGGCCAAACGCCCCACATTGACTAACTCCTGGGATTAGAATTGAAAGTAGACGACAGTTAACGGACGGAGGGATAATAAGGGCAACGGAGGTGCATCCCTATGGGAGAAAAACGACAACGGTACAACGAAGAATATAAGAAGCAAACGGTAAAGTTCATTCAAGAGCAGACGAAGAGCATAGGGGACATCGCGCAAGAGCTGGACATTCCGAAAAGTACGCTGCACCAGTGGATGGGGAAATACCGGGAGCTAAAGAATGAACCGGTAGCCAGTATGGATCGGGTACGGGAACTCGAAGCCGAGCTCCAAGAGATGCGCCGTCAGCTCCAAGAGAAAGACAGTCGACTTGCCGATACAGAGGAAGAATTGGCAATCGTAAAAAAAGCAGTGCACATCTTCAGCAAACCAAGGAATTAAGATTCCAGTTTATGAAGGACCATCGCTCCGCATTTCGCTTGGAGAAGATGTGCAGTACCCTACAGGTATCCAGGAGCGGATATTACAAGTGGCTGAACGCCAAAGCCAGTGTGCAAGCCCTCCGCAAGGCTGCTGTTATGGAGCGAATCCGGTACCATTTTGACGACCATCAAAAACGGTATGGAAGTCCGAAGATCACCCGCCTGCTGCATCAGGAAGGCTATACGGTCACGGAACGCACAGTGAGTGTGTACATGCGAGAAATGAAGCTCCGCTCTATTGTATCTAAGCCATACCGAGTGCAGACGACCGATTCCAAGCATAATAATCCCATTGCACCAAACACACTGAACCAAGAGTTTAAGGTGCTTAAGCCCAATACCGTATGGGTCACCGACATCACGTATATCCCTTGTCGTGGAGGTCGCTTATACCTAGCTAGCGTCATGGATCTATGCACGCGAGAAATTGTAGGGTGGCGGCTGTATAACCATATGGAGACGAGCCTGGTCTTAGACGCGCTGCAGGCGGCGTACACGGCGAAGCGACCCGGCGAGGGCCTACTGCACCACTCTGACCGAGGGTCTCAATATACCTCAAAAGAATATGTCGACCAACTAAAGACATACCACATGAAATCCAGCATGAGCCGTAAAGGAAACTGTTACGATAACGCCTGCATTGAGTCTTGGCACAGTATTTTAAAGAAAGAGCTCATCTACTGTAATCCGCGCTTCAAAAACCCGGAACAGGCATATGATGCTATTTTCCAATACATTGAGTTCTATTACAATCGCAAGCGAATGCACAGCTCACTGGGGTATCTTTCCCCCGCCCGCTTTGCTAAGCAATTCACTAAAAAATCCGTTGCGTAACAGTCTACTTTCTTGACAGAAGTCCATCCCGTAGCGCCCCATCCACTGGCTTAAATCTGACACCGTAGTTGAGTATCCGCCTGGCAGTTGCAGCTTGTCGCAGTCTGCCAGGTATTTGTATATCCGCATTGTGAATTTAGACGAAGGTCTGTCCAAGTCAATCATTCTTCTAACTACATGATGAATGCGCTTACTTAAATGAGAAAGAGGAGGATTAATGAATGAACAGAAAGAACCGCGTGAAGAAAAGGCTTTTCTCCGTGCTGATGTCCGCTACACTCGTGGCTGGAATGTTCCCTGCCCTTGGTCTGCCGTCGGCATCTGCCGCTGACGTAAATACTGTGTATGCAGCAGCTTACATGGGAGCCAAGACAACTGCAGGGACGACGCTTCCGGCAAGCATCGAGATTGCAGGCCAGGCTGCAGCCGTGAACTGGAATATCGGCGAAGATACCTTCGATGTGCCGTATGATACGGTGGCAGTTACCGGAACCGCGAACGGCGGACCGGTGGTTGCCAGTGTGGAAGTCGTTCCGCCGGCGGACAGTCCGCTCGTCTACTTCGTGGACAGCGGCAGAGGAGGGGATTCGTTGAATCATCCTCCAGTAGCCTCCCCCCTCTACGAAGCCGTCAAGGATTTGTCCGGCGGCAGCCTGATCAATACACTGCCGGATCAGAAGGTTGTCAGCGAGACGACCGAATGGGGATTTGATGATAACGGCAACAAGGTCAAGAACTCTGCTGACATAGCTGGAGCCGATCCGGCCACAGAGCCTTCCCTCTGGAAGACGGGTCTGCGGGCAGATCCTTCAGGCCAACATATCGTTTATAAATTGAAAGCGCTTCAACCCGGAGCTTATACTCTCAGTAGCGGCTTCTATGATTGGTACGGCACCCGTGACCGGGCCATTCAGCCCAAGCTGGAATACATGGATACCGCCGGGGTTAGCCGGACGATTCCGTTCGCCCGGTTCAATACGAATACGGCCAAGCTTGTCTCCGGTGAATTCAGCATTCCCGGAGATATTGATACCGGCAGTCCGATGACACTAACCTACGCCTATGTCAGTGGTGAGAAGCCGATCCTTAGCTGGTTCGCTGTTGCCAAGGGCGCGATCAAGCAGAAGTTAGACAACGCCCGTGAGACCGCTGCTTCAACGGTCCGGATTCAGCTGGACGGCACGGACATCAAGGACGGGAATGTTAACGGGCTGACCTTCAAGGGGTTCGGCGTACTGAGCGGCAACAGCACCAGTGCGCTGCTGATGGACTATAAGTCCGAGCAGCCGGAGGCGTATGCCCAAATGCTGAAGATCCTGTTCGGGGGCGAACGCCCACTGATCGACCATGTCAAGATAGAGATGGGCAATGACCGGAATAACTCTACCGGTCCCGACCCTTCGACGATGCGTACGGAGGATGAAGCGGCCAATGTGGCCCGGCATCCCGGCTTCCAGCTTGCGGCTGATGCGAAGGCCATTAATCCGGCAGTCAAGGTGAGCTTCCTGCGCTGGAATGCTCCGGCCTGGGCGAACAGCAATGATAAAATCTATACCTGGTACAAAAACACCATTCTGGCCGCATACCGTGAATACGGGTATATGGTGGATTATGTGAATCCCCATATCAATGAGCACGCGCCGGATCTGGCTTGGACGAAGGAGTATGGCGAGAGGGTCCAATCAGATACTTCAGACTTCAAGGATGAGCAGGAGAAGGAGCTGTACCAAAGCATTAAGCTGGTCATTTCCGATGAAGTCGGCATCGGCTCCTTCGGCGATGCGCTGGTGAATGACCTGTCGCTGCGAGATGCGGTAGCGGCTGCCGGATATCACTACAATACCGATGACGACAGCAAAGGCAATTTCAAACGGCTTGCCGATGAATTCGACAAGGAGATCTGGAATAGTGAAGCGCAGGCAACCTTCAGTAACTCAGCCTTCCGTCCGCACAATAATATGAAGGACCCTTCTAAGCCCGGGACAGGGATCGGCGGCACTGGCGGACCGCTGGAGATGGGCAATACCATTATTAAGGGCTTCGTGAATTCGCGCCGGACGCATTTCATCTATCAGCCGGCGATCGGCTCCTTCTATGAAGGCGGGCAGTATTCGTTCAAGGAGCTGGTTAGCGCACGCGACCCGTGGTCGGGCTTCATTCATTATGATGCGGGACTGCTTGTCCTGAAGCATTTTAATGGGTTCGCCAAGACAGGCTGGGAGAATGAAGACAATACGGCGGGAATCTGGAGAGCCGTTCCACAGGCGAGCTACACAGGAGCAGCCGGCACGAACCCGGTCAGCGGGCGCAACGGGACTCCGAGCTATATGACCCTGGCTTCACCTGACAAGCAGGATTTCTCGACGGTAATCATCAATGACAGCCAGTATGAGAAAATCTACAAGCTCCAGACCGTAAACATGGCCTATACCGGCAATCCTTCCCTGGAGATGTGGGAGACCCGTGCGGGGGAGCCAGGTCAGGCTTTTAACAGCAACTATATGAAAGATCTTGGGGATGTGCATGCAGACGGCAGCGGTGTGTATACCATCCGTGTGAAGCCGTTCTCGATTGTAACGGTAACTACGCTGGATAACCGCAATAAGGAAGGATTCAGCACACCGCTTCCGGTGGAGGGCGACCGCACCGTGCTTGATACAGATGCTACCGGGTCCGTGCAGAATACAGAGGATCAGACGCTGTACGCCGATGACTTCAATTATGGCGACCGGAGTGTTCCCGTGATCGGAGAGGGCGGGCAGTTTACTGGCATGCAGAGCTATGTCAGCTCGCGCGGCGGCCCGTATAGCGTCATGCCGCGTTATACGCAGGACCTCAACGGGGCATTTGAGGGCTATCTGGTGGACGGCACGGATAACTATGTGCTGCGGCAGCAGCTGGACCAGACGACCACTGGAGTAGGCGGTGCCTGGAACGGCGGTGACCCGGTCACGGCCATCGGGGATTACCGGTGGACCAATTACAAGGCGAGTGCCGATGTATCTTTTGAACAGAATAGCACTTATGGAGGGAACAATTACGCAGCGGTTGGAGCCAGATACCAAGGCGGGCCGCAGACGATTAACGGCACCCCTTATGCGATCAAGTTCTGGTTCGATGGCGGCTGGCAGCTGCTGTCCAGCGGCATCGTGGTAGCCAGCGGTAACGCAGTGACCGGCTCAGGCGGTGTGAAGATTGCTGATTTCAATACGGCACATGACGCGTGGCATAACATTGCTATTCAGGTAGCTGGTGACACGGTTACTGCCTATCTGGATCAGGTTGAGCTTGCCACCTATACCGATCCGAATCCGAAGCTCTCCGGGCGCGTGCAGCTCGCCAGCGGCTTCTATCATACCCGCTTTGATAATCTGAAGGTGGAGAAGGTAGACGGATATACCCCTTATTATTCCGAGCAACTGGATAATCTGGAGATGACAGATCTGGCTGAAGTCCCGGGGACGAAGCTGGTCTATGAAGGCGATTGGGCCCATGAGAATGGAAAAGGCATGTATGTGTATCAGCGCTCCCTCTCTACCAGCCAAGGGGCAGGGGCGGTGCTGAAGTATACTTTTACCGGCACGGGACTTGATATTCTGGGGCCGAACGACGGCTCTGCCAAGCTGGAAGCTGTAGTGGACGGAGAGGTTGAAGTGGTCTCGGGCAGCACGGCGGCAGCGAGGGAGCTGTACCAGACCTTCACACTCCGCGGACTGAAATACGGTGAGCATACGGTTCAGCTCAAAGTGCTGAGCGGAACCCTGGCGGTGGATTCCGTGGCAGTCATTGGCGGGGAAGGCGCAGGCAGCGCAGATACAGCGGAGCTTAAGCAGGCGGTGGATGCTGCGCTTGCGGTCAGCAGGGAAGACGGCTATCCGGAGAAGGATTGGAAGTTGTTCACGAATGCCCTGGATACTGCCCAGGCAGCGCTGAATGAACCAGTCCTCTACCGGCTGGACCAGGAAGGGGCAGCACAGCTTGTAGAACGTCTGTCTTCCGCTCTGAATCTGCTGCTGCTCGGAGATGTGAGAGAGCTTGCGTCCATTCCCGACAGAGCCACTTATACAGGTAAACTGCCGGAGCTTCCAGCCAAGGTAGAAGCCACACTCGCAGACGGCAAGACCACACAAGTGGCGGTGAAGTGGAATCTCGATGCGCTGAGCTTCGACACTCCATATGAACGGGTAGCGGTCACTGGTATCTATGGAAGCCTGAAAACCATTGCCTATGTGGAAGTGGTTCCTGAGGGACTGGTGTACTTCCTGGACATGGGCCTTGCCGTGGATGTCGACACCCCGCCGTATTCAGCGGTTAAGGATCTTGCAGGCGACAGTCTGCTGAATGACAAGGCAGATCAATTGTCCACAGGAGATACGTTATGGGGACATACGAATACGGGCGTTAACTACAGTGTCAAAGGACTGGGCGGTGATGTAGTTGCCTCCAATAAAGCCCAGACTGGAGTGTACAGCTCGAATACGAAAAATACGCCGCTGGTCTACAACCTGCCTCTAAGTGCAGGTAAATACACAATTACTTCCTATCATCTGGACTGGTGGAACAATGCCAGCCGGACCATGGATATTACCCTTAGCTATGTTGATGCGGGGGGCCAGACCGTGAGTGAGACGGTTAAGACCGGACTGGTTGCCGGTCTGGGAGGAGCGAAGGTTCAACATGATTTCACGCTGCCGGTCAGCGGTACGGTGAAATATTCGGTGAATAATACGTTCAGCCAGGCTTCGCTGATCAGCTATCTGGCTGTGGCGAAGGACTTGGCCAGCGCGGCCAATGAACAGGCGGTACTTGAGGCGAAGGGAATTATTGAAGGCGCAACATACAGTGTGAAAAAGGATGCAGCTGTCAGCGAAGAGGCTGTACGTACCTGGCTGGCGCAGACCATCAGCGGGTTGCCGGGCTTCCACGATACCGGGGTTACCCTGGGTGACATTACCTTGTCTGCATTCCAGGAAGCCACTGAGGATACAGAGGGCAGCTTCACTTTCTCGGTAACACTGAGCAGAGGCGAAGCATCGGCAGAAGGCACTGCTAGCGGAACGATCACGCTGCCGGAACCGGATATGGTTCCGCCGGTTATTAGCCTGATTGGCGCTGCGGAAGTGACTTTATCACTGGGTGCGGAATACACCGATGCGGGAGCTAGCGCTTATGACGATCAGGACGGGGATATCACAGAACGCATTGTGACCACCGTAACCAGTGATGTCTACAGCTTGACCGAACTAGATACGGCGCAAGCAGGGGAATATATCTTCCACTATAATGTCAGCGATACAGCCGGCAACGCAGCCGTAGAAGTGACAAGAACGGTGACGGTAAGCGAAGAGGAGCTGCCGCCGGTGGAGCAGCCAACCCCGACGCCAACACCAGCTCCTGAACCGTCAGCCATACCGGCACCGGCCGTAACCCCAACACCGAAACCGGCTGTAACGCCTTCCCCATCCCCGTCTTCAGAGACGGAGAAGGTGATTAAGCCGCAGGACCTTCCAGCTCCGGCTGACGGAGTCCTGACCGTTCAGCTTACGGATGTGACTGAATCCGTGCTGCTTCCAGCAGAGATAATAGGCATGATAGGAGCGAATACCCTGCGTCTTGCCTGGAATACAGTGGCTGTTGATCTGAGCCCGGAAGTACTGAAGAGCATCCGGGAGAAGGCTGTCAGTGCAGGAGGACAACAGGAGGGGACGGCAATCCGGCTCTACGCCGTGAAGACAGCGAGGGCAGCTGCGGAGCAGCTGATGAATAATCCGGCAGTCAACGGGTCTGTCCGGTTAACAGCAGCGAGCGAGGTCATCAGCTTCAGCCTGGAGGTTGTTGCTGCGGACGGAAGCACCGTACCGGTGACGGCTTTTGCCAAGCCGCTGACTGTGACCTTCGCAGTAGATTCTAAGGCGAACCGCGATTTGCTTGGCGTCTACTATATCGCTGCTAATGGAGCTGTAGATTACATGGCCGGTAAGCTGACAGACGGTAATGGTACAATCTCTACCGCTGTCAACCATTTCAGCCAGTACGCCGTACTGGAGTACGATAAGAGCTTCTCCGATGTCAGTAGCAACAGCTGGGCCAGCGGTGTCATTAAGTCCATGGCTGCTAAGCATATCATCGAAGGCATCTCCCGCACCGAATTCCATCCGCAGGGTGAAGTCACAAGGGCGCAATTCGCCGCAATGATTACACGTGCGCTTAGACTTAAGGCGGCAAGTCCATCCGCATCGGCCTTCACCGATGTGGACTCCAGGCTGTGGTACGCTGAAGCTGTTGCCGCTGTAAATGAAGCGGGCATCGTGCTCGGACGCAGCAAGGAGGCCTTCGCTCCGGATGAGCACATTACCCGCGAGGAGATGGCGGTCATGATTGTCCGTGCTTATGAACACTTGAAAGGAAGCAAGAGCAGCAGTGAATCGGCGGCCAGTTCGTTCAATGATCATACCCTGATTCGTGACTGGGCTAAGAGTGCTGCAAGCACCGCCGAACAGGCAGGCCTGATCAAGGGGCGCAGCAATCAGCAATTCGCGCCGCAAGCCACCATGACCCGTGCCGAGAGTGCGCAGGTCATCTCGAATCTGCTGGGGCATATGTAAGCAGGCGGATAGTATGTAGTATCAAATGAATCTGCAGGTTGAATAGATGAGCGCTCTAGACCATTAAAGTCTAACAGCGCAGCGGTTCTCCAGCTATGGGAGATCCGCTGCGCAGTTTTGCATTCATTAATCTTTATAACGATTGCTTGCTATATCCGGAAATAATATTATTGACTTTGAGGCTATGTAGATGGGAAAATCCGCAAAACTCTTAAAGGTGACGATTCCATTCTTATCAATGGCCAGATTACCGATTACTTTCAGATAGTTTTTGTCTTCGCGCATGGTGCAGAATAATGTTTTGTCGTCCGTGTAGACCCCGGATACCGTATTGTCCAGCAGACTTGTAGTTTTGGATTCAACAATTAAATGAAATGAAAAAAAAGTTAACATGCCAGTCGGTCCAAATGTGGTTAGCCCCGCTACGGATGGGGCCAAGGGGTTGTGGGTCCCGTCAAATTCAAGCTCAACATCATCTCCAACAGGTTGAGCGATGTTAGAATTAACATCAATAGCGACAACATTACCTTTATCATTATCTTTAGACTTGCAGGCAACAAAGACAAAGGCGCTATTCATCTGGCCGGCAAAGGCGAACGGGTAGCCACTTCCGTCAGGCAATTCCACTTGTACAATAACCTCGTCCTTGTCGGCGTTAATAATTGTAACGACCTTGTCACCAGAATGGGCTACATAGACTTGGTTCACGCCAGCAGCAGCGAAGATAGCAACAGGAGCGCTATTAGCGGACGAAGTGTTAATGGGAAGGGTTTTGATAATTTTAAATTCATACGCATCAATGATAGTGACCGAATCCTGGGCATTACTCACTACATAAAGCTTATCCTCCTGGTTATTCAAGCACATAGATACGGGCTTTGGGCCCACCATAATCCGTTCAATGATCTTATTTTGTGCAGGATCAACGACAGCAATATAGCCAAAGTAAAGGGAATGTTCATAACTCACAAACACGTAAGGAATTAGTACCTGATGATAAATTTCTGCGACGCTTTGCCATATTCGTATTCACGAATAAAAACCCCTTTCATTTGCTGCTGGCTCATGGACTCGCCGGGCCCGGCGGACGAACAACCGGATGGGCAGGTGCGCCGGATCTCCCGGATGCCGCATCAGGTTGTCTGCTGTATGTTATGTCTGAATGCTCCGGCCCGAATGATCCAAAGTCCTAGAAAGCCACAAAAAGGGCAGAGATTTACCCCTTCACCGCTCCCGCCGTAAGTCCGCTAACAATGTACTTCTGGCAGAAGATATACAGGATCAGTACGGGGAGGGAGGTCAACACCAGATCCGCAAAGATCAGGTTCCAGTCCCGGCTGTACTTGCCGTAGAAATTGTATACCGAGAGCGGCATCGTCCAGTCCGAACTGTCCGTCAGGAAATAGAGCGGAATGGTAATGTCGTTCCAGACGGACATGAACACCATAATCGCTACGGTGGCGTTCACCGGGACGATCAGCGGGGTGACGATCTTGAAGAACACATCGAAGGTATTCGCCCCCTCCAGAAAAGCGACCTCATCCAGCGCCTTCGGAATGGAGCGGATGAATCCGCTGTACAGAAACACGCTGAACGCTGTGTTGAGCGAAGCATAGATCAGAATGACGCTGGTGATGCTGCCGTAGAAGCCCATCCACTGCACGACACGGATCGTGGTTATCGTGGACATTGGGGCAATCAGGCCCATGAAGAAGAACATGTACAGGAAATTGGACCACTTGGTCTCCCGGCGTACCAGAATGAAGGAGGCCGCCGAGGAGGTGAAGATGTTCAGGATGGAAGAGACGCCGGTAATCAGCATCCCGTTCAGGAATGCCCGTCCCAGACCGCCTTCCTTGAAGACGGTTGTATAGTTGGAGAACTTCCACTCCTCCGGGAGCCGCAGGGAGAACTTCAGTACCTCGGAGCTGGTCATAAAGCTGCCGAACAGCATAATCAGGAGCGGGAGAATTATCAGCAGCGAGGCCATAATCAGCAGACCTTCGACCACATAATTGCGCCAGGCCATTTTACGGGAAAAGCTCATTACTCCGATACCTCCTTACGCCGCATGAAGATCAGCAGGGGAATGGCGATGACAGTTACAGCAGCGAACAGCAGGGTATTGACGGCTGTGCCCAGCCCCCAGCTGCCTTCCCCGAACGAGCGGAGGATGATCGTTCCGACCACCTGGGAGGCATTGCCCGGTCCCCCGCCGGTGAGTACGAACACCTCGGAGAATACCTTGAGGCCGCCGATCAGGGTCAGCATCAGGTTGATGTTGATCGCAGGAAGCAGGAGCGGAATCGTGATGCTGCGGAAGCTGTGCCAGGAGCCGGCGCCGTCGATGGTGGCGGCTTCATAATATTCCTTCGAGATCGACTGGAGCCCGGCCAGATAGATTGCCATCTGGAAGCCGGTATGCTGCCAGATGGATACCAAGGCAACGGTCCAGATGACCAGGGCCGGATTGGTCAGCCAGGCCTGGCTCAGCGAAGGCAGACCCACCGCCTCGAAGATACGGTTAATCGTCCCGTCGGAGCGCAGCATGGGCGTGAACACAATGCTGATCACCAGCACGCTGAGGATCGACGGCGAGTAGAAAATCGCCCGCAGCAGGTTTTTGGATTTGAGCTTCATGTTCAGGCCGACCGCAAGCGCGATGCCGAGCAGGTTTTTGCCGAGCACGGTAACGATGGCGAAGATCGCTGTATTTTTCATCGCAAGCAGTAGCGTTCGATCTGTGAAAATACGTTCGAAATTGTCCCAGCCGATAAACTTGATAGCTTCTCTGTCCAGCCGCCAGTCGGTGAAGGAATAGAAGAGTCCGATCAGCGCAGGCAGCACGAAAAAGATAGAGTAGATGAGCAGTGCAGGCCAGATTAGATAATATGAGTATAGTCTCTTGGATACGTTCATCTCTTCACACTCCTATATAGCCAGGGACAGAATAAAGCCCAGGGCGGGCTCTATTCTGCCTGTTGTAATAGTTATTTGCTCTAATTAAAAGCCTTCTACGCCTTTGTCCTTCATCAGCTGGCTGAATTTCTCATCCCAGGCCTTGAGTACGCCCTTGGCGTCCAGGCCGCCGGCGAATTCATCCTGAAGCAGACGGTACAGCTCGCTGCGGTCCACGATCATGTAGGCATCGGTGGTCAGCGTAGTCTTTTTAGGCGTGATATATTGATCGACAATCTCTTGCTTGTAGTCCGGGAGCTTCGGCGTAGTAACATCGCTGAAGTTGGAGACGGAGCCTTGGCTGTCCACCATCTTCTGAGCAACCTCTTTGCTGGCGAGGAACTCCAGGAACTGCTTCGCTTCGGCCATGTGCTTGGCTTTCTTCGGGATGAACAGCTGGCCGCCCAGCGGGCTGGCACCGAGGTTCGCATCCTCCGAAGAAGGAATAGCGAACAGGCCCAAATGCACATTCGGGTCTTTCTCGGCCACGTTCACAATCAGCCAGTCGCCCATGAACATCATCGCGGTTTCCTTGTTCAGGAATTTGCCCACGGCCATATCGTAGCTGTCGCTGAGAATGTCCGTGTTGGTGTAGCCTTTCTTGTAGACCTCATACTGCTGCTCCAGGAAGGTGGCGAACTCGGGAACATCGGACCACTTTTTGCGGCCGGCATTAATGTCCTCGAACAGAGACGGCTCGTTCTTGGCAGCCCAATCGGCAAAAGCCGCCGCCGGCCAGATATTTGCCGCCCAGTTATCCTTGAACGGCATGAACACTGGCGTAATGCCGCTGGCCTTGATCTTCTCGCAGACAGCCAGGAATTCCTCGTAATTCTTCGGAATCTCAAGCCCCAAGTCCTTGAAGATATCCTTGTTATAGACGACTCCCTGCATCCCTGTATCCTGGCTGTAATGGAAGCTGTAGACATGATCGTAAGCGGAGAGAACATCTTTGTTCAGCAGCCGGCTCACCCAAGGCTCGTTATCGAGAATCTCGAAGTTGCGCTCCAGATTCAGGTCTGTAGTCGCACTCGCGAGATTGTATTGAATCAGGTCAGGCACCTCGTCAACCGCCAGCTTGGTCTGGAGTACGGTGGCGGTCTGCTCTGCCGGAAGCAGCTGCAGATTCACTTTGATATTGGTTTTCTGTTCGAATTCATCCAGCACATCCTGGGCCACGAACGCAGAATCCTGCGAGCTTTTGGAGATGGCCAGCTCGATGGTTACCTTTTTGCCGCTGCTGCCTCCGCTGTTACCGCCTCCGCTGTCCGTTGCCGCAGCATTGCCCTTGCCTGAACTGTCAGAGCCGCATGCCGCCAGCGTTAAGGTCATGATTCCAGCGAGCAGGCCTGTTGCGATTTTCTTCATTTGCTTACTCATGTGATCGCCCCCGTAGTGTATTTTCTGTGAACTGAATCCGTTTACATTGCCCATTATAGAATGAGGAGAGCACAAGGTACATGTTTGTACTTGACACTTTCTGTGTAATATTCTGAACTCCGGGACGGCTTGTCATTTCGCCCGATTGGTTGTAAAGTAGGCAGCATCCTAAGGTTCAGGGGGGGCTCGGCTTGGCTACTTTTTACGACAGACTACGCAAGGGCAGGGTTCAGGCCAGTCTGCAAACGAAGTTCTTCTTCACCTTCATGCTGCTCCTGCTGATTGTGCTGGGCTGCTTCCTGGTCTACGTGAATTATATGGTGATCCAGCCGCTCAAGGACAAGACGGAGAACGAAATGAAGCTGGCTGCTGCCCAGGTCAGCGATCAGCTGAACCTGTATATCAGTAACCAGAACCAGCTCTCCCAGCGGATTCTGTCGAACAAAGAGGTGTTCACGCTGCTGTCCGCTGGCGATTACTCACAGCTTACCCTTGAAGGGCTGACCCGGAGCCGCAGGCTGAAGGACATCATGTTCCAGGCGCTGGGGCCGAGTCTGAACATTGAGGATATGATGATCTATGATCTGACAGGGGAGCGGGTGGCCTCTTATATCGGATACGCGGACAGTCCGGCGTCGCTCAGGCCGTTTCTGGAAGAGAGCAGTCAGCTGCCGACCTGGAATGCAAGCGGTTACGCGTTATATCGGCAGGGCGCGGATGCCATCTCTTTTGTGCGGGCGATCAGGAACCAGAATGGTCAGGTGTTCGGCTATCTGGCGGTGCAGCTCGACCAGCGGTATTTGAACAGATCTGCTGCGGGACTGGCGGGCGGCAAGGTCTATATTATGGATCAGGACCAGCGGCTGGTCGCAAGCTTCCCGGCACTACGGGAAGGGGAGAAGGTCCCCGAGTTCGCAGCGTCTCCCTCTGAATCTGCAGCAGCTAACGGAATCTATCTAAGCAGCGGCCAGAACTATGTGGCTTACCACCGCTCTGCTGAGACGGGCTGGACTACCTATGTGGTGAATCCCAGGAATGTGGTGCTGGGCCCGGTCAATTCAGTGAAATACATCTCTATTCTGCTGATTACCGCGCTGATTCTATTCTCGTTCATCTTCATCTACTTCTCGACCCGGAACCTGCTGCTTCCGATCCGTAAGCTGCGCAGCCAGATTCTGCGGATGAACTACAGCAACCTGAATATGAAGGCGGGCCCGCGTACACACAACAATGAGCTGATTCAACTGAATAGTGCTTTTCAGGAGCTGCTGGAACGGTTACAGGAATCTATCGAACGGGAAAAGCTTGCGCTGCACGAAGAAGTGAAGTCGCGGAATTCCGCCTTGCAGGCCCAGATCGCACCCCATTTTATCCACAATGTCCTGTATCTGATCAGTATTGCCGCCCAGGAAGGGAAGAATAGTGTGGTGACTGAAATGTGCAAGCATCTCTCGGACAGCCTGCGCTATATTGTGTCCTCCCCTTATCAGCATGTGACGCTAACGGAGGAGCTGAAGCATACCCGGCATTATTTGTCCCTGATTCAGCATAATTTCGAGGACGACTTGGAGTGGGAGATTGACGGGGACGGTGGGCTTGCGCGGATTGAGCTGCCCCGGCTGGTGATTCAGCCGTTCGTGGAGAATTGTATCGAGCATGCTTTTAAGAATACAGACCCTCCTTGGAGGATTGAGGTGCGGGTGAAGGTATATAACGGCCTGTGGGCCATCGAAATCCGGGATAACGGGGAAGGCTTCGCGCCGGGCAGGATCAGGGAGATTCTGGACAATATTGAGGACTCGGATTCCGGGGTCAATGAGCTTCGGCTTGGTACCTCAGGGATTGGCAATATGGGGATTGTGAATACGGTGAACCGGCTGAAGCTGATGTACAGGAACCGGCTGTTCTTCAACATTTACAACCACTTGGGCGGGGAAAAGGGTGCCACGGTCCAGATTATCGCATCGATGAGTAAAGACTTCTACTAGAACCGGGGAGGGACCGCTATGTATACCGCTATCATTGCCGAGGACAGCAAGCCGATTCTGCGGAATATCGAGGCTCTTATGCAGTCTATGGAGCTGCCTGTCCGTATATCCGCCACCGCCTCGAACGGGCTGGATGCCCTGGAATACATCAAGGCTAACCCGGTGGATATCCTGCTGACTGATATCCGCATGCCCAAGCTGGACGGGCTTGCGCTGATCGGGCAGTGCCGGGAGGTGAATCCGGCGCTAAAGGCAGTGCTGATCAGCGGCTACAGCGACTTCGAGTATACGCGCAAAGCGCTGAATCTGCAGGTATTCGATTATCTGCTGAAGCCGGTGGAGCGGCAGCAGCTCGCTGAAGTAATGCAGCGGCTGGTCGCCCATCTGGAGGAGCAGGAGGGCAGCAGAATGGGATTGCCGGAGGGAGTGGCCTCACCCGGACAGCCCCGGGCTAAGAGCAGCGAGGAGCTGTTCCGGCAGCTGGAGCAATATGTGCAGGAGCAGCTCTACGCTCCGCTCTCCATTACCGAGGCCGCGCTTAAGTTCCACGTGAGCCCTTCCTATGTCAGCCGGATCTTCAAGCGCTATTCGCACCAGACCTTCGTGCATTACAGCATGCGGCTGAAGATAGCCGAAGCCTGCCGGCTGATTGCACTCCGGCCGGAGCTAAAGGTGAAGGAGCTGTCGGAGCTGCTGTCCTTCGGCGATCAGCACTATTTCTCTAAGGTGTTCAAGGACTATACGGGCGTCAGTCCTACGGAGTATAGGGGAGGGGAGCGGGGTTACTAACCAAAAAGCAAAAAGAAGCGGAAGGGGAAATTTGGAACTGAAGGAGCGCTAGCGACCGCCTTTGTATTTGGATTTCTACCGCGAAGAGCGGTTCTAATCAAGGAATCTAAATACAACAGCGGCCGGAAGTCCAAATGTTCACCGCAGTGACGATGAAGCTTCGAGTTATATCGTTCATTTTACGGCAGCGCTGCGGATAGGCGCTGCCGTCTTTATTTGCCGTATTTTCCCGGCGGGATGCCCGTAATGTTCTTGAAGGTGCGGATGAAATTGGCATAATCATTGAAGCCGGACAGGTAGCAGGTATCGGACACGGAGTTGCCGGCGGACAGAAGCTGCTTGGATAACGCGATCTTTTTGAGCAGGACATAGCGGTAGATGGTGCCGCCGGTCTGCTGCTTGAACAGATGGCTGAGATAATATTTATCCAGATTCAGCTCCCTGGCGATATGCCCCAGCGACAGATTCAGGTGCAGGTGGTTGTCGATATAGCTCATGGCAGATTGAATATGGGAGGAGATGATGCTGGGCACGGCGGCACGGGTGCGGCTGTACAGCTCGTTGACCAGCACCAGAATCTGAATCAGATACGTCAGGGCCAGCACCTCGCTGCCGTACTGCTTGCGCTCCAGGGCTGCAATCAGCCGGGAGGAGAGGGCGGTATACTCTGAGAGCAGCGGCTCCTCCATCCGGGCCAGGTTATTCTCCCCGGGCTGGCGGTTCTGGAAGCAAGCCAGCAGATTCGTGGTCGCCGTACAGAACGGGTAGACCAGCGGGGCTTTGAAATGAATGGTCAGCCGTTTATAAGGCTCGGGGGACCGGTTGATGATTTTATGAATCTCATGATTATTGAATAACAGGACATCGCCGCGCTCCAGCGGATAGCTGTACTGGTCCACGAAGCCGTTCACGCTGCCGCCGAGGAACAGGAAGATTTCATAGTGGTCATGGATATGGAAATCCCTCGTCGGAGAGATCGGAGAATTGCCGATACCGGCCAGAATATCGCCGTCGAACGTTTCATAATACCGGGCATGCTTCATTGTCACTGCCCCTTTCATGTTGATCACAATATACGCAATATTTCATCACTATTCGCAAAGACATTGCAATAATACCACAATACACTAGAGAAGAAGAATACCTGAGAGGGTGGAACTAGGGATGAGTGGGATAGAACAGCGTAAATACTGGCTGGATACGATGCTGTGGATTGGAACGCCGGTCCTGGAGGCGCTTTCCGCGCGGAAACTGAAAGAACAGTTACCTGCGGAGTTTCATAGCGGGCGCAGCCAGTTTGCTCAACTGGAGGCTTTTGCGAGGCTGGCTTGCGGAATGGCTCCCTGGCTGGAGCTTCAGGGGCTTGAGGGTGACGAAGAGCACTTAAGAGCCCGTTATGCCGGGCTGATGCTGGAAGCGATTGATGCGGCAGTCGATCCGCAGTCGCCTGACTATATGGAATTCAAGACCGAAGGCCAGCCGCTGGTCGATGCGGCATTTCTGGCCCATGCGCTGGTGCGTGCACCGAAAGCGGTTACAGCCCGGCTGGACACACGGGTCAAAGGCAATCTGATTGTGGCGCTCAAGCAGACGCGGCGGACCGCTCCCAGCGGCAGCAACTGGCTGCTGTTCAGTGCGATGGTGGAAGCAGCCTTATATTCTCTGGGCGACCCGGATTATGACCGGATGCGGGTGGGCTATGCGGTCCACATGTTCATGGACTGGTACAAGGGTGACGGAATCTATGGAGACGGGAAGGAGTTCCACTGGGATTACTACAACAGCTTTGTTATTCAGCCGATGCTGTTGGATGTGGTTACCCTTTTCGAACAGGAGAATGAGGAGTATGCCCGGCTTAGACCCTTGGTCCTGCAGCGGGCGCAGCGATATGCCTCCGTGCTGGAGCGCAGCATCGCCCCGGACGGAACATACCCGTTCCTCGGGCGTTCTATCGTTTACCGGTTCGGGGCATTTCAGCTGCTGTCGCAGGCGGCGCTCCAGCATCTCCTGGAAGACTCGCTGCCCCCTGCCCAGGTGCGCTGCGCTTTGACCGCTGTCATTAGCCGGATTATGCAATACCCGGGCACGCTAGATGAGAACGGCTGGCTGCAGCCGGGGATCTACGGCTATCAGCCGGAGCTGGCCGAGAGCTACATTAATACGGGCAGTCTGTATCTGTGCGCTGCTGTCTTTCTGCCGCTGGGCCTGCCTCCTGCTGACCCCTTCTGGTCGGGAGAAGACATGAAATGGACGGCCCAGAGAATCGCGGACGGCGAGAATGTGATGCGGGACCATGCTTTGGAATAAGGGATACAGACAGAGCGAACAGGAGAGGGAGCTTGGGCATGAACATACAGGAACTTAAGGCAATCGTAGAGAACATGAAGCCGGCAGATCTCAGCTTATATTATCCGCAAGGAGATTCGGCTGCTTTTTGGAGAAAGGCGGCATCTTCTAAAGTTTTGCAGGCCAGTATCAGTGAGATTCGTGCAGAGGCACGGAGACTGGAAGGGCAGCCTATACCGCTGCTGACGTATCGTTTGTTTACCCTTTTCCGGCAGACGGGGTCGAGACTGGAGTATGAGCGGCCTTATTTTGAACGGAGAAGAAGATTGAATACGTATGTGTTCCTTAGTCTGCTGGAGCCGGAGAACGCAGCAGCTCTGGAGCAGCTTACAGATATTCTATGGGCGATCTGCGATGAGTACACATGGTGTGTTCCCGCTCATCTTCCTGAGAAGCATGATGCTGCAGACATTAATCGGCATATCGATCTGTTCTCCTCCGAGACAGGCTTTACCTTAAGCGAATGTCTGCTGCTGCTCGGAGAGCGACTCCCGCTGCTGCTCCGCTCCCGGATACGCAGTGAGGTGGGAAATAGAATCTTCCGGCCGTTCCTTGCGCATGGCCCATATTTCTGGGAGACCTCGACTCACAATTGGGCGGCGGTCTGCGCAGGCTCTGTCGGGGCGGCTGCACTGCTGCTTGTGAAGGACAAGGACATGCTGGCGGAGATCCTGCTGAAGACAGAGAGCAGCATGAATTATTATCTGCGGGGTTTCGGGGCAGACGGGGCCTGCCAGGAAGGGCTGGGCTACTGGAATTACGGGTTCGGCTATTTCACTTATTACAGCGATCTGCTCCGTGCAAGAAGCGGAGGCACGCTGGACTGGTTCAAGCAGGAGAAGGTGGCACAGATCGCCCGCTTCCAGCAGCAATGCTTCATAGACGGCAGCTATGTCGCTAATTTCTCCGATTCCGTGCCCCGGGTGCGGGTGCATATGGGACTCTCCCATTATCTGGCGGACGTCTATCCGGATGTCCTGCGCCCGCCTTCTGCGCTGCGCGCCCCGTTCACAGAGGATCATTGCAGCCGCTTCGCACCGGCTCTGCGCAATCTGATCTGGACAAGAGCCGGAGAGGAGAAGGAGTCGTGGGAGGCAGGCAGCAGCTATCTGCCCGATGCAGCCTGGCTGGTAGCACGGCATATCTCCGCTGCCGGCGCCTTCGGCTTCGCGGCCAAGGGCGGCCATAACGACGAGCCGCATAATCATAATGACCTGGGCCAATTCATTCTGAGCGGCCGGGGGGAGATCTTCGCGGCCGATCTGGGCAGCGGTGAGTACACGGCGGACTATTTCGGTGCCGGCCGTTACGGCTATGACTGTAACGGGTCGCAGGGCCACAGTGTGCCGATTATTGACGGCCAGTACCAGGGGGCAGGACGGGAGTTCCAGGCAACGGTGCTGTATGCATCGGCAGCGGAGGCGAAGGATGAGCTGACGCTGGAGCTGGCCCGGGCGTACCCGGTAGCCGGACTGCAATCCCTGGTCCGTTCGCTGGTCTGGCATAAGGAGGAGCTGCCCCGTCTGGAGCTGACAGACACTTACCGCTATGACGGAGCTCCGGCAAGCTGGACGGAACGGTTCGTAACGTGGCGCAGACCGGAGTTGACGGGTACAGGGCGAGTACTGCTACCGGGTGCCGAAGGCCACGGCGTTCAGGTGATCTACGATCCGCAGATCGTCCGGCCGGAGATTACAGCACATGTGTACCAGGATCACTATGGCCAGGACACGGTGTGGCATACTCTGGACTTCCAGGTTCTCCAGCCAGGAGCAGAGGGCGTATTGATGTTTACTTTTCAATTTATATAAGGCGTACGGCATGGGTACATCATTCACACAAAGGTGGGATTCATATGAGCAGAACCATAGATCAGGCATGGGTAGATGAGGCTTGGAGTAAGGCACTGGAAAAGACGAGAACGAACAGTATCAGCATCGGAGCCGAATTCCCGCATGCCAGTCAAGGCGGCAAGTATGTTCTGGAGGTACCAAGCTGGTGGACCGCCGGCTTCTGGCCGGGCATGCTCTGGCAGCTCTATGCCGGGAGCGGTGACGAGGGTCTGAAGGCAGTAGCCGAGCGCTGCGAGGAGCGGCTGGATGAGGTGCTGGACGGCTACGTGAAGCTGGATCATGATCTAGGCTTCATGTGGCTGCTTACCAGCGTTGCCAATTACAAGCTGACGGGCAGAGAAGAATCAAGGGTCCGCGGGCTGAAGGCCGCCAACTATCTGGCCGCCCGCTTCAACCTGAAGGGCCGCTATATCCGGGCCTGGAATCCCTGGAGAGAAGGCGAGGACAACAGCGGGGTCGCCATTATTGACTGCAGCATGAACACCAGCCTGCTGTTCTGGGCCTCCGAAGTCACCGGAGACCCGCGTTACCGGCATATCGCGGAGGCGCATATGGATACAGTGCTGGAGCATTTCATCCGGCCGGACGGCTCCGTCTATCATATTGTCAGCTTCAACCCGGAGACGGGCGAAGTGGCAGAGAAGCTGGGCGGACAGGGCTATGCGCCGGAATCGGCCTGGTCGCGAGGCGCGGCTTGGGCACTATACGGGCTGGCGCTGGCCTATCATCATACCGGCAAGCCGAGCTATCTGCATGCGTCCAAGCAGGTTGCACATTTCTTCCTGACCCGGCTGCCTGAGGATCAGGTGCCGCATTGGGATTTCCGCGCTCCCGGTGATGTTGGGGAGATCCGCGATACTTCAGCCGGTTCCTGCGCGGCAAGCGGTCTGCTGCTGTTGGCCGGGCTGGTGGAAGAATCAGAGGCTCATGTCTACCGGAACGGGGCGCTTAGAATCACGGAATCTCTCTACCGTAATTACGGAACTTGGGACAATCCCGGCGAACAAGGACTGCTGCTTCACGGCACCAGTAACTATCCTGAGGACCGGAACATTGATGTGCCGCTGATCTACGGGGATTTCTTCTATGTCGAGGCACTGGCCCGGATCAAGGGAGCAGGCCCGTTCTACTGGGAGTAGGAGGAGTATGATAATGACGAACAAAAAGAGGATTTCGCTGGTTGGAAAGCAGGGGACAGGCGATCTGGCGATTCAGAGCAATCCGCTGAAGACTCGGAATGACCTGCTGGCTGCCCTTGACCAGCTGACAGAGCCGCTTCAGCCGCTCTATAGCAGAGGCAGCGCCAGACTTGAGATCGGGATTACGGGAGCCAGCTATCCGTCAGCCACCGCCGGAATGGAGGGCTTCTCCCGGGTGCTCTGGGGACTGATTCCGCTGCTCACCGGAGGCGGGGAAAGTAGGCTATGGGCCACTGTGCTGGACGGCATCCGGCACGGCACCGATCCCGCCCATGAGGAGTATTGGGGTGATGTAAGGGACTATGACCAGCGTCTGGTCGAGATGGCCGCCTTCGGCTTCGCGCTGGCGGCAGTGCCGGAGCATATCTGGTCGCCGCTTGCTCCGCAGGAGCAGGAGCATCTGTACAACTGGCTGAACCAGATCAATTCCCGTCCCTGCTACGACTGCAACTGGCTGTTCTTCAATGTGCTGGTGAATGTCGGCTTCCGTACAGTAGGACGGCCCTATGATGCAGTGCAGTTGGATAAGAACCTGATACGGATGGATGCGTTCTATCTGGGGGAAGGCTGGTACAGCGACGGCGTTAACGGCCACTGTGATTATTACGGGCCTTTCGCCATCCACTACTATTCGCTGCTGTATGCGAAGCTGATGGCCCGGGAAGACCCGGAGCGTTCCCGTCTGTACAAAGAACGCGCCCGGTTGTTCGCCGCTGAATTCATCGGCTGGTTCGCCCCGGACGGCGCTGCGCTTCCCTACGGCCGCAGTCTGGCCTACCGGTTCGCCCAGTCTGCATTCTGGAGCGCCCTGGCTTATGCAGAGGTGGAGGGTTTCCCTGCCGGTGTGGTCAAAGGCATTATCCTGCGCAATCTGCGCTGGTGGTTCCGCCAGCCTATCTTCGATGCTGCGGGTGTGCTGACGATCGGATACACGTATCCGAATCTGGTCATGGCGGAGAATTATAATGCGCCCGGTTCGCCCTATTGGGCGATGAAGACGTTCCTGCCGCTCGCTCTAGGCGCAGAGCATCCGTTCTGGAGTGAACCGGAGCTGCCGCTGCCGGAGCTTCCGGCATTGAGTGTGCAGCATCCGCCGCATCTTGTCCTGGTCCGCGAGCAGGCTTCCGGTCATGTGGCCGCCTTCAACAGCGGGCATCTATCTACCAATGAGCATACGCATACCTCAGCCAAATACGAGAAATTCGTCTATTCCACGGGCTTCGGGTTCAGCGTTCCCCGCTCAGAATGGGGATTGTCACAGGGAGCCTATGATTCTATGCTTGCGCTAAGCGAAAGAGGAGATAACCTCTACCGGGTACGGCGCCGGAATCTGGAATCGGAGATTACGGACAACGTCCTGCGGTCGGTCTGGAAGCCTTGGGCGGACGTTGAGGTGCGCACCTGGGTAGTCGTGGGTCTGCCCTGGCATATTCGCATTCACCGGCTGGAGACAGGGCGGGCGCTGGATGCCGCCGAGGGCGGGTTCGCGCTGGGACAGGAAACAGAGCCTTCGCAGCAGCTCAGCGAAACCGGCGCAGCGGCAGCTACAGCATGGGGAACGAGCGCCATCAAGGGGCTGACGGGCTACTCGAAGGCCGGGCTGATCTGGCCGAATGCGAATACGAACATGCTTCGTCCCCGTACGGTACTGCCAACCTTAACAGCCTCTATAGAGCCTGGGGTTCATTGGCTGGCCTCCGCTGTGTACGGCGATCCTTCGGCAGATCCGCCAGCGGACGAGATGCGCACTCCCGGTCCGATTCTGGACCAGTCGCCTGAAGCAATGCTGAGGGTTAAGTTCAGCGGGGAGCGTATTACGATCACGACCACCGGCGGGGCAGAGATTATAATTCCGTTACAATAGAACATTAGCTGCATCTTCAATAGGACGTCGGCATCGGATTTAATATAGTAGAAATGGCATGAAGTGGCCTAAAGGACTCAAAGAGTGAAGTCATTGGACGAATGTATTCGAAGAAACGAACACAATAGCAAGTGGTTTCGTCTCTGAACCCATTCATAAGTTTAATCAAGTGCTATGCATAAGTGCCATTTGTACAACTAAATCGTCTGATGTATAGCAGAATTACCTTTTAGGTGCATTCATACAATTAAACTGCCCCAATAACCGTGTTTTCACATATTGGGGCAGTTTTAGATGTACAAAAATACAACTGGTACAGCGTCAGATTTAAAAGGGTGGATAAGCTTGTGAAACTCAGGAGTTCATGTAGTGAAACCCTATCATCCCAAAAAATCTAACGGACCGGAGAGAGCTTATCCCCACGAAAACGCCACTTTTTGCAGCGTAACGGACTCAGGCGACCTTAACGTCTCTCTACGAGACGTTTTGGAGCTGAATTGGAGGGGATAAGGTCCATGGTGGGATTAGAATTGAAAGTAGACGACAGTTAACGGACGGAGGGATAATAAGGGCAACGGAGGTGCATCCCTATGGGAGAAAAACGACAACGGTACAACGAAGAATATAAGAAGCAAACGGTAAAGTTCATTCAAGAGCAGACGAAGAGCATAGGGGACATCGCGCAAGAGCTGGACATTCCGAAAAGTACGCTGCACCAGTGGATGGGGAAATACCGGGAGCTAAAGAATGAACCGGTAGCCAGTATGGATCGGGTACGGGAACTCGAAGCCGAGCTCCAAGAGATGCGCCGTCAGCTCCAAGAGAAAGACAGTCGACTTGCCGATACAGAGGAAGAATTGGCAATCGTAAAAAAAGCAGTGCACATCTTCAGCAAACCAAGGAATTAAGATTCCAGTTTATGAAGGACCATCGCTCCGCATTTCGCTTGGAGAAGATGTGCAGTACCCTACAGGTATCCAGGAGCGGATATTACAAGTGGCTGAACGCCAAAGCCAGTGTGCAAGCCCTCCGCAAGGCTGCTGTTATGGAGCGAATCCGGTACCATTTTGACGACCATCAAAAACGGTATGGAAGTCCGAAGATCACCCGCCTGCTGCATCAGGAAGGCTATACGGTCACGGAACGCACAGTGAGTGTGTACATGCGAGAAATGAAGCTCCGCTCTATTGTATCTAAGCCATACCGAGTGCAGACGACCGATTCCAAGCATAATAATCCCATTGCACCAAACACACTGAACCAAGAGTTTAAGGTGCTTAAGCCCAATACCGTATGGGTCACCGACATCACGTATATCCCTTGTCGTGGAGGTCGCTTATACCTAGCTAGCGTCATGGATCTATGCACGCGAGAAATTGTAGGGTGGCGGCTGTATAACCATATGGAGACGAGCCTGGTCTTAGACGCGCTGCAGGCGGCGTACACGGCGAAGCGACCCGGCGAGGGCCTACTGCACCACTCTGACCGAGGGTCTCAATATACCTCAAAAGAATATGTCGACCAACTAAAGACATACCACATGAAATCCAGCATGAGCCGTAAAGGAAACTGTTACGATAACGCCTGCATTGAGTCTTGGCACAGTATTTTAAAGAAAGAGCTCATCTACTGTAATCCGCGCTTCAAAAACCCGGAACAGGCATATGATGCTATTTTCCAATACATTGAGTTCTATTACAATCGCAAGCGAATGCACAGCTCACTGGGGTATCTTTCCCCCGCCCGCTTTGCTAAGCAATTCACTAAAAAATCCGTTGCGTAACAGTCTACTTTCTTGACAGAAGTCCATGGAGTCCGTTACACGCCCCAATGACGACTTTCTTCCTGAATAAGAGCACCTCAGTTAAGCCTGTTGATTACCCAAAAAAAGGTAGCAAAAAGGCCGCCATTTCGATAAAGTGTTTGTACCCCTACAAACCTTCCGAAACGAGGCGGCCTCATGAAAAAGTCTACTTCAATTTCAAACATTCTGCAATTGGTGATTCCCGAGGAAAAACTACGTCCGATTCTGGAAGAATTAAACTATATTGATGTTGCGCGTAAATTTACCGTGTATGATTTGTTTTTGTTTCTAGCTGAAGCAGCGTTTCAGCAGTGGGACGGGTACCGAGACGGCGCGCAACGGATGTCCCTTCAGGGACAACGTGCGGTGAATTATTCGACGCTTTCCAAAAAGGCTAAAGAGGTTCCTTTCTCCTTATTTAAGCGTCTATTGAAACTCATGATAGGGCTCTGTAATCGGAAGGCCAAGCGGTCACTCGGTATTCCGAAAGAACTGTTAATCGTGGATTCAACCACCATTTCGGTCGGTCAAGGCCGCTTGCCTTGGGCACAAATTAAAGGCAGAAAAGCAGGCGTTAAGCTGCATGTCGGATTACTTGGGGACTCGAATGAATTGCACAAAGTGACGGAGACCCCGGCTGTACAGCATGATTTAAACAGTTGCGCCTTCCTGCTCGACAGCCAATATATTTTGGTGGCAGACCGCGCTTACGGGAAGCACAAGCTGTTTGACAGCTATCAAGAGAAGAAAGAGCGGCAATATTTTGTCATTCGGCTTAAGGATAACACCACGCTCGTGAATCCGGTCCCGCGCCTGCGAAATCGCCCATTTGAGGGAAGTATCGAGCAGGATTTGACGTGCCAATTAGGAAAGGTTAAGGCGCTCAGCAAGAATCAGTTTCGGGTGGTGATTCTTAAAGATCCTAAAGGGAATCCCGTCATTCTTGCGACAAATCTGCACTGGCACTCCCCCGAAGCCATAGCAGACATCTATAAGAAACGTTGGCAGATTGAAGTATTTTTTCGTTGGATTAAGCAGCATTTAAACATTCCCAAGTTATTTGGAACCACAGAAAATGCAGTATATGGGCAGCTATACGTGGCTTTATTGGTGTATGTGTTGCTAAAGTTTCTGTTTGAACAGGGAAATAGTACTGTGCATGTTAGCGCTAGATTAACGTTCGCCGAGTTTGATCGATTATTTACGCTGCAAAAGCTACCTGTGGAGTGGAAGATTTATTTAGCTCATGTTACTGACATTATCACCAAAATATAGGTAATCAACAGGCTTACACCTCAGTCCGTTATTCCGGGCAAACGCCCATAAAAGTCCTCCCTTTTGGGAAGGATGTAATATGGAGGGAAATCGAGTCTGCTCCACTAGTTTAAATTTGATGAGGTACTAGAAGAGGAATTCCGTCCTTATCACTGTTTTTAAATGTACAGAATACAACTATCACCGGATATTCGCTTCGAACGCCCCCAGTCAACAAACGCTCGCTTCGAACGCACCCAGTCACCCGAACGCCCCAACCTCTCCGATCTCTTTCAGCCACCTGAACGTCTCAAGCTCCTACGCCGCCCGACCCCGCCTCCTTTACAAATTACAAACTCTTGCTAGTTAGACCATGGAGTCTGTAACCGCTCTCCCGATATAATGTGATAAGTATGCGAAGACGGAAGAAGCGGAGGATATGAGAGCATGACATTGAACGAGGAATTTATCATTGCCGCCCCGGAAGGGGCGGTTCAGCTATATCTGGACCCGAAGGGGACTGACTATAAGGGGCTGCGCCGGGTGGCGGAGTCTTTGTGCGCGGATATCAGACTGGTTAGCGGGATAGCGCCTGCAATACTCACCCAAACAGAGCAGCTCACGGGCACTGTAATTATCGCCGGGCCGGTCGGCGGTAATGGGCTGATCGGCAGGCTGATTGCTGAGCGCCGTCTTGATGTCTCTGCTATTGAAGGCAAGCGGGAATGCTACCGGCTGCAAATCATAGAGCAGCCGCTGCCGGGAGTCGAGCAGGCGCTGATCATTGCGGGCAGTGATAAACGCGGGACGATTTACGGCATGTATGCTATTTCTGAGCTGATCGGAGTGAGTCCGTGGGTGTATTTTGCCGATGTGGCTCCGCAGCAGGTGGAGCGTCTGGCCCTTCCCGCAAGCAGGCTGAACTGCAGCTCCAGAGAGCCCTCTGTGAAATACAGAGGGATCTTCCTCAACGATGACTGGCCTTCGCTTGGCTCCTGGGTAACCCATGCCTTCGGCGATTTCAATGAGCATTTCTATGATAAGGTATTCGAGCTGATCCTGAGACTGAAGGGGAATTTCCTGTGGCCGGCGATGTGGAGCGCGGAATTCAGCCTGAACGGGGCAAGCAGTCCTATTGCGAATGCGGTGCATGCGGATGAATACGGCATTGTGATGGGGACCTCGCATCATGAGCCGTTGTTCCGGGCCGGCAGCGAATGGCAGAAGGTCTATGCGCAGTACGGGACAAGCAACCTATGGGATTTCCGCCTGAATTCCCAGGCAATTACCGCATTTTGGGAGGATGGGCTCAAGCGCAATGGGGCGTATGAGAGCCTGGTGACGCTCGGTATGCGGGGCGAGAGCGACTCGGCGCTGGAAGGCTCGGACCAGGAGAATATTGAGCTGCTGAAGCAGATTATCCTGACCCAGAAGGCGCTGCTGAAACAGTATAACCTGGAGCATCTGCCGCAGGTTCTGGCTGTCTACAAGGAGGTTGAGACCTACTGGTACGGTACATCCGAAGCGGAGGGGCTTAAGGACTGGGACGTTCTGCAGGATGTGATCATTCTGCTGTCGGACGACAACTTCGGCAATCTGCGCAAAATCCCGGAAAAGCATGAGCAAAAGCGCTCTCCCGGCTGGGGGATCTACTACCATTTCGACTATCACGGCGGTCCCCACTCCTATGAATGGGTGAATACCACTCCGCTGGAGAAGGTGTGGGAGCAGATGACGACGGCGTTTGATTACGGCATCCGTGAGCTCTGGGTGGTGAATGCCGGTGATCTGAAGCCTATGGAACTGCCGGTCTCTTATTTCCTGGACCTGGCTTATGATTACGAGGCTTGGGGAACAGATGCGGTTAACCGGACGGCGGAGTATACGGAGCGCTGGACCCGGCAGCAGTTCGGGGCCGGAGCCCAGCCGGAGACGGTTGCCGGAATCGCCCAAGTGCTGGCGGATTACACCCGGATGAACGGGCGCCGCAAGCCGGAGATTATCAGGCCGGACACCTTCAGCCTGCTGCATCATCAGGAGGCGCAGAGATTGCTTGCCGAGGCGCTCCGCCTGGAGCGGGCAGCGGCAGCGTATGAGCTGGAGCTGCCGGAAGAGATTAGGGATGCATATTACCAGCTGGTCTATTATCCCGCAGCCGCTTCCGCCAATGTGAACGCCATGCAGATCTATGCCGGACTGAACAGGCTGCATACAGAGCGCGGGAGTATATTAGCTAATAGCTATGCCGTTCTTGTGGAAGAGGCCATTCAGCGCGACAAGCAGCTGGAGGAGCGATATAACAGAGGAATCTCGAATGGCAAATGGCAGGGCATGATGAGCTCTCCGCATGTCGGCTATGTCCGCTGGGATGCGGAGGGCTGGAGCTATCCTGAGGTCAGCAGGGTCATACCCGGCCAGCAGGCCACATTGGTTGTAGGGGTGGAGGGAGTAGAGCAGGGGTACACCGCAGGGACCGCCGCGCTCCCGCCGTTCACCAATCTGCTGCAAGAGCGATACCTGATTACTGTCAGCACGGGCGGAGCGGGGTTCCAGTATCAGGCGGGAATCAGCGCAGACTGGATCAGGCTGGACCAGGAGCAGGGCTGGATAGACAGCGGGGCGGAGATTGGCGTATCTGTGGACTGGACGAAGGTAACGGGAGCGGTAACAGGCGAGATTATCCTGACAGGTGCCGGAGGAAGCGTAACGGTTACTGTTGCTGTGGACTGGACAGATCTTGCCGAATTCGAGCCGGCGACTTTCATTGAGGCTCATGGAGTGGTGTCTATGGAAGCGGAGCATGCCATCAGCCGCGTATCGCGCAGCGGGGTGGAATGGAAGATTATAGAGAACTGCGGCCGGACGCTGTCAGCTGTCAAAATGTTCCCGGCCGGCGTCTCCTTCGGCCAGCCGGAGAAGGCTCCTTATCTGGAGTACCGGCTGTTCGTCCGGCACGAGGGTGAATACCTGCTTAGCGTCTATCTTGCGCCGACGAATCATTTGTCGCCGGTCAGCGGACTGAAGTATGCTGCCGGGTTCGACGGGGAAGTGCCGGTCACCGCTGATGCGCTGCCGCCGGATTACGAAGGCGGCAACCACAGCAACGGGCCATGGTGCCGTGCTGTAATGGACAATGCCCATGTCTCCGTGACCCGTCACCCTCTGACCCCGGGGCAGCATACCTTGCGCTTTTACGGCCTGGATGCCGGGCTAGTCCTGCAGAAGCTGGTGCTGTCCCGCAGGCCGCTGCCGGCATCCTATCTGGGGCCGCAGGAGAGCTTCCTGACCCCTTACTCCGTATTGCTGCGGAACTGATTGGGCGTGAGACCTTTATACTTTTTGAACACCTGATAGAAATATTTCGTATCGTTATACCCGGACTGCAGAGCGATATCCTCGATCCGCATTCCGGGATCTTTGAATAGCTGGCAGGCATGCTCGATGCGGACCTTGTGCAGATAATCGATGAAGCTGATCTTAAGCTGCTGCTTGAACAGCAGGCTTAAATACCCGGGGGTAATATAGATCTCCCTGGCGACGATCTCGCGGTTGATATCCTTCATGAAGTGCTCGCCGATATAGCTCTTGGCCGCTTCGAGCAGCTTGTTGCTGTTCTTCTTGGACGTCAAATGCTCACTGACCCGCTGGGCCGTCTCCAGCAGCGACTGGAACAGGTTATCCAGACTGGAGCGGGACAGGACATGGATCAGCTCGGTCAGATTCTGCCCAAAGACTTTATTTACGTTGACATTGTTCTCAATACATAATTTATACAGGGCGAAGAACAGGGCGAAGCTCGACTTGATCACCTGGTCCCTGGACACCGTCTCGGGCTGCAGGGCTACATTGAACAGCGTGAGCTTATCGGCAATGTCTCCGGGAGAACCGCCGCGTACCGCCTTCAGCACCTCCTGCTCCTCATGCAGGGGATAGGAGGATTGAGAGGACTCGGCATCGAATTCTCCGCTGTACTCCACGATTTTAGCAATGCCTGTGTAGTTCGTTGTATTCAAGGCCTGGCAGGCCTCCACGAAGGAGTGGCGCAGATGCTCAATATTCTTGTCGATACTTCCGATCCCGGCAGACACGGTGAACCTCAAGAAGCTGGCGATATTCTCCTGAATAATCCGGATATAACCGCTTAAATCCTCCTGATCCGGCAGCTCGTCCATATTCAGGATTAGCACAATATCGTCCTGATGCTCGAAGGCAACACATAGCACAGCCTCCGGCAGCGACTCCTCGCAAATATTCTTCAGTCCGTACTTCAGCAGCTCCGTATCCTCATGCATATACTTCTCATGCAGCAGCTGGAAATTGTCGATCCGCAGCAGAATAATGCCATACAGCAGATAAGGGAAAACCAGCTGGTTCATCTTCAGATTAGCCAGCAGCCTGGAATACGAGGGACTCTCGGTGAGAATGAGCTGGCTTAACGTCTTCTCCTTCAGCAGGGGCAGACTCTCCCGGAAGCCTTGCCGCAGATGCTCTAGCGTAGTAATCTCCAGCTTCTCCGATTGAATCTGCTCCGTGATGGCCAGAACCGTGCTCAGAATCTCCTGCCGGCGGCTCGGCTTCAGCAGATAATTGCTGACCCCGGATCTTATGGCTTGCTGGGCATAGGCGAAATCATCGTGTCCGCTCATGATGACCGATTTGACGCTGGGGTATTTCTCAGAGACAACCTTGATTAACTCCAGTCCGTCCATTTGCGGCATCCGGATATCCGTTAGCATGATATCGACCGCATAGGTATCCAGGAGTTCAAGTGCCTCCAGGCCGTCTCTGGCTTCGCCTATAATATGGATGCCGTGCGACTGCCAGTCAATCAGGGTCCTTATGCCTACCCGCGCCCGCTCCTCATCATCCACAATAATCATATTATACAAGGGACATCCCCTCCGATCTGTATTCGTATTGTCTGTCCGCCCGTCTGTGTCTATTCTTGCATGTCATTTACAATCACCGGAACTACGATCTCCACGCGCGTGCCCTCTCCGGGAACACTGGTATAATTCAAGGCATAGTCACCTTTATAAAAATGCTTCAGCCGTGCCTGTACGTTCTGCACTGCATAGCCGCCGACATCCCGGGCAGTGTACACATCTGTCTCGTCAGGCATGGCAAGAATCTTTTGCAGCGTCTCGCTGCTCATCCCGCCCCCGTTATCCTCAATCACGAACGTCAGCTGATCTCCGGTCCGCTGTCCGCTGATGCTTATTCGTCCGCCGCCGCGCTTGCGTTCAATGCCGTGGATCAGCGCGTTCTCAATGAACGGCTGCAGGCTGAGCTTCAGGATGACATAGGCGTACAGTTCCTCAGGAATGTCGATTATATACTCGAGAGATTCCTGGAACCGCATCTTCTGGAGCGACAGATACAGCTCAATCAGCTCTTTTTCCTTGGCTACGCTGGTGAAGCTCTTGCCTTGGTTCAGACTTAACCGGAACAGACGGGAGAGGTTGATGACCATCTCGCTGATCTTGTCCTGCCCTGCCGCCTCCGCTTCCCAGAAGATCGTGTCGAGCATGTTGTAGAGAAAATGGGGGTTAATCTGGGATTGCAGCGCCTTCAGCTCCGCTTCCTGCTCCTTCAGCTTCAGCAGATAGGCATCGTCCACAAGTGCCTTGATGTTACCGACCATATTATTGTAGCCCCGGCTCAGCTGGCCGATCTCATCCCAATATTTGATCTCCACCTTCTCCTCGAACTGCCCGTTCTGGAAGCGGCGCATGGACAGCAGCAGCGTCTTGATCGGCGCTGTCAGGAAGGAGGAGAAGAACATGAGCAGAGGGATACTAAGCACCAGGCTGGCTAATACCATGATGAGCACTGCCGATTTGATGGAATTAAGCTCCCCAGTCAGCGAGCGGAGCGGAACACTGTACAGGGTGATCCAGCCATCCTGGTTGATGTTGTAATTCAGCAGCGTATCCTTACCCTCCAGGCTGACGATGGTGTTGCCGGAGCGGATGCCGGCCTTCGCCTGCTTCATCACGAACCCTACCGCTTCGGGGCTATAGGTCTCTTTGCCTGCCGACAGAAGCTGGGCACCCCGTTCACTTAGAATGAGGATGCCGTGATCCTTGTCATACAGATTCGTCAGATAGGTTCTGCGGATCGTCTCCAGATTAATGCCGACGAACACAAAGCCGATCCGGTTCCCGTTCACAATATCACGGATAATCCGGGTCATGCCGAGCTTGTCATTACGGTTGCTCTGAATGAATACATTGTTCCCTTCCGTCAGCGGGAACCAGTAGGAGGCACCATTCAAGGCAACGGTCTGTTTATAAGTATCATTTGAGGTAATTTTGCTCAAACTATACGCACCGCTGCTGTCATCGGTAGCAACCTGAAACAGCGGCTCGGACAAGCTGCCGTACAGAGCCAGATAGTCGAAGCTTCCGGTCACCAGCATCTGGTTCATGATCGACGCGGTGGGTCCGTTATAGAGCTGGTTTTCGATCTTCGCCGAATCCGGGGTATTGCTCCGCAGAGTGTCCTGAACGACTGGAGCCAGGCTGAATACCGTGACCCAGTCGGCTAATGTCTTTTGCATACGGGCGAGATTACTGTCAATCTGCTTGAGCACACTCTGGTTGGAGTTGCTCACCTTATTGATAATCTGCTGCTTGGAGATCTTATAGGAATAAGCGCCCAGCGTGCAGGCCACCCCGGTAATCAGCAGGAAGATCAGTATGGTTATCTTGTATCGCAGGTTCATATTCAAGTAGTAGCGCAGCACAGGATCACTAACCTTTTTGTTTTTTATCTTATGCGCAATGCCGAATATACACAAGGGAGCTGACAAACGAAGTCGACAATTTTCAACATTACTCTCTTTTTCTCTACTGACCCTGACTCTGGTGCTCTGGTACGATGTGTTCAGAAACAAAGAAAGCAACCCACGATCCATAACAAATAGGGGGAATTGACATGGTTATGAATTCAAAATCCACACGTAATATACTGCTGGTTACGGCCCTTGCGGCAGTCTCGGTGCTTAGCGCATGCGGAGGCGGTAATGACAAGAACAATAATGCAGGCAGCAGCACGAACGGCGGTACAACTGGCTCTACCGACAAGGAAGTGACGCTGCGTCTGTTCTCGAACCTTCCTGACCGTAAATCCGGCCAGGGGCTGGCAGAGCAAATGGTAATCGACAACTATATCAAAGCGAACCCCAATGTGAAGATCGATATCGAGACCCTCGCCGAGGAGCCGTTCAAAAACAAGCTGAAGGCGTACATGGCCTCCAACGAAGCATTGGATGTGACCATGGTTCACGGCGGAGCAGAGCTGAATACGCTGGTACAAGCCGGCTATGTGAAAGAGCTGGACCCTAAGGAATACGAAGGCGATACTTATAAATTCCTGCCGGGCGTGTACAAATCTTTTACCTTCAATGATAAGCTGTATGGCTTGCCCCGCAACAGTGACTATGAAGTGATCTATTATAACAAAAAGCTGTTCGATGACAACGGCATCAAGATTCCTACCACCTATGCCGAGTTGCTGGAAGCGGGCAAGCAGTTCCGCGCCAAAGGCATTGAGCCGATGTCGATGAACGGTAAGGATCTGTGGAGCTTCGCGGCCTTCTTCCAGGACCTTGTCGTACGCCTCACCGGTGATCAGAACCTGATGCTGGATGCGGTAGCGAAGAAGAAGAATTTCACTGGCGACGAGAATTTCACCAAAGCTGCTGAGCTGCTGGCCCAGGCCAGAGACACCAAACTGTTCCAGGAATCGTTCATGACAGCGGACTACGGCGCTTCCCAGAACCTGTTCACGCAAGGACGGGCTGCTATGTGGTACATGGGCTCTTGGGAAGCAGGGATGGCAACGAATGACAAGCTGCCGGAAGACTTCCGCAACAATGTGAATGTACTGAAATTCCCGGTTGTCGAAGGCGGCAAAGGCAAGGACACCGATCTTCTGGCCTGGAACGGCGGCGGATATTCACTGGTGAGCAGCTCGAAGCATCCTGAAGAAGCCAAGAAGTTCTTCGACTATATGATGTCCGCCGATCAATGGGCCAAGATTGTATGGGATACCGGAGCGGCTGTACCGGCACAGAAATATGAGCTTAGCGGCAAAGAGAGCGAACTGCAGAAGCAATTGACTGAGGTTCTGACAGGGGCTACAAGCACAGCGGGTTCTATCGCCCTTGACTCCGGTACACCTAAGTTCAAGGATGATGCACAGAATGCCTTCGGCAAGTTCTTCGCCGGCGGATCAACACCTGAGCAGCTGCTGGCCGATCTTCAAAAGGCTGCGGAAACACAATAACAGATCACAAACACAGATCATAGATCACCACTATAGAGAGTGAAAGGAGACGGGGCGGGAAGCATTCTTGCCCCTCTCTAATCTTAAGGATGGAGTTGGAGTTCCATGCAAAAAGTATTTAACAACAAAATGGCAATCTTTCTGTTCGTCTTTCCGGGGATTCTCCTGTTCGCCCTGACCTTTCTCGTGCCGATTGTACTCAGCGCGTATTACTCGTTCAGAGACACCCTGTCTCCGGGAACGCCCTCGGCATTCATCGGATTCGCCAACTATACAGAGCTGCTGTTCCACGATTCACGGTTCTGGCTGGCACTTAGAAATGCTGTACTGCTCGGTTTGGGCTTTATCCTGATCCAACATCCGATTGCCATCTTTTTTGCCATTATGCTGGACCGTCTGGGCGGTAAGGCAGAGAAGTGGTTCAGAACGATTTTCTTCATCCCATGCGTCATTTCTGTAGTCGTTATTTCAAAAATGTGGCTGTCCCTGCTGGACCCTACCTTCGGCGCCTTCAACAAAATGCTCGATTCCCTGGGGCTTGGAATGCTAAAGCATGCCTGGCTGGGGGATAGCAGCACCGCGCTGATCTCCATGCTGTTCATCCTGATCTGGGCCGGCTTCGGATGGGGATTGCTGTTCTATTATGCAGGACTCAAAGGCATTCCCGATGATTTGTATGAAGCCGCTTCACTGGACGGAGCCTCCGGCTTCCGATTGCACTGGCGGATTACAGTTCCGCTGCTGTCACCGGTTATTACGGTGCAGATTACTTTGGCTATGATTACCGCCTTGAAACAGATGGAAACCGTGTTCCTGACCACTAACGGCGGTCCCGGCGATTCCACCCAATTCCTGGCCGTGTATCTCTATAACAAGGCGTTCTCAGCCAGCCAATATGGTTATGCCAACGCCATCTCGATTCTGTTCATCATTGTCTGCCTGCTTGCCACCTATCTCAGCAACAAACTGACCCGCAGTGATGCGACGGAATTCTAAGGAGGAATCACCATGACAAAAAGCACAAAAACCATACTATGGGTGTTCTTCCTGATCGTCGCCCTGGTCCAGCTGTTCCCGCTCATCTGGCTGATTGATTTCTCATTCTTAAGCAGCAATGAGTTCTACTCCTCGAGCGTTCTGAAATGGCCGAGCGATCCCCAGTGGCAGAACTATATTAATGCCTGGGTGGACGGTAAATTCCTGCGCTATTTCATTAACAGTGCCTTCGTTACCTCGGTAACCATTCTGTTAACAGTGATTCTGTCCCTTACGCTGGGCTATGCCTTTACCCGTATGCAGTGGAAGCTGCGCCCCATCTTCTTCACCATTATCCTGCTGGGGATTATGATTCCGATTCATGCAACTCTTTTGCCTAACTTTGCCATCTTCAAGGCGCTGGGCTTGACGAATTCCTATCTAGGGCTGATTCTGCCATACACCGCAGTGTCTGTACCTCTGGGAACCTTCATCCTGACAGGCTTCATGCGGAGCATTCCCCGAGCAATGGAAGAGTCCGCTGTAGTAGACGGCGCGAATATTTACCGGATTGTCTTTCAGATCATTGCACCGCTTACCGCCCCTGCACTGGTTACGGTCATCGTTACAACGTTCCTGAACTGCTGGAATGAATTCATTATGGCATCGACCTTCCTCAGTAAAGATGCGCTGAAGACGCTGCCCTTCTCGGTCATGAACTTCGCCGGCCAGTATTCCTCAGACTACGGCTCACAATTTGCGGTCATGGTGCTGACATCGATCCCGGCCATTGTCATCTACGCCATTTTCAATGAACAGATTACCAAGGGCGTGACGGCAGGTGCGGTAAAAGGCTAAACTAAGCTATCAAAACGGTTAGCGTATGCTTCCGAAGCCAGTTTTGCGAAGAAATTCAGGATGTGTATGCTACAAAACTCTTAGGAGGATTATAATGGATCACTTGTTATACGGCGTTGCTTATTATGATGAATATATGCCTTATGACCGTCTTACGCAGGACATCCAAATGATGAAGGATGCGGGTATTAATACTGTCCGGATTGCCGAGTCCACCTGGAGCACGCATGAGCCGCAGAACGGAGTATTCGACTTCTCTTCTGTACAGAGAGTGCTGGATGCGATGCATGAGGCCGGAATTCATGTCATTGTGGGAACACCTACCTATGCGGTCCCGGCCTGGATGGTCAAGGAGCACCCGGAGGTGCTGGCCGTGACTGTGAACGGGGAAGGCAAATATGGTGCCAGACAGATTATGGATATCACTAGTCCGGCGTATCTGTTCTACTCGGAGCGGATCATCCGCAAGCTGATGGCTGTGGTACATAAGCATCCGGCAGTCATCGGCTACCAGATCGATAATGAGACCAAGCATTATGAGACAGCCGGAACGAACGTCCAGCTTAGATTCGTCAAATACATGAGGGAGACCTACGGAACGCTCGAAGCCATCAACCACCAGTTCGGTCTGGATTACTGGAGTAACCGGATCGACAGCTGGGAGGACTTCCCGTCCATGGTGGGGACGATCAACGGCAGCTTGGGGGCGGAATTCGCCCGGTTCCAGCGTGGACTGGTGAATGAGTTCCTGGCGTGGCAGGTCGGAATCGTGAATGAGTATAAGCAGCCGGGGCAATTCACCACCCATAATTTCGATTTCGAGTGGCGGGGGTATTCATTCGGCGTTCAGCCTTCGGTGGATCATTTTGCGGCTTCGCAGCCCTTTGACATTGCAGGTACAGATATTTATCACCCGTCCCAGGATCAGCTTACAGGTGCAGAGATTGCCTTCGGAGGAGATATGACCCGCTCGCTGAAGCAGGATAACTACTTCGTGCTGGAGACCCAGGCGCAAGCGTTCCCGGAGTGGACGCCGTATCCGGGACAGCTGCGGCAGCTGGCATTCAGCCATCTGGGCTCAGGGGCTTCGATGGTCGCTTACTGGCATTGGCATTCTATTCATAACTCCTTCGAGACCTACTGGAAGGGGCTGCTCAGCCATGACTTCCTGCCGAATCCGGTATATAAGGAAGCCCAGACCATCGGCGCGGACTTCAAGCGGTTAAGCGATCAGCTGATCGGACTGAAGAAGACCAGCAAGGTGGCCGTTATGGTCAGTAATGAAGCACTGTCAGCGATCGAATGGTTCAAGCTGCCCGGCGGTTTGATCTATAATGATGTAGTCCGCTGGATGTATGATGAGCTCTATAAAATGAACATCGCCTGCGATTTCATCCAGCCGGGAAGTCCCCGTCTCAGCGAGTATGAGCTGGTTGTGGTTCCTGCGTTATACGCTGTCTCGGATGAGGCGCTTCAACAATTGAATGCGTATGTCCGCAGCGGCGGCCATGTAGTCTATTCCTTCAAGAGCGGGTTCACCGATGAACAGGTGAAGGTACGTCATACGGCGCAGCCTGGGATCATTCATGAGGCCTGCGGGATTGCTTACAGTCATTTTGCCACGCCGAATGCGGTTACGGGACTTACCGGCAAGCTGTTCCCTGAGGGATCGGAAGCAGGCGTTCATACCGTCCGCACTTGGATGGAGATGATCGTTCCCGGTTCAGCGGAGGTGCTGGCCAGCTACGATCATCAACAGTGGGGCGAATATGCTGCCGTCACCCGTAATACCTTCGGCGAAGGGACAGCCACCTACATCGGTTGTATGACCGGACCTGCCGCACTTGCAGAGATCCTGCGCGATACGCTCCGGATGGCCGGGTTATGGGGAGCGGACCAGCGGCTGTCGTTCCCGCTCATCGTGAAGTCCGGCGTGAACCGCCAGGGCCGCACTATCCGTTACTACTATAACTACTCAGCCCAGCCGCTCAGCTTCCAATATCCGCATGAGGCTGGTCAGGAGCTGTTATCCGGGAATCCGGTAGCGCAGGATGAAGAACTTACACTTGATGCTTGGGGCGTTATGATTATTAAATAAACCGGGCACTCCTGTTATACAATAGCTCTACCATGCCGCCGTCATCCCTTCAGAGCCGATGACGGCGGATATCCCTTCAGGCTCTTGAACACATTGCTGAAATACGCCACATCATGATACCCGCAATGCTCAGCCACCTCCGATACATTGAAGCCTCCCGCAGACAGAATCATTTCGGCGTTATTCACCCGGACCTTGTTCAGGAATTCCTTGCAGGTGTACCCGGTATTCTGCTTGAACAGCTTGCCGAGATAGACCGGACTCAGTCCGATGCCTTCCGCCAGATCCCTGATCGTAACCTCCTCCGCATAGTGATCCATGATATAAGCCATTACCTTATGGATTCGCGGATCAAGCAGCGGTGCCTCCTGATGATAGGCGATGTTAAGCAGACGATAGATAATCAGCTGAAAAATCGCCCGGGCCTTCATCCTGTAGAGCGGCTGGGAGCTCATCCAGATATGCGAGAATTCCCTGATATCCTCCAGGATTTCTTTGGTCATCCAGCCCTTGGTTACGGCCGCGAACGGCAGATGCACCGGATTGTCCGCTCCTTCCCAGAAGAAGTTGAACGCATAGGAATGCATAGGTGCCTCTGCGAACGTATGGGCTTCCCGGATACTGCCGGAAGGGACATAGAGAATATCACCGGCTTCCACCGGGAACCGCTCCCCGTTAATGTAATAGACCGCTTTGCCTTCCACAATGAACGTCAGATCATGGAAATCGATAGGGCTGCTGACAATCTCCCACTCTGCAAAAGACCTGCGGTCCACGAACAGCACAATGTTCGGCACAAGCGGTTCGTATGTATGAATGTCCATACCGGACCTTCCTCCTCACTGCTGTAACGCTGATGCACACCACATTATTTTACCACCGGGCCTATGCTGTGCACACCTGTCATATCATAGTACCTTGAGGATCAGGCAGGGAAATGGAATTGTTCCGTCCGTAATTTCCTGCTATACTTTTGACAGGTTAGTTGGATAGGGGGTTACACGGATGGCAACGAATTGCTCGTTAGCTAGGGAGTCCTCATGCAGAGCCTGATCCGGGGCGATACTTTGCGTGGGGTGCGGCAGAACAATCTTGATCGCCCAAACAGATATTATCGTTTCTAATCGCAGGCTCTGCACCTTATTGCTGTAATCAAACATAATAAGGGGCTGAAGAGCTGTGAAACCAACATTTATTAGAAACCATCAATATAATTACATTAAGAAACAAGCGGATTTTGTGCTGAAAACATTGCGGTCGGTAGCGGACCGCCGTGTCCTGGAGACCGTAAGATACAGCGCCGAGCTCAACGTGACGGGGGCCTTTGCTTCACTGACCGCCGATCAGCAGCAGATGCTGCGGGCGATCTCCACCTTCGAGAAGGCTGAGGACTTCCAGCAGTATACCAGCGGGCTGGAGCCTTATCTGGAGCCGTTTCCGCCGATTACGCTGAAGCAGATTCAGAAGCTCTTTCCCAAGAATAAAAAAATGAAGCTGCCTGACCTGCAGTCATTTGATTTCCGCTATGTCACGTATCTGGCCTGGGTGGACATCGCAACAAACAAGCTGTTCATCGTCTACCCGCATGAAGGGCAGTTCATTGGTGTGGAAGGCCGGATGCTGCCGTTGCACAAGAAGGGCTACTGCCTGTTCTGCAACCGGCAGCAGGAGCTTGGCTTCCTGACCGTCAAGACCAAGCCGGAGCTGGCGGCGGCAGATAATTTTGCTTCCGTGGGCCAGTACGTATGTATGGATAGTCAAGACTGTAATCAGAGCATTACGGATATAAGCGCGCTGGAACGGTTCGTCCTCTCGGTGCGCAAATAGCAGGATAACAGGATAGTTAGGTTAACAAGAGCAGAGCAGCGGTTCCCGGTTGGGGGCCGCTGCTCTGTTTGTTCTGTATAGTAGAGGATCTATCTGCTAGGCTGAGTAGCCATCGCCAAATCTGCCAGCTCCTCCAGAAGCTGCTCCTCCCGGCGGATGATCTCACACATATTCCTGTGAAGCTTCACCCGCGCGGGGGACTTGTTGCCCGAGCACATCCCCTTGATCATGAACTGATTCACCAGATCCCACTTCTCGGCTGCCTGACGGTAGCCTTCGGCCGCCCGGGAGAGAGCAGGCGCCGGACCTTCGCGCTCCAGCAGCTGCAGGAACTGGCTGAACCGGATTCGGCTGATCGGCAGGGCGTTGGCATAGATTTTGAAGGCTGAACTGGCTTCAGGTGAGTTATCAGGCTGTATCCCGGTCTCCAGATAGGCCTGGGCATACGCTCTGAGCTGGACGCCCACCTGATCCGGACGAATCTGCGGGGCTGGGCTGGTAAGCACCTCTTGAAGAATCGTCTGCCAATCTGAGCAGGAGCGGGAGGTTTCGCACCGCCCGAATAAGGCATAGAAATGACAGGCCCCTTCAAGGATGCTGAAATCCACCGCCTCAAGGTCCCTTCCATAGTAAGCATCTGTCAGATAGATCAGGTTCTTCTCCCGGTCCAGACCTACTGCAAGACAGGCATGACTCGTATGCAGCATACGGTAGGCCACACACCAGGGACAGTCATACGAATCGAAGCCGACCAGAACCGGCATGCCTGAGGACAGCTGATTCTCCAGCAAGTCAAGCATGTAGCTTCTATCCATTGCCGGTTCAGTCCGTTCGATATAACTGAAGGTAAGGCCATGGTATGCAGACAAATAGCCGGTATTGATCCGGGGCAGACGTATCCGTTCAATCAGCGGCTGATCCGGGGCTTGCGGCTCATCCAGGTACATCTGCCAGGCATCGCCGTACATGCCTTTGCTGTCCAGTCCCTGCCACTGCGCTACAGACTGGATGCAGTCATCAATACAGCTGCGCAGCTTAGGGTATGGGGTACTCTTAACAGGAGCAATGTTCAACACTGCTCATCATCTCCTTTGCCGAGCAGAAGTGGCTGTGCAGCCGGTCGCGATAAGAAGCTGGAGTCATGCCGCTGAATTCGCGGAAGAGCCGGTAGAAATATTTCATGTCGTAAATGCCGACCTCAAGGGCTACGGACTGTACGCCAAGCTTGGTGAACAAGAGCAGGAGGCAGCTGTATTTCATCCGGATTTCCTGGAAGATCTGGATGTAGGACCTGCCGGTCTTATTCTTGAGCAACCGCTGGAACTGGCGGGAGCTCATCGCAAGCTGGCGGCTCATCTCATTCAGTGTGATCCGCTCACTATAGTTACTGATCATATATAAGAGGACATCATGCAGCGGGTCATACTGAGTCCCCGGGCGTTCGGAGAAGGGAAGGTCTGCAGCGGGCATAATCAGTTTCGCCAGCTCAAGCAGAGGCGGGTATAGCCGCTGCTCATCTATGGGCAGGCCAGGGTTTAGCATCGCGTGCAGCCGCCCGAGCAGAAAGAGGATTTCCTTGTTCTTCTCCCTGTATCCGAACCATTGCCGCACCTCCAAAAGCTTCAGCAGCGGCAAGAGAACCTCTTCGGACAAGGGCCCGGGCAGCTCTCTAAGCACCTTGTCAAGTCCGGGCCTGACCATACAATTCAGGATCAGCAGCGGCTCGGTACCGCTCAGATCCTGCGGATGAAAGACATGGGATATCCCCGGCGGAATCACTATCACATCCCCCTGCGTTACCTGCATTTTATCCTCACCAGCCAGATGAATGCCTGTCCCTTGAACCACGTAGGCCAGCTCTACGAAGTCGTGCTGATGACGAACGGAAGTGAACGTTTTTTGAGTCAGGAGCATCTGTACGGGTGAACAGGAGTCGAATAAATAATCCCCCGTGAATACCGGAAAAGCTTCCATAAACAAACCTCCGTTTCCTGCTTCCTTATGTTGGATGACTGGAATCCACCCTAGTATATCTCAATAATTTGGCGCATTCAACCATATATTAACAACTTAAAATTTGGTATATTCATCCTATTCATTCCAATTATGCAACCTGAAAGGGGTAGACACATGCAGCAGAAAGTCATTGAGATTATCGCCGAAATCAAGGAGGAACCAGGCTTGCTTCAGACGCTCAGCGGAGCTTCTGATCTGACCCTGGACGCCGCACTTGACTCCCTGCAGATCATTAATTTTATTCTGAGAGTCGAGGATGAATTCAATATAGAGGTGGATTTTGACACCTTTGATCTGGAGCACCTGAAATCAGTGGACCGGTTCTCCGCTTATGTCGCCGGGCTTGCCGTTCAATGAGGAACGCTGTGCACTGCGGCAGCCTGGAGTCGGAGCGGTACTGGCGGGAGGAGGATCTGGCCTCCTTGCCGGCCATTCCCGATGCGAAGGCGCTGGCTATCGTGCAGGCGATGGATGAAATGCTGTTTGTCTTTTGCGGGAGCGGCGATGTTCTCTTAACCCGCCAGGGGATGAACCGGGCCCAATATGACTATCTGCAATCGCTTGGTTATGCATTCAGCACCAATATGGATACGCTCAGTCTGGAGGCAGAGGAGTCTGTTCCCGCACAGACGGCGCTGAATGTATTTGAACTGCTGAGCCGGATGGACGCCGGACAGGAACCGGACCGCTTAATACCGGAAGGAGCGTTGCTGGAGCCCTTTGCCGTGCTTCCAGGGACGCAGGAGGCGGTTAGCCGGTACAAGCTTTTGCCCACGTTGCCTAATGAAGAGATTGTACGGGCAGTGAATACCAAGAGCTATTCTACGGCGATGCGGGACAGGCTGGGGCTGCCGAATATTGCGGTAGTGGTCCACAGTATGGAGGAGCTGCTGCAATCGGGACAAGCGCTGCTGGAGAAAGGAGCTTTTCTGATCAAGGACGAGTATGGGGTATCCGGTAAAGGGAATCAGCTGGTGGATTCCGAGCGTATGCTGCGCCGGATGGCCGGGCATCTGGAGTCGAGCCGCAATCAGGGGAAAAGAATCCGGTTTGTCCTCGAGCCGCTGCTGGACCGGGAGACAGACTTCTCCTGCCAGTTTCAGATTGATCCGGAAGGCCGGATCACCCTGTTGTCAGTTCAGCAGCTGGTGAACCAGGGCTTCGCCTTTGGAGAATCCCACTCTCCGCAGCCGTCTCTGCTGGACAAGCTGGATAAAGAAGCCTACTGGGAGACTATGAACAGCATAGGCCGGGAGCTGTACTCTGACGGATATTACGGCGAGGTATGTGTCGATTCGATGCTGCTGCGTGACGGAAGCCTGGCGCCTCTGGTAGAGATCAATGCCCGCAAGTCGATGAGTCTGATTAAGCATCATGTCGACCGCCGGTTCAAGCAGGAGGGCATGCACACCTGCCTGATACAGGTGCCGCTGGCGGCTATGGGCAAGGTTCATTATGAGGAGCTGCTGGAGCGGATGGAGGAGTCGGGGAGTTTATTCTCGCTGGAGAAGGGGGAAGGGGTGATGCCCTTGACCTCAAGCGCACTCCAGCCGCTGGACCTCTCCCGTGCTGCCGGTTCCACGAAGGGCAAGCTGTATGCGGCCCTGACTTACCGGAGTGAAGACAGCAAGCATAAGCTCATCCATACGCTGGACGAGTCTCTCATGCGCACAGGCTATACTATCCTGCGATAAAGAAAGGAACCCTCCAATGAATAACACCGTGACGATTCTATGCTCAGGCTTTGGCCTGGGCTTCTATGTCCCAGGTCTGCTGCTGGAACGCAAGTTAACCGCGCTGGGCCTCCAGGCGGAGATTGAGGTGTTTGAGACCTTAATGCCTGAGCGCAAAAAAGAACAGACAGACAACAGCCGCAGGGCTTACCAGCAGAGCTTTGCCGTAGCCCTGACCTCACAGAAAATACCGTCCGATATAAGAAGCAGCCTTGATCCCGCAGCCGTTGAACAACTGCTGCAGCAATGGAAGCAGGAGGAACGGCAGCACTTCATCGTCTTATCCGGGCACTGGGTGCATGTCATGGACCAGTACCGTGAGCTGACGGGGGTGAGCGTCTATGCTGAGCTGCTGTATATTGACGCCGACCTGTCGCCATCGTGGAAGAATCTGCGCAGACTGAAGCCGGATTACGCGGAAGGCTATCATGAAGTAAGCCTGTATGATTCGGGGAAGCAGGAGATTCTGTGCAGTATCGATGCCGGATCTGGGGAAGCACTGTCTGCTGCGGCGAGGAACGGGCGGTTAGTCGTTCATGGGGGCGGCTGGGGAATCGGAACCTTCCGTGAGAAGTTCGACGCGCTGGAGTCGGCGGGGTACGAGCTGGATATCGCCGCTTACAGCATTCAGGAGATTGGCGAGGCTATCCATGGAAGACGTTATTACATGAATGATCCGCAGTGGCGCACCTGGACGAAGGATGGCAACGGACAGTATACCTTCCCGCCGTTTGCAGAGGTAACCGGTAACCGGACTGGTCATTTCCCGCCCTGCCAGAGTTATGGGGAGGGGATGTTCGGAGTCATCCGGCAGGCATCCGCAGTCATCAGCAAGCCGGGCGGCGGCGCTTTGATTGATTCGCTGGCTTCGGGTACACCGCTGGTGCTGCTTGACCCCTTCGGCCCGCATGAGAAGATCAACAGTGATCTGTGGGTCGGGCTTGGTTACGGCATCACATATGGGGAGTGGGCCGCTTCGGGATATGATGATGATGTACTGCGCAAGCTGGCGGATAACCTAAGAGCCGCCAGAGGCCAATACCCGGACTATGCGTCAAGCTATGCCGGACAATTATCCGCAGCAGGAGGGAGAAGCTAATGCAGCCAACCAGCAGAGTGAGCCTGGACGAGCAGTCCTTCGAGGCATTGAAACGTACGATCAAGAATGTGGTGGTCCCGCACAGGGAACGCAAGCATGATCCCGGCTTCAAGACAGTGATGCCGGAGATTATGTCACTGAAGCTGACCAACCGCTGCAATCTCCGCTGCAAGCATTGCTATCAGTGGAATGAAGACGGCTACCATCATGATATGGATACCGCCGAGCAGAACCTGGATATGGATCTGGGGATGATCAAGCGGCTGCTGGAGGAGACGGATGAAGCGCAGTCCCGCCTGTATTTATGGGGAGGGGAGCCGCTGTTTCACCGGCAGGCTAAAGAGATTCTGGAGCTGCTCAAGGAGCATCCCCGGGACACGACCATCTGTACCAATGCCTATATGATTCCGAAGTTTGAGGAGGAGTTGTGCGCGATCTCCGACAATCTGGAGCTGCTGATTCCGATTGAGGGCTTCGAGGATGAGCATGATTTCCTGCGCGGCAAAGGGTCCTTCAACAAGGTGGTCCAAAGTGTTGAACGGCTGCTGGAGCTGCGCGAGCAAGGCCGCTTCCGCGGCCGGATCTCTGTGCACAATGTCATCAATGATAATATGATCGGCAGATTGTACGAGCTGGTGGAATTTTTTGAAGAGAAGGGTGTGGATCTGGTCCTGCTCTGCTTCCCCTGGTATATCTCGGAAGACACCAGTCTTGCGATGGACCGCTTCTACGATGAACACTTCCAGTGGCTGGCCGAGCTTCCGCCGGATCACCGGAGCAGCTGGCACGCGTTCAAATACCATATCAAGCCGGAGAATATCACCAGACTGACCGATGACCTGCGGCGGATTAACAGCAATACCTGGAATAATACCCGAATCCGCTATCAGCCGGGTCTGGACTTTGATGAGATTGAGGATTTCGTGGCCGGGAAGCCGATGGCGTCCCGCAGCACCTCCAAATGTCTGGCGCTCAGCACCCGGGTGGATATTGCCCCGAACGGGATGGTGAGTGCGTGTAAATTTTTTGGCGAGCTGGCTATTGGCAATGTGAAGGAGCAGACGCTGACAGACATATGGAATTCTACGCGTTATGACCGGCTGCGGCGGATTCTGGATGAAGGCTTGTCCCCCGCCTGCTCCAAATGTAATGTGCTGTACTTGAACACCTATGCTGCGCTGGCTCAGGTATGAGCAGTGTGGCAGAGGTGCCAAGCTATAAGCTCGGCATTCTGGGCGCCTCGAATATTGCTGTTCCAGCGATGCTGGAGCCGGCACGGATGGTGGATAAGGTGAAAATTACGGCGATTGCCAACCGTACCTTGGCGAAAGCGGAGGCCATGGCTGAGGCGTACCAGATTCCCTATGTGGCAGGCAGTCTGGATGAGCTGCTGGAGCTAGACGAACTGGATGGGGTGTATATTGCGCTCAGCAACGAGCTTCATGCGCAGTGGGCGATCCGGGCCTTGAATGCGGGCAAGCATGTCTTGGTGGAAAAGCCGATCTGTCTCCATCCCGAAGAAGCGGAGCAGTTAAGGCTGGCGAAGAATCACCCTGCCGCCCCGAAGCTCACCGAGGGGCTGATGATTGCCTGTCACCCCTGGCAGAAGGCGATGAAGGGCATCGTCGATTCTGGCGAATTCGGCGCGCTGCGCAGGATCAGCACCCGGATCTCCGTTCCTGCCAAGAACGGGCATGCCGGGAATTACCGGAGTGTCAAGGCGAAGGGTGGCGGCGCTTTTGCCGATCTGGGCTGCTATTGGCTGCAGTTCGTGCAGACCCTTGCCTGTCTTCAGCCGGAGGAGATATTGGCGCAGTCGGCTTTTGACGGGCCGGATGGCTGCGACTGGACCTTTCAGGCGGCACTGCAATACAAGAGCGGGCTGAGGGCCGAGTGCCTCACTTCCTTCGAGCTGCCATTCCGGGCCTCGCACACCCTGTATTTCGACCATACCGTGCTGAGCGTCCCGGATTTCTTCCGGCCGGTCAAGGGGTTCTACAAGCTTAAAATCCGGCATGATCTGCCGGACAACCGCACTACCCTATGGGAATTCGCACCGCTGAACTATTATGTGGGCCAGCTGGAGGCTTTTGCGGCAATCATGAGCGGGCAACAGGCCGAGGGCCTGGACGCTACCTGGGAACGGGTGCAGCTGCAAGCCCGGATCATGGCCGAGGCGCAGCGGTGCCGGGTTTCTGAGGTGCTTCCACTATAGCGGTAATGCCTGCAAAGTGAGGCCATTGACAGCTGCAAATTCCAGGAATAGCAAACAGCGACTCCCTTTGTGGGGGCCGCTGTTTGCTGTTCCACTATATATCCGTCCGCTGGACCTGCTGGTAGTATCTTTAAATGGAAAAACTCCAACTATTCCGGCGCGAAGTCATGCAAACGGTGAAGCAGTTGGATAAACAACACTTAATCTGGCGGAATTCGGAGCTTTGGAGGAAAGTAGTGAAATTACATGGAGAAAATCCATTTATTGTCCAAAGGTGAAACGTTTAGGGGATTTTAAGTGGAGGAAATCCAACTGCTTTGTTTGAATCCACCCCGCTGGAGGGTTCCCATAAGTAAGCCGAATGATGAAATAAGTGCCTCTATTAGCGGTCCGGCAAGGAAGGGGAATTCTCTAACCAGGCACGCTCGTTGTTCAGCACATAGATCCCGAGTGCCTGCTCAAAGGACAAGCCATGATTATAGAAAGCCAGCATCTTCGCGGCGAAGCGCACACTCTTATCTGCGCTGGGCGATTGCAGGAGCTCTGTTGCCAGCTTACGGAAATTCTTCGGCTGGGCTTCTGCAGCACTGGCGGCATCCAGCAGCCCTTTGTGGCTTGGAAAAAGCAGCCGGTTATACGCCAGAATCATCCGCCCGCTGAAAAAAATCAGTTGGCCCGCCGTATGAGCGAGCAGGTAGGCGTCATTTTTTTTGCCCGCTTCCTTGGCGAAATACAGCCCGTATAGATAGATCTGGGCGCAGAAGTCCCGCAAATTGCGCTCGCGGTTCTCCTCAGGATAGACGGGAATCCGGGCCACCAGCTCACCCAGATCCGGGATTCTGGAGAATAGCACCTCTGCACCGGTAAAAGCATACCTCGTCGGCTCATTGCCACGGCGGGCGGCAAGCTCCAGAAACCGGCGGTTGATTACCTTGATATCGGCATATCCGCCCTCATAGGTGCTGACTTCGCGGTCCACATAGGAGAGCTTGTCGTTCCGCTCATATTCCGCATAGGCTTCATCGGTGAAGACCAGATGGACATCCACATCCGAGGTCTCGCTGGCAGTTCCCTTGGATACTGATCCGCTGGTGATTGCCGCCAGACAAGAAGGGTCTTGCTCCATCTTCTCCGCCAGCTTCCCCAGCGTCTGTCTGTGGTGCGCGTACATATTGCGTTCAGCCTCCTTGAATGAATTCTGCTGCGTTAAGCGTATCAATTGGACAGCTTCCCAGCTATGGTCAATTCAGACATTCAGGCTCCCGCCTGCTCCGTCTTCCCCTGACCGTTCTGCTGCTCTGCAGCACCGCTGCTGAGCAAGCCTCTCCGTCCGGCGAGGGTAACCGCCAGAATAGCTGCACCGGAGACGAGCAGAATGAGCGAGCCGGGAAGCCGGTCGAGGAGGACTCCATAGAGCAGCATTCCGAGGGGAGCGATGGAACCGGCGATGCCCTCTACCAGACCGAATACGCGTCCTCGGTACTCTTCCTGGGTAGTCTGCTGCAGATAAACCTGAATCGGAATGTTAATAACCATAATCATGACGCCGATGAGGACCAGCAGCGGCAGGAAGAGAAGGAAGGTGGCATTCGGGGAGAAATCAAGCAGCAGAGGCACCGCCAGCGCGAGGAATAATACTCCCAGTGCGCTTAATCCTCCGAGGATCGGCTTCACCGGACTCTTGCTCTGGGGAAGTACAGCAAGCAGCAGCGACATCAGAAGTACGCCTGCCGCCAGCATCGCTTCGAGGACTCCATATTGCTTGGGGGAGAGTCCGAGCGTCTGTACTGCAACGTAGGGCAGCACAACATTCAGGGCGACGATGAAGAAATTAATACAGAACACAATCCCCATCAGGGAGCGGAGGACCGGACGGCGGAGCACATAAGCGAAGCCTTCCTTCAGATTCGTGCGGACCCCGTCAACAGCAGTGCCCAGACGTTCTCGGAGCGGCTGGGGGTCTGCGGCTTCGGCAGGTTCAAGGGCAGCTTGAAGCCGTGGAATCGGCTTGTATCTCAGCATGCAGCCCATCACGGTCGAAACGGTGAAGCCTGCCGCATTCAGCAGCATGAAATCCTGAAGGGGAAGGAAGGCATACAGAAGACCGGCGAGAACCGGAGCCAGCAGGTGGCCAGCCGATCCGGCAATCTGATTCAGTGATCCGGCCCGCTGGACGGAGCCGCTGTCTACAAGCATCATCATCGAGGAGGAGACTGAGATACTATAGAAGGTAGAGCAGATAGATAATAGAATGAGCGACAGATAGATAGTCCATAGGGACATTCCCTCCAGCGAGACAAACAGAAAGACCAGGGACATAATCAGGGCACTGGCCAGGTCCGAGCCGATCAGCAGCCTGCGGCGGTTAACTCTGTCGGCGAGCACACCGGCGAAGGGGGACAGCAGGATACCGGGCAGCAGCCCGCACAGCAGTGTAACGGCGAAGCTGCTCCCTGACCCAGTCTCATTCAGAATGAACAGACCGGCTACGAAGGTGTACATACTGGAGCCGAGTACTGAGGCCAGCTTGCTGCTGAAGAAGAGGAATATGTTACGGTTAGTCGCTGCCTTATCATGGGTTGCGGATGTTATTTGAGACATAATAGCACTCCCTTGGTCGAAAGTTAAATTTAATTAAACTTATTGTATGAGCGAAAGATCGGAAATGCAACATAAAGTTTAATATAATTTAACTTTTGGGTAATTCCAGCTTTCTCTTAGGGTATAGGTAAGCTATACTGAAAAGAAAAGCTACCCGGAAAGTTGGCAAGCAAATGACCACCAAACAAACTATCGGAGAGAAAGTCAAGCAATTGCGCAAGTCTAAGGGACTTACGCAGACGGACCTCGCCGGAGACCATATGACTAAGAGCATGCTGAGTCAAATCGAGAATGGACGCGCCTTGCCCTCGATGAACAGCCTGCAAGTTCTGGCCGGCAGGCTGGGAGTTGATCCGGGCTACTTCCTCGAAGGCGAGGAGGAGGCTGAGCTGGCTCCGCTTGTCCGGGAGATGGAGGCCGAGTTCAAGGCGAAGAATTACAGGGAGGTCATCCAGCGGCTCCGGCCGCTCATGGAGCGTACGCTTCCGATGACGATTGATGCTGCACGTCTGCTGGAGTTCTATGTAAGCTCCCTTTTCTATACAGGTGCCGGAGGCGGGGAAGCAGAGCTTGCGCGGGCAGCGCTGATCTATGAACGCTTCGGCTTATTTGTGGAACGGGCGAAAGTGCAGTATATTTCCTATGCCCTGAATTTCGCACAGAGCAGATATGCCGAAGGGCTGGAGCTGATCCGCCGGGTCCGCAGGGAGTACGAGGCTAACAAGGTGGGGAATGATTTTATCTTTGAAATCGATCTTCATTATGCCGAGAGCATTAGCTTGTCTGCCCTGGGGGATTATGCGGGAAGCCGTGAAGCTGCATTAGCGGCGCTTCAGGTGTCGCGGGAAGAGGGAATCTACTATATGACGGATCATCTGTACCGGGTGCTCGGGATTCTGGCGCTGACCGAAGGAGAGACCTTGGCGGCAGAGGAGGCCTTGAAGAAGGCCAGAGCATTCGCAGAATTCAGCGAATCTCAGGATTCGCTGAAGCTGGTGGTGATCGGAGAGATCAGACTTGCGGTAGCTAAGGGAGAATACAGCAAGGTTCTTGCGCTGGCGGAGCAGTATCCGCAGGAGGATGAACAGTACGCGCCAAGCGTTCAGCTCATGTGCGGCATCGCCTGGGTTCATCTCGGCCAGGACGATGAAGCGCTGATCTGCCTGTCCAAGGCCGAGCCGGGTGATCAGGTCTACCACCCGCTTGACCGCAGCAATCTGTTGACAGCTTATGCTTACCGGGCACAGATCTATATGCGCCGGGACATGAAGGAGGAAGCACTGCGGCTGTCCCAATTCGCCTATGATCAGGTGAAGGAATACCCTTCTTCCATATACACCGAAATGATCAACAAAACTTACCGCGAGCTGCATAGTTAGATTGTATTTCCTGCAATAGAAAAGGCATAGCTGACCGTAAAATGAGAGTCTAATGTATTTCATACAGTAGAATATTGTGTTTTGGATGAAAAATGGCCTTTTTTCAACGTTCCATTGTATGGAATACAACAGATTCTATTTCAAAGCCTTTTTTACAGCATTCCGTTGTACAAAATGCAGTTGCGATCGTTCCAGCGCCTACAGCATCCTAGCACAGTAAACAACACCCGTGCTATTCCGCACGGGTGCCCTTCTGCAATGGAATATAGGTTGAACTATAAATCTTCAGATAAAGGAGGGAGCGACGGAGGAGATTTTGGAACTGTAGGAGCGTAGCGTCCGCCTGAAAGCTTTCCGCAGGAAAGCTCGCTTCGGAAGCATCAGCAGTTTCCGGATTTCTACCGCTTAGAGCGGCATAAATCAAGAAATTTGGAAACAACAGCGGCCGGAAGTCCAAAATCTCCGCAGTGGCGACTACTCCTTTGATCTGTGCATTTTAGCTCAAGCTATCTGAAATGCTTATTTGCTGGTCCACAACGCCACACGGTCCTGCACATACTTGGTATAGCCAGCTTCCATTTTCTTAACGCCGGCTTTTTCCAGATCGGCCATATAATCATCCCAGATTTTATCGAATTCAGCCGGTTTGGCCAGAATCGCCTGCGGGATGCGTTTCCACGTAATATCCTTCATTTTATTACCCAAGATGGAGACTTCATCCTCACCAGGGATAGCAATGTTCCAGGCAGCGCCGTACGCTTTTTCCTTGAATTCTTCCTCTTTCGGGAACAGATCCTTCCAGGTCGTAGCTTTGTAAGCGGCCAGCGTCTCTTTCTCAACATCGCTATAGCCCAGCACCAGCTGCTCAGGGAAGTTCTTGGTGTAGTAGTTGCCCGTGGAATCCTTGGCACCGTCACCATAGTGAACCATCATGTTCCAGTAGAAGCCAATGCCCGTTTCCTTCGTGAAGGCGGTATTGTCGTTATTAATGCGGTCCTGGACTTCCTGCGGAACTACGCGTTTGCCGTTCTCCACTTTGTAGTGCTTGCCTTCAATTCCCCAGTTGTTCAAGATCTGACCTTCATCGGAGGCCAGGAAATCCAGGAACTTGATAGTCCGCACCGGATCGGGGTTGGTCGAGGAGATCGCGATGCCATAGCCGCCCATGAAGCCGGTAGGCCAGAAGCTGGTTTCCTTGTATTCATCCGTCAGAGTGACCGGATAATGTCCATAGGTCTGTTCGAATTTGCCAGCTGTTTTGAGGGCTTGCTGCGCGTCATTGTAGTCCCAGTCCTGGTCAATCAGGCCAAGCACGCGTCCAGTCGCTACTTTGGCTTTGTACTGGTCATATTTCTGCACAAAGCTCTCCTTGTCAAGCAGGCCGATATCGTTCATGTGGTTCAGCCAGCGGAAATATTCCTTCTCTTCCGGACGGCGGAAGTGGTAGATCGCTTCATGAGTCTCCTGATCGACGTAATATTCACCGTCATCGGAGCCGCCGGTAGTTGCTACCGCAGGGTTGGTTACGGAAATGTACATATGCCAGTCGTCTGCATTCAGCGAGACGCCGATGTTCTTGTTGCCGTTCTCATCGGTAGGGTGCTTATCCAGGTAAGCTTTAATGACGTTCTCATAATCCTTGACGGTCTTAATCTCCGGATATCCGGCTTCCTTCACGACCCGGTGCTGCAGCTCGAAGCCGCCGCCCGCTACGAATTTCTTCTCATCCACCGCTGCCCAGGTCGGGATCGCGTAGATCGATTGGTCTTCGTTCGTGTACTTGGCCCGGGCCAGATTGTCACCCAGTACCCGCTTAATATTAGGAGCATATTTATCAATGAGATCGGTCAGGTCAATTACAGCGCCGGCGTCCACCAGCTTCCCGATGTCGCCTTTAGCCGAGATAATGTCGGGATAATCCCCGCCCGCTGCAATGAGAGCAATCTTCTGCTGCGGATCACCGACCGCGAATTCGGCATCGAGGGTGACGCCGGTCTTTTGCGTAATGACAGTGCTGACCTCATCCTTCATATTGTTCCAGTTCGGATTAGGGTCTTCCGCGAAGAAGGATAGTGTCAGGGGACTTAAGTCCTCAGCCGCCGCCGTAGCTTCAGCCGTTGCGGTGGCATTGCCGCTGTTCGTAGCCTTGGCCCCGGTATTCTCAGCCGTATTCTTGTTGCCGTTAGTATTGCCTCCGCCGCAGCCTGCCAGCACACTAAGCAGCAAGGTCAGCACCATCAGCGCCACAACCGGTTTCGCCGTCTTTCTTGTCATGAATAGAAACCCTCCCTTTGTCTGGTGAAATCACATTGTATTCACAGGCGTCAGCCTGAAGATACCGCTTAAGCAGATTAGCTTTTAACCGAACCCAGCGTCATGCCTTTGACGAAATAGCGCTGCAGGAACGGATAGACAATCAGAATGGGAACGGTGACGACAATGGTGATTGCCATTTTGACCGATTCCGGGGAGATCTGGGCCATGACCTCTGTCATATTGCGTCCGCGGAAATTATCCGCGTTGGTCGTGGTGCTCTGAATGACCTTCATCAGCTCGAATTGCAGCGTGGTCAGCGAGTCCTTCGAGCCGTTATACAGATAGGTGTCAATCCACGCATTCCACTGGCCGACGGCCAGGAACAGGGCGATGGTTGCCAGCGCAGGCTTGGTCAGCGGCAGAATGACGCGCCAGTAGATGGTGAAGTCATTGGCTCCGTCCAGCTTGGCGGATTCCTGAAGAGCGTACGGCAGACCGTCGATGAAGGAGCGGATCACGAACACATTGAAGGCGCTCACCAGACCGGGCAGAACATACACGCCGAAGGTGCCCATCATATGCAAATCTTTGATCAGAATGTAAAAGGGGATCAGCCCTCCCGATACATACATCGTCAGCGCCAGGAAGGTAGAGACGAACTTGCGGGCCTGGAAGTCCACCCGGCTTAAGGTGAAGGCCAGCATGGAGGCACTGACCAGTCCGAGCAGAGTCCCGATAATCGTCCGCAGCACCGAAATTTTGAACCCGGTAATCAGGCCGGAGAAGGCGAAGATCGTCTCATAATTTTTGAAGGTGAACACCCGGGGGTAGATCGTAATCCCGCCTTTGATGCTGTCCGTCGAGTCATTGAAGGAGATCGCCAGCACGTTCAGAAAAGGGTACAGCGTAGCAACAGTTACCACCGTAATCGCCAGATAAACAACCAAATCGAAGATGCGGTCCGACCAGGAGGCCGCAGCGAGTTTTTTAATCATGAGCAGGGCCTCCTATATGATGCTTTCCTTGGTTATTTTTTTGAAGATGCCGTTGGCCGTAAAGAGCAGAATCACACTCACCACGGAGTTGAAGATATTAATCGCCGTCCCGAAGGAGAACCGTCCCATCCCCAGCCCGTAATTCAGCGCATACAGGTCAAGGGTCTGCGAGTAGTCACGCACCAGATTGTTGCCGAGCAGGAACTGCTTCTCGAACCCGATGCTGATCAGATGGCCGATGGACATAATCAGCAGGATCACGATGGTACCCCGGATTCCCGGAAAAGTGATATGACGCACCTGCTGGAGCCGGCTGGCTCCGTCCACCCTAGCTGCCTCGTACAGCTCAGGCCCGATGCCCGAGATGGCGGCAAGATAGATAATGGTATTCCAGCCCGTCTCCTTCCAGACATCCGATGCGGTAACAATGCCCCAGAACAGATTGCCTTTGGCCATGAACTGGATCGGTTCACTGATGATATGAAGGCCCATTAGCAGGTCATTGACTGCGCCGTTGTCCGTGGAGAGCATCTTAGTGATGATCCCTGCGGCGACCACCCAGGACACAAAATGCGGCAGATACGACACCGTCTGAACGAAGCGCTTCAGCACCTGCAGCCGTACCTCATTCAGCAGAATGGCGAAGATGATCGGAATGATAAAGCCTGCCAGCAGTCCCATGATACTCATGGCCAGCGTATTGCGCAGGGCGTTGAAGAATTGCTCATCCTGGAACAGCTCCCGGAAGTACTGGAGGCCGACCCATTTTTGCTCGAAAAAGGATTTGCCCGGCTTATACTTCTGGAAGGCCATCATCCACCCCCATAACGGAAGATAACTGAAGACAAAGGCCCAGAGGACAAAAGGAACAGCCATCATATAGAGGTATTTCTGCTGCCGGAATTTCCCCCAGAAGCTGGAGGAGGATTTCTTCGGCTCCGGCTTCATCGCGGTGGTAATCGCTTTCATTTATGTCCCTCCTTCGATATAGCTTTATCATAATCTGCCGCCAGGCCGGGAAACACCCGAAGATTTAAGTGTAAAAACAGGGAGAAATCAGTCCTTTTCGTAAGCGCTTTCTGAAAAATCATTCTCCGGCTCCTTTCTCCGGTATGCGGAGGGGGAAATGCCTGCGATTTTTTTGAACTTCTCACGGAAATAATCGACATCGCTGAAGCCGACGCTGCTGGCTGCCTGATGGATTTTGCAGCCCTGGTCCAGCAGCTCCTTGGCCTTCTCAATACGGATCGTATCCAGATAAGTGTTGAAGGAGCAGCCCATAGTGTTCTTGAACAGCTTCCCAAGATAGGCACTGCTATAGGTGAACACACCGGCCAGCGTCTCCAGCTTCAGATTCTCGTCATAGTGCCGGTGGATCAGATCGACCATCCGCTTCATCAGGACATCCATATCGTCGCGGATAATCCCGCCAGCGTATTCCTCCAGCAGACCTGTGATATAGCGCTGGAGCTGGGGGAGGGAGGTATGCCTGTAGATCTGCTGAATCTGCTCCTCCATCCGGCTCTGCGCAGCGCTAAGCTCCTTATAATGAACGGAGAGCTTGCCGGACATGGAGGTGACGGCCCGGACATAATAGGATTTCACCGCCATCTCGGATAAGCCCGCAGCAGCCATGAGGTCCCCTGCTTCCTGGATCAGGGCAGAGATTACGCTCAGATTGCCGGTATCCAGAGCGAAATACAGCCGGTCCATCACGGGAGCGAGCCTGCTCTCCGTATCCTGGGGGTTCGCAGGCAGCCCCTGCTTCAGCTTAAGGGAATCAGGGCCGATCATCCCCGGCTCATCATAGAAGAAGTGATCCTTCATCCGCGCCAGCGCCGACTGATGGGAGACCGGCAGCTCGGACAGACTGTCCACCATATCCCCGGCGGTGATGATGCACTCCAGTCCCTCTGCGGCAGCAGCTTCACGGATCTGCTGGGCCATACGTTTGCTTACCAGTTCCTTCTGGTAAGAGGGCTGCAGCAGCACCCCGAGATAAGAATCGAGCGCGAAAACGATACCCCAGCGGTTGTCCTCGAAGCTGGACGTCAGCCCGGACTTGACACTACTGGAAGGTCCGTTGTCCGCATGATCCTGCAGCAGGAGCCGGATCAGCACGATTTGGTAGGAATCCCAGAGCAGCCCCGCTTCCAGCGCCGACTCCATCAGCGCGGGGGCGGGATGCAGACTGCTCTCCATCAGCAGCGACTGAACCAGCATCTCCCGGCTCCAGACCTTAACAGCCTCATGATTCTTGCGGTGTGCCTGCCGCGCATCCAGTATGGTGGACAGGCCGGTAAGATACAGCTGCAATTCCTCCTCATCGACGGGTTTAAGCAGGTAGTTATCGATATTGTAAGACATCGCACGCTTGGCATAACTGAAGTCGGCGTAGCCGCTCAATATAAGAATATGCAGCTCCTCATGATCCTCCCGCAGCTCGCCGATCAGCTCCAGTCCGTCCTTCCCGGGCATACGGATATCCACAATCATCAGGTCCGGGGAATACAGCTTAGCCTTATGCCTGGCTTCAACCGCATTGGCTGCTGTATCTACCACCCGGTAGCCGAGGCTCTCCCAATCCAGCAGAGTGGCAAGTCCTTCGCGGATAGACAATTCATCATCAACAATTAACACACTATACATAGGAATCACTCCTTAAAGGGATGGCGAAGCTGATCTGGGTGCCGTATCCGCTCTGGCTGGCCAGAACCAGGCCGCATTCCGGGCCGTAGGTCAGCTTCAGCCGCAGATGGATGTTGCGCATTCCGATACTGTGGGTCTCATAGTCATCGTTGTTGTCCAGCATCTGCCGCAGCTCTGCGAGCCGGGCCGGCGAGATTCCGGTTCCGTTATCGGAGACCTGAACCTTAAGTATGGCTTCCTCCACCCGGATATCTACCCGGACCATTCCGCCGTCCATCCGGTCCTCCAGGCCGTGAATGACACAATTCTCCACCAGCGGCTGAATAATAAGCGGCGGAATCCTTAGGGTATTCGCTGCCGGATCTACATACAGCTCGTAGGCGAGCCGGTCATTGTAGCGGAATTTCTGGATAACCAGGTAGCAGTTCACGGTCTCCAGCTCACTTTGCAGGGTGATTCGGCCTCCGCCGACCTCTAAGTTTTTGCGCATCATCTTGCCCAGCAGCCGGACAACCTGCGCAATATCGGTCTGGCCGCGGGTATGGGCCTTCATCCGGATCGACTCCAGGGCATTGAACAGAAAATGGGGATTGATCTGGCTGGCCATCATTTTGAATTTGATCTCATTCTGCTTCAGCAGGATGGCATTCTTCTGTAGGTTGGACTCCTGTACCTCGCTCATCAGGTCGTTGACATTGCGGACCATGTGGTTGAATTGCCGGGCCAGCTGGCCGATCTCATCTTTGCCGTCGATCACCAGCCGGGCTTCCAGATTCCCGGAAGCGACCTTGGAGATATGCTTGCTGAGATGCAGCATGCGTCCGGTGAGCAGGCGGGAGAAGTAGTAGATTAGGATGATTGCAAGAATTAGGGAGGAGATAATGACGGAAGTCGCCAGGGAAATAATCCGGTTGGGCTCACTCACAATACTTTCTACCGAGAAAATAGAGATGATCCGCAGGCTGTTCAGGCTGCCCTCAGGATGCCAGTCGTCGATCAGCATTTTGAAGGACTGCCCGTCAATCGTGATGTCCGCAGGCCCGTGCCCGGCAAGGGTGGACAGCGGCTTAAGGTTGATTTCATGCAGCGACTTGCCGAGGGTGCCCGCCCGGTTGGAGGCGACAATATTGTCATTCTCATCGACGATAAAGGTCTCGAAGGTCTCCTGCTTCAGGATGCTGCTGAGCTGATCCGAATTGACATTCACGACCAGTACACCGGTTGTGCGCTGCTTGAGGAAGTCGACCTTGCGGATCAGGCTGAGATAATACTGGCCGTTCCGGCTGTCAGGAATGTAACTCCAGAACGCCAGCCCCTTCTGGGCGAGGGCGAGCTGGTACCACGGCTCCCGGGTAACCGTTTCGTCGGCCTGGAGGAATTCCCAGTTGTTAAGCACCGTCGGGTTGTCGATATACAGCCGGATGCTGGAGACCTCTTTGTACAGGCGGACGAAATCCCGGAAGTCGGGATAATCCCAATAGGCCTGCACCACATCATAGACTGATTCGTACCGGTGATTCGCGGCCTCCTCCAGCCGGCTGTCATTGGACAGGCGGTAGACGATATCCACCGGAATGTTCAGCATCTCGCTGGTCCGTTTTTTCACCCGGTCGACATTCGCCGTAATCTGCTTCAGCGCATTATTCATCGCCATATTCCGCAGTTCACTGGTCAGGAACACCCCCACAATGAGTACCGGAATCAGGACAACACTGCCGAAGGAGAGGAAGAGCTTGGTCCTGAGCTTCAGGTTGTTCATGAAGGTGATGATACGGGTATACACGAATGAAATCCCCTCCGTAGCACATTTGTAATAACGCTTACAATAGAGTATAGCGCGAAACCGTCAGCCAATATATGTCATGAAAATATTTTTTTGAAAAACAATATGGAAAGTCCCATCCCCTCCCAATACGAAATATACCTAAAATCCTGCAACCCTGACTGAACTTTGAAGCCTTATGATGAGGAAAGTAATGAAATATAATAATGATATTAGAAAAATTGGAGGAGAAGAGGGAAGGAGATGGCCAGCATCAGGAGCTCGGCAGGGAAGTTGAAAAGGTGGTTTGCTGATTTATCCATTCATATGAAGTTAATCGGGGCGTATATTGTCATTATTCTAGTCCCGGTCATTGTGATCTCTAACTATTTGTTTGCTGATTTCTATCAGGATACGGTCGATGACATCATTGAAGAGAACCGCTACCAGATCCATAACGAGAAGCAGGCGATCATGAGCAAGCTTAAGGTGATGGAAAAGTCATTCTATATGCTCATTTCAGACCGGAGCCTGGGGGAGTATGTAACCGCTGAAACGGAGCCCGGAGTGAATGAGATTAAGCAATTTCAGGACTATTCGTTAAATTACTTACAGAGCGTGTTGTTTAATAATCCCAATATTGCGAGTGTCCGTTTCTTCGTCAATAATCCGCGGGTCAGTGAACTATGGCCGATTATTTATCAGGAAGAACGGATTAAGGCCAGCCCCTTTTATACGAAATTGATGAATCAGAAGGATAATGCCTTATGGGAGATCCAGCCGGAGGATACTATATTCGAGGATACCGGTCCGCTGGTAGATGAACAGTCAAGCCCCATGGTCTCCTTGGCGGTTAGAAGTAACTTGGCCAACAAGCAGCACATTGGTATTGTCAAAGTAGAAATGCGGATTGAGGATCTTTTTGACAAGGCGTATAACAACAGCAGGGAGCGCGATTCAAGGTTCTTCATTCTGGATCAGCAGGACAAATTGTACATGAGCAGCATGGACCCGCTCCCTGGGTTGAATGAAGCTCAGATCCTGGAGACTGCCGTTAAGGTTAAGCAGGGAAGCGGTTCGTCCTTGTTATTTTCAGCGGGGGGTGAGGATTTCCTGTATCTCCTGGAGCCCATCGACCGCTTACATGTGGATCTGGTTAACGTCATTTCTCTGCACAGCACTTATTCCAAAATCGACAGCACCAGAAACAGAGTTATTCTGATCATCGTTCTTCTGCTGGTTCTGCTTGCGGTCATTACTTACTGGATTCAATCAATTGTTCTGAAAAAGCTGCATGTCTTACGGGATTCGATGCAGAAGGTCCGCAAGGGTGACTTTCAGGTGGAGATCGATGTGCAGGGCGGTGATGAGATCGGTGAGCTGGCGCGCCACTTCAGGGAGATGCTGGGCACCATCAATGGCTTGATTGCGGAAGCTGTACAGCGCAGCGCTGCCACCAAAGAAGCGGAGCTTCAGGCTTTACGCAATCAGATCGATGCCCATTTCCTGTACAACACCCTGGAGAATTTGAAAATGCTCGCTGAGGTTGAGGGCCAATACACCGTATCGGATGCACTTACTTCACTCGGCAGCATTATGCGTTACAATCTTAGATGGACTGGCGATACTGTGCAGCTGGCAGACGAGTTGAAGCATATTCAGCATTACATCTCGATCATGAACATCCGTTACGATGAGAAGCTTAAGGTTGAGATTCATGCAGAAGACAGATTCCATGCTCATGAATTGTTGAAAATGTCCCTGCAGCCCATCGTTGAGAATGCGTTGAAGCACGGGATGTATTCCGCTCTGATGCGTGGTGACGGGCTGATAATCAATGTACATGCGTATGCGGATGATCAATTCTTTTACATAGAGGTAACTGATAACGGGATCGGAATTCCAGCGGATGGGCTAAGGCAGTTGAATCACAAGTTGATCATGAGTGACGAAGAATTTAATCAATTAATGCAGGAGACAGCCGGCTTTAGCACAGGGCACAACGGGATCGGCCTGCGTAATGTGAATCAGCGCATCCGGCTGCATTATGGGGAGGATTATGGAATTTGCGTAGAGAGCAGGCAGAGAAGTTATACCAAAGTAAGGGTTAAGCTGCCTTTGTTGACATCGGTTAGAGGAGGAATGCAGAGCCTATGAGACAGCTGCTGATTGTAGATGATGAGAAGAATATCCGGTGCGGGCTACGGGCCATGATTGAGCGGGGGGCTGCAGGGCGTTATGATATCCACTTGGCTTGTGACGCCTTTGAGGCCCTGGACATGATCGCATCAATGAAAATAGAAATTCTGATTACGGACATTCGTATGCCCGAGTTGGATGGAATTGGCTTGATTAAGAAGCTTCAGGAGTTCAGGCCAAGGCCGGCCATTGTAATTGTGAGCGGGTATGATGATTTCTCGTATGCCAGAGCCGCTATCCGTTATGAAGTGAATGAGTACCTGCTCAAGCCGGTCATTCGTGAGGAATTAGCTGAAGTGCTGGAGCGGATTGAAGAGGAGCTTAATGTTCAGGACAGTAATCTTCACCCTGGCATGGAGCAGCTTTATACGGTCTGTGAGCAAGCGGAAGTTACAGTGGATGATGCATTTCTGCAGCCTACTTCCGATATCATACCCATACAGAAGGAAAATGAGGGGATAGAGCGTGCCCTGCAATACATCCACGACAATTATTCGCATAACATCAATATGATGATGGTTTCAAGCAAAGTATCCTTTAACTACTCCTATTTCAGCCAGGCTTTCCGGGACTACACCGGAGAGAATTTTGTAAGCTATCTGAAGCAGCTGCGGATCAATAAGGCGAAGGAGCTGCTGAGGGATACGGAGGATAGAATCTATGAAATAGCCGGCAGGTCAGGCTTCGGGAACACCAAGAATTTTAATAGAGTATTCAGAGAAAGCGAAGGCGTAAGCCCGCTGGAGTACCGAAATCAGCAAAAGCTGTTAACCACACTGATGGAGCAATGATCCCGTACAACCCCTAATCCGTTGGTCACTTGCACAATGCATTTCGTCCGTTCATCAATATTCTTTTCCTCCCCCGAGACCTTATAATGAGAGCGTGTTCAACAAGTTGTTAGGGGGAACTTTGAAATGGAAGGATTAATCATTGGTTGGTATGGAGCGCTTGCAGGACTGGCAATTGCCATTATTCTGATCCTGAAGAAATTAAATCCGGTCTACGCTCTGTTCCTGGGTGCCATTGCAGGGGCGCTGATCGGCGGAGCCAATCTCGAACAGACCGTGAGTGTTCTTGTAAGCGGTACGCAAAGTGTAATGGGCACGGTGCTGCGGGTGCTGGCCGCCGGTGTGCTGGCGGGTGTGATGATGGAGTCGGGTGCGGCTGAAGCCATAGCCCAGGCTATTGTCCGAAAGTTCGGCGGAAGCAAGGCCATTCTGGCCCTCGCGCTGGCCACGATGGTCATTACGGCAATGGGCGTATTCATCCCGGTAGCGGTGCTGATTGTGGCTCCGATTGCTTTATCTGTAGGCAACAAAATGGAGATCTCGAAGCTGGCGTTGCTGCTGGCCTTGTCGGGCGGGGGGAAGGCAGGTAATATTATCTCACCGAATCCGAATACGATTGCTGCTGCGCGCGGCTTTGAGCTTGATCTTAGCCATGTCATGTTGGCAGGCGTAATCCCGGCAATCTGCGGATTAATTGTAACCGTTATCTTAGCCACTCTGCTGAAGAAAAAAGGTGTCATGGTTACCCCGGCAGAAGCGGCGAACGGGACAGACAACGCGAATACGGCCGCTTACCCGCCGCTCAGCAGAGCGATTGTGGCTCCGCTCGTGGCCATCGTCCTGCTCATGATTAACCCGATCGGCTCCATCTCCGGGATCGAAGCGTTGACCAAGCTTAAGGTGGACGCGCTCTATATTCTGCCGCTGGCAGGAATTATCGGGATGCTGGCGATGGGGCAGGGCAACAAGGTGCTGCAATATACGTCCTCGGGCCTAAGCAAAATGACAGCGACCGTCCTGATCCTGATCGGGGCTGGCGGCATTGCCGGTCTGATCTCTGCTTCCGATCTGTCCGCCCAGGTGGTGCATCTGATTGAGCTGTCCGGGATTTCCGGGACGTTCCTGGCACCGATCTCCGGGATACTGATGGCTGCGGCTACCGCCTCAACATCCACGGGTGTTATTGTCGCTACCGGCTCCTTCGGGCAGGCCATTCTGAATATGGGCACCGCTCCGCTGGCTGCCGCTGTGATGGTTCATACCGGAGCTACGGTCATCGACTCGCTGCCGCAGGGCACTTACTTCCATGTCACGGCGGACAGTATGAAAATGTCAATCAAGCAGCGCATGGGGCTCATCCCGTATGAGGCCATCGTTGGCGGCACGATGACGATTGTGGCTACGCTGGTTTACGGATTTTTACTTTAAGATCAATATTATAGATGAGGTGTGGAAATGAGAGAGAGAACCTTTGTGCTGGCGCCGGATTCCTTCAAGGAGAGCATGACCGCGAAAGAAGTATGTACAGCGATGGAGGCCGGACTCCGCAAGATTTACCCTGAAGCCACTTACATCCATGTTCCGATGGCTGACGGCGGGGAGGGGACCGTACAGTCCCTTGTCGACGCTTCCGGCGGAGACATTCATTATCTGGAAGTTGCAGGACCGCTGGGACAGCCGGTGACGGCACAATTCGGCATTCTAGGTGACGGCCAGACGGCTGCCATCGAGATGGCTTCGGCGAGCGGCATTCAGCGGGTGGACAAGGCGGAGCGGAATCCGCTGATCACCACCACCTATGGGACGGGCGAGCTGATTCTGGAATGTCTGAACCGTGGTATCCGCAAAATCATCATTGGCATCGGCGGCAGCGCCACCAATGACGGCGGTGCCGGAATGGCCGAAGCGCTTGGCGCCAGATTCCTCGATGAAGCTGGGAGCGTACTTCCGCGCGGCGGCGGCAGCCTCGGGCGGCTGGCGAGTGTTGATGTTAGCGGGCTTGATGCGAGACTGCAGCAGGTTCAGCTCATCGTTGCCTGCGATGTGACCAATCCGCTCTGCGGGGAGCAGGGGGCTTCAGCCGTATTCGGTCCGCAAAAAGGGGCCACACCCGACATGGTGCAGCAGCTTGACGCCAATCTGGCCCATTATGCGGCGGTGGTAAAGCAGCAGCTTCACAAGGATGTCCGAGACCTTCCCGGAGCCGGCGCAGCGGGGGGGCTGGGCGCGGGTCTGATGATCTTCACACAGGCCACGCTGCAGAAGGGAATCAAGATCGTGATTGAATACACAGGGCTTCAGCAGAAGCTGGAGCAGGCGGACTTCGTCTTCACCGGAGAAGGCGGGATTGACTTCCAGACCAAATTCGGCAAAACGCCGTACGGCGTAGCAAGCACCGCCAAGGCCAGCGGTAAAAAAGTCATTGCCCTGGCGGGTTATATCGGCGAGGGAATCGAGACGCTCTACGCCGAAGGAATCGACGCCGTCTTCGGCATCGTTCCCGGGGCTTCGAGCCTGGAGAAGCTGCTGGCTGACGGCCCTGCCAATGTCGAACGGACCTGCGAGAATATTGCCAGGCTGCTGAAGCTCAGCGGGCAGTAAGGTTAGTTAAGTGAATGGAGCAGCGGAGTTTAATGTAGCGGAACTTAGTGAATAGCAGAGGTAAGTGAATATTGGAATGTAGCTAATAGTTGCGTTGCATAGAATTGCCCCGGTGGATATGATCCTCCGGGGCAATTGCTTTTATTAATGGGGTGCCGCAACCCTACTCCCAAGTAAGAAGTGGAAAAAGAGCATTTAATTTCTCTGAAATCTTATAGTTGAGGATTTTAGATGGAAAAAGTACAACTGCTTAGCCGGAAACCTGCGTTTGGCGGGAGCTGGGCTGAATTAAATGCCCTTTTTCCAATTAAATTCCTCAGCGTACCCATCAGCCGGAAATTAGATGTACTTAATCCACCTATGATCATGCTGAAATTTTAGCTTATAGAAGAAGCACTTAAGAAATTAACAAAAAGCAAAAAGAAGCGGAGGGGAAATTTGGAACTGGAGGAGCGTTAGCGACCGCCTTTGTGTTTGGATTTCTACCGCGAGGAGCGTTTGAAATCAGGAAATCCAAACACAAGAGCGGCCGGAAGTCCAAATGTTCACCGCAGCGACGACCAGGCTTTGAGTTCTAATCGCAAGTGCTTCTTTTATAGTATCTACTTATACAGCGCCAGCAGCTCATGCGTAAGCTCGAAGAGCTGCAGCAGGTTCCTCGGGTCCTTGCCGGTGACGCTCTCGATCCGCTTCAGACGGTATTGCAGCGTATTGCGGTGGATGTTCAGCTGCTCAGCCGTCTGCGAGACACTGCAATTGTGATTGATGAAGCTGCGGAGTGTCTCCAGCAGATCGGCGGTATCCTCCAGCTTGATTGCCGTGCCGGGCTTGTCTGACAGCTTCGCCTGACTAAGCTTTACCAGGAATTCTGCATCCTCGTAGCTGATCGATTGCCCCGCAGGGCGGAGTGCTAGAAGAACGCCGAGGGCAGCCTTGGCCTGACGGTAGCCCTCCGCGATACTGGCCTCCAGCCGGCCCGAGGCCAGCAGGAGCTGCGGCTGATTATGCAGCAGCTCTGCAATTAGCCGGCTGCAATCCGGCCGGCTCTGGACCAGGATTACCCATGTATCCCCGTCGAGCTGGAAGGACGGATGCAGGAACAATAGCTTTGCCTCATCAAGCTCTGGCTGCACATGCTTGAGATACAGCACGGTGGTCTTCTGCAGAAGGTCGATCTGATAGGCCGCGGCTTCTTTTCGCAGCTTCTGGGAGTACGCTCCCTGATGGTCAAGGAGCATCTCCAGCAGAGCCTTCTTGCGACTCACTTCGCTGGCCAGATGCTCCAGCGTGTTTCTTTGTTCAATGAGCAGCGATACCGTGGTCCTCACGATATTGCAGAAGGGCCGGACCTCTTCCGGGCTGCCGGAGATTCCGATTACACCTACGCGGGTATTGCCGATGACAATCGGTTCGTTGGTGCCCTTTTTCTCATATCGCCCGTCCTCCATGACTTCGACCCTGTGCCCGGTGGACAGTGCCTCAACAGCCCCCTGATGAACGGTACCGACCCTTGCCCTATGCCCGCTGCCGATGATGATCCCCTGATCGTTCATGATGTTAATGTTATAGGGGATGTCCATCATCATCTTGTCTACAATCTCCTGCGCCTGCTTCTCCGATAGCTGAAACAACCGGAACTCCCTCCTTATCTTGAGCGGGTAACCGCCTATATTGCCTCTACTTCACTCATTGTGCATCTGAACAAAATTATAGTCCAACCTTCACCACGAAGAAAGGAGGAACCTCACGAGGCAGTTTACACGGAACCGTGCAAGAAGCTGTACCCAAAAAGCCAGCCCCAATGCGGGCTGACCTTAATAGAAGGGGGGATTTTGAAAAATAAGAATGGATGAGTCCGCGCTATAAATATCGCTTACCCTTGGGCAATACCTGCCCGGCTGAAAATAAACTTCAGCTTCTCCTCATGCTCCGCACTCCATACCCCAGGCGAAGCCAGGCTGAAGGTGGATACCGGAACACCCGACAAGCGGACAGCTTCCTTGATCGAAGCGATGAACGGGTCATCGATGGCATACAGGGCCGGAATTTCAACGATCTGCCGGTTGAACTGCAGGACGCCTGCCAGATCTCCCTTTTTGAAGCTGTCATACACGCCGAGCATCAGCTGCGGAGCGAAGTTCGCACTGGCAGCGATCGCCCCGTCTCCTCCGGCAGCCAGCGTAGGCAGCAAATATTCGTCGAAGCCGCAGAAGACGGAGAAGTCCGGACTAACCGCCTTCACCTGCATGATCATCTGGCGGATGTGGCTAAGCTGGTCCACGGTATCCTTGATGCCGAGTACATTCGGATAATGTGCTGCAAGGCGGGCCACGAAGGCCGGAGTCAGATCCTGGCCGGTCATGGCCGGGAAGTTGTACAGCATGAGCGGTACATCGACCGCTTCCAGCACAGCGGCATAATGCGCGAACAGGGCGTCCCCGTTCAGCTTGTAGTAATACGGATTCATAATGACGATGCCGGTAGCTCCATGCTCAGCAGCATGGCGGGAGAGCCGGAGGGTCTCAGGGGCCGTGTTGCTGCCGGTGCCGATCCAGGCCGGAAGACGGCCATTCGTATATTCCAGGCATAGCTCTGCGATCTCTTCACGCTGCTCTGCGGTGAACAGGGTGAATTCTCCGGCCGTTCCAAGGAAGAACAGACCGTGAACCCCTTTGGCGATCAGGCTGTCGATGAGCAGCTTCATTCCGTCACGGTCGAATTTCCCGGTGGAATCCAGAATGGTCGGGACGGGAGGAATGACACCTGCATTCGGGTGGCTAAGTTTCATTTTATTTTTGCCTCCTGGTTTGGTATTATAAACATATGATTATTATAGTGAACTTGGAAGGCTTAATCAATGGATTTATGAGAGGGGAATGAAGGTGTGGACCAGAAGTACTGGGTTCCGGCATTGGAACGGGCTGATCTGATTCTTAAGGCCATCTCAAGACAGACCGGAGCGCTCAAAATGACAGATCTCTGCGAGGAGACCGGCATTAACAAAAGCTCGATGTTCTCGCTGCTGCGCACAATGGAGACTCTGGGATGGGTGGTGAAGGATGCGGGCGAGAGGTATGTGCTTGGCGCCGGGATCTCCTATTATAATACCGTCTATAATGATTCGCTTAAGCAGAATATGAATCTGGTAGAGCGGTTTCTGGCAGAGTCGGTGCAGAGTGTCGGGGCGGTGGGGGAGACCTTTCAGCTGTCGGTGCTGGACCGCGATGAGATTATTTACCTGGCCAAGCAGGAGGGGCAATCCCTGGTAAGGCTGGAGTCCAGCCCCGGGATGCGGTTTCCGGCACATGCGACGGCGATGGGCAAGATGATGCTGGCGCTGCTGCCGGAGGGGGAGCTGGAACGGCGTTATCCGGGTAAAATGCTGCCTGCGGTCACTGCCCGCACGCTCACAGACTGGTCTAAGTTCATAGCAGCCCTGGCAGCGATTCGTAAGACCGGCTATGCGCTGGATCAGGAGGAGATTATCCAAGGCATCAGTTGTGTGGCAGCGCCGGTTCTGGATGCCTCAGGCAAGGCTGTTGCCGCTGTCAGCACTTCGATGCTTCAGCATGCATTCGAGGCGAAGCGGGAGATTGCGCTGCGGGAGGTAAAGGCGCTGGCAGTGAAGCTCTCGTTGTCTTAGCTTAGGCATCCGGGCAAGAACATTCATTCTGAGGGAGAGAAGGGGTTACTGTGAAATTGACCGTACAAGAGATTATGAAGGAAGACATCATTGAAGCTGTTCCGGTACATACGGCTGCGGAAGGGCCGGCAGGTCAGCTGCCGATCACCGGGGAGGTGCTGCGGAATGCGCCGAGCGGAGAGATTTTTGGCATGACTCAGAACGCGGGCATGGGCTGGAATCCGCTGCTGCTGAACCGGCCCCAGTATCTGATTCTCGGAACGATGGGCGGCATCCGGCGCGAGGACGGCACTCCGCTGGCGCTCGGATATCATACCGGTCACTGGGAGATCGGCGTGATGATGGAGGAGATTGCGGAGGAGCTTACCGCAAATGAGGGAATTCCGTTCGCCGGATATGTCAGCGATCCCTGTGACGGCCGTTCCCAGGGAACCACAGGCATGTTCGATTCCCTGCCTTACCGCAATGATGCGGCCATCGTGCTGCGGCGGCTGATCCGTTCACTCCCTACCCGTAAGGGTGTGCTTGGCGTAGCTACCTGCGACAAAGGCTTACCCGCCATGCTGCTGGCCCTTGCCGGGATGCACAAGCTGCCGGGCATCATCGTTCCCGGCGGCGTGACTTTGCCTCCTATAGAGGGAGAGGACGCAGGTAAGGTGCAGAGCATCGGGGCTCGCTACAGCAACGGGGAGCTGTCCCTGGAGGAAGCGGCAGATCTCGGCTGCCGGGCCTGTGCGACGCCGGGCGGCGGCTGTCAGTTCCTCGGCACCGCCGCAACCGCCCAGGTGATTGCGGAGGCATTGGGCATGGCGCTGCCGCATTCGGCCCTGTCTCCTTCGGGGCAGCCGATCTGGAAGAACATCGGCCGCCAGTCGGCCCGGGCCCTTCAGCATCTGGATCAGAACGGAATCGTGATGAGTGACATTCTGACAGATCAGTCGATCCAGAATGCCATGGTGCTGCACGCTGCCTTCGGCGGCTCTACGAATCTGCTGCTGCATCTGCCGGCCATCGCCCATGCCGCCGGGCTGAAGGTTCCGACCGTTGAGGACTGGAACCGGGTGAACCGGATGGTTCCGCGCCTGGTCAGTGTATTGCCGAATGGACCAGTGCCTCACCCCACAATCCGGGTGTTCCTTGCAGGGGGAGTTCCTGAGGTCATGCTGCATTTGCGCAAGCTGGGACTGATTGACGAGTCCGTGCTGACGGTGACCGGACGGACACTGGGCGAGAATCTGGACTGGTGGGAGAGCTCGCAGCGGCGGACCGATCTGCGTCAGCGGCTGCTGGAAGCAGATGGTGTAGACCCGGATTCTGTCATTATGAGCCCGGAGGAAGCGAAGCGCCAGGGGATGGCGTCTACTATGACGTTCCCTATCGGCAATCTCTGCCCCGAAGGTGCAGTCATCAAATCGGCAGCCATTGACCCAGCCGTTCTGGACAGCGAGGGCGTCTATCGCCATACCGGACGAGTGAAGGTGTTCACCACCGAGAGAGCCGCCATCCGCAGCATCAAGCTGGGTATGGTCCAAGCGGGGGATATTCTGGCCGTCATCGGCCGCGGGCCGAGCGGAACGGGGATGGAGGAGACCTACCAGCTCACCTCGGCGCTCAAGCATCTGCCGTACGGCAAATATGTCACGCTGATCACGGATGCCCGCTTCTCCGGCGTCTCCACAGGTGCCTGCATCGGCCACATGGGGCCGGAAGCGCTGGCCGGCGGCCCGCTCGGCAAGCTTCGTGATAATGACTGGGTAGAAGTGCGGATTGATACGGTGAACTTGGAAGGAAGCGTGAACCTGGTGGGCGAGGGAGATGAGCCGCTGACCAAGGAAGCGGGGATGCTGATTCTGGCTTCGCGGACACCGCATCCGGGCCTGGCGGTAGATCCGGGCCTGCCGGAGGATACCCGGCTGTGGGCTGCGCTTCAAGCAGCCAGCGGCGGAACCTGGAAGGGCTGTATCTACGATACTGACAAAATCATTGCCTTACTGGAAGCAGGACGGCAAGCATTGGAGGAGAAACTATGAGCCGAAATCTGATTCATAATCCCATTCTGCGCGGATTTCATCCCGACCCGTCGATCTGCCGGGCTGGAGATGACTATTACATCGCCACCTCAACCTTTGAGTGGTTCCCCGGTGTGCGGATTCATCATTCGCGCGATCTGGTGAACTGGCGGCCGCTGACCTATGCGCTGACCCGCAGCTCGCAGCTTAATATGGAGGGGGACCCTGATTCCGGCGGCATCTGGGCACCTTGCCTCACGTACGACAATGGACTCTTTTATCTGATCTATACCGATGTCAAAAGCCGCCAGGGTGCCTTCAAAGATACACCAAACTATCTGGTGACAGCCGAGAATATTGAAGGCCCCTGGTCTGAGCCGGTCTATCTGAACAGCAGCGGCTTCGACCCCTCGCTGTTCCATGATGAGGACGGGCGCAAATGGCTGGTCAATATGCTGTGGGATCACCGCACCGGCCGCAACAGCTTCGCCGGGATTGTGCTCCAGGAATATTCGGTGGAAGAGCAGCGCCTGATCGGCCCGGTTACTAACATCTACAAAGGAACGGAGCTGAAGCTGACCGAAGGCCCGCACCTGTACAGGAAGGACGGCTGGTATTATCTGATTACCGCTGAGGGCGGTACGCAGTATGATCATGCGGTAACGGTAGCCCGCGCGAAGCAGATTGAAGGTCCTTACGAGACCGCTCCCGTTAATCCGCTGCTGACCTCTGCAGGACACCCCGAGCTTGCGCTGCAAAAAGCAGGCCATGCCAGCCTGGTCGAGACGCAGACCGGCGAATGGTACATGGTCCATCTGTGCGGCCGTCCGGTCAAGGACAAGTATTGCAATCTGGGCCGGGAGACGGCGATTCAGCGCGCCATATTTACGGAAGACGGCTGGCTGGCCTTGTCCGGGGGCGGAAATGCTCCATCGCTGACGGTGGAAGGCCCGGATCTTCCGGCGCATCCTTTTGCGCCAGCCGCTTCTCGCGACGACTTCGAGGCCCCGCAGCTGGATGTCCGCTGGAGCACCTTGCGGGTGCCTGCGGACGAATCCTGGCTCTCACTTCAGGAGCGTCCGGGATACCTGCGCCTGCGTGGCAGGGAATCTATGAGCTCCATGCACCGTCAGAGCCTGGTCGCCCTGCGCCAGCAAGCCTTCCGTTGCAGCGCTGAGACCTCGGTGGACTTCGAGCCGCAGCATTTCCAGCAGATGGCCGGCCTGATCGTCTATTACGATACGATGGATTACCTCTATCTGCGGATCACGCACGATGAAGTCCTTGGCCGAACTCTGGGACTCATCCGCTCCAAGGATGGAGTCTTTGAAGACACTCTGACGCCTGAAGTCCCGCTGCCAGCCGGAGCAAGTGTAGCACTCAAGGTCGTCATTGACGGCGAATTCGCCCAGTTCTATTACAGCACCGGCGGCTCCGATTGGGAGAAGATCGGCCCGGCTCTGGAAATCTACCATCTGTCCGATGATTTCCCGGCTTACATCCGCTTCACCGGCACTTTCATCGGCATGTGCGCCCAGGACCTCAGCGGCACGCTGCATCCGGCGGATTTCGATTACTTTGAGTATCTGGAGCAGGAGTAGGGCGTTCAGTAGCTGTAGCATCGAAGATGATGCTTCAATAAAACTAAGGCTCTAAAGGAAAACTAGCGGAATGAACAACTGAAAGGGAAAAATCCCTTTGAATTCACCAAAAGTGAGCGGGAGGCGGAAATGAGAGGTATAAATCCCACTGATTTATCCAGATACGCGCTAACTAAGTAAATGAAGAGGACAAGTGCCCCTGAATCAGGGGAAAGTTGGCTAAACGGGCAAATAAAGAGCACAAGTGCCCCTGAATTCGCCGGAAGCGGGCCAACTCCGCAGTCTAATGTAATTTGTGCAGCAGAACGCAACACTTAGCTAAGCGGACCGGTTTATACTCTAACTTCCCCGCCACCGGCCATCCCTGCAACCCTGTAACGCTCACCACCCAAAAAAGGCCAAGCCCTCCTTATTCAAGGAGAGCCTGGCCTTTCTACTTATGTTCGCGTGTTCGCGCACAACCGCCCACACTCAGGCCGTATACTTCTCCAGCGTAGCCCTTACTGCGCCCGGACCAGCCAGCATCTCGGTGAACATAGCCTCTATAGTCCCGCCTAGTCCGGCGGCGTACAGGTCTACGCCGAAGATAGCTTTATCCTCCAGCACCGCGCGCACCTTCAAGGCCTGCTGCGCATCCGCGCCCAGAGCAACGCCTTCAAGCCGCGCTTGCAGCGATTCCAGTAGCGGGTCAGGGCTCAGCGTGAACGCAGCGCCTTCATCGTTCACGCCGAGCAGGTACCGGCACCACGCTGCAATCGCCAGCGGGATCGCCGTTAACTGGGCCGGGTCGAGATCCCCGCGCCGGATATACGACTTGATCGTCTCGCCGAAGCGGATGCCGACCTTCTGCGAGGTATCCGTAGCAATCCGCTGAGGAGTGTCCGGGATGAACGGGTTGGCGAACCGTTCCTGCAGCACCTCGTCCAGGAATTGCTTCGGACTCAGGATGCCGGGATCGACAACAACGGGCAGGCCTTCCTTGTAGCCGATAGTCTCGACAAGCTTCCGAAGCGTAGCATCCTGCATCTCATCGGCGATCAGCGTGTAGCCGAGCAGACAGCCAGTTACCGCCAGTGCCGTATGCAGCGGGTTGAGGCAGGTAGTTACCTTCATCGTCTCCACCTTGTTAACCGTGTCGCGGTCCGTGAAGATCACACCGGCTGCTTCAAGCGCCGGACGGCCGTTCGTGAATTTGTCCTCAATGACCAGGTACTCGCTGATCTCCGCATTTACGAAGGGAGCGGTGTACGTATTCTTGGAGGTAACGATCACATCCATGCCGCCGATGCCCTGTTCCAGCAATGCTGCCTGGACGGATTCGGACGGGCGCGGGGTGATTTTGTCGATCATGGACAGCGGGAAGGTGATCTTCTGCTCATCCTCCAGGTAAGCCACGAACCCTTCCTCGACATGGCCCTTCGCGGCCCATTCCTTGGCGATCGTAACCATGCCGTTCTTCAGCTTGTCGCCGTTATGCGAGCAGTTGTCCATGCTGACGAAGGTCATCGGGTACTGGCCCTTCAGGTAACGCTTGTAGGCGAAGGAAGCCACGATGCTCATCGCATGAACCGGATGCTCCGGCCCGCCGACGATGTCCTTCTGCACAATGCCCAGATACTGTCCGTCCGGTCCCGTCAGGGAGTAGCCCTTCTCCGTAATCGTGAAGCTCGCCATCTGCAGGCTGGGATTCTCGAAAATCTCAGTCAGGCGGCTGTAGTCCGCTTCCCTCGTCTTGTCTGCCGTGATGCCTTCGACGATGCTGCTGACGATCCGCTTCTGGAAGTCGCCTGCCGCATTCATCAGCACGAGTAGGGTCAGATTGTCGTAAGGCTTGTAGACCTTGTCGATCATCTCGAAGTCGAAGGTCTCGGCGGCGATAATGCCGGTGTCAGCCTTGCCGCTGTCCAGCAGCTTCTGGTGCGCATTCGCCACGAAGCCTCTGAAAATATTGCCCGCCCCGAAGTGAACCCACTCCGGCTTCTTTAACGTATTCTGCGCGACCGCTGCGAAGTCGAACTTTGGCAGCTCTACCCCTGCGGCTTCCCAGGCTGCGCGCTCCTCCATGCTGCTTCTGTTCAGACTCAGCATTTACTTGGCCCCCTTGGCATTCTCCAGGCTGTCCCATACGCCGAGCAGATACATGATGCCCATCGCTCTGTCGTAGAGGCCATAGCCCGGACGGCAGTTCTTTTCCTCGCCCCAGAGATGTCTGCCATGGTCCGGACGCACATAACCGGTGAAGCCGCTCTCATGATACGCCTTGACAACCTCAGCAACATCTACGCTGCCGTCGCGTCCGCGGTGGGATACCTCAATGAAGTCCCCGTTATCGAACACCTTCACATTGCGGATATGGGCAAAATAAATCCGGTCATTGAACTCGCGGATCATCGCCGGCAGATCATTCTCCGGGTTGGTGCCGAGCGAGCCGGTGCAGAAGGTCAGGCCGTTATACGGGCTGTCCACCATGTCCAGGAAGCGGCGGATCGTATCGCGGCTGCGGATAATGCGCGGCAGTCCGAAGATCGGCCAGGCCGGATCATCGGGGTGAATTGCCATTTTGATATCCACTTCTTCACATACCGGAATGATGCGCTCCAGGAAATACTTCAGGTTGTCGAACAGTTTATCCTCAGTAACGTCAGCATAAGCCGCGAACAGCTCATCCAGCTTGGCCAAGCGCTCCGGCTCCCAGCCGGGCATCGTGAATTGTCCGGCACCCTTCAGGATGCGGTCCACCATCTCACGCGGATTATCGGTAATGGCAGCCTTTTCATAAAAGAGTGCATTCGATCCGTCCGGGAGCTCCTTGTACAGCTCGGTACGGGTCCAGTCGAACACCGGCATGAAGTTGTAGCAGATGACCTTGACGCCAACCTTGGCGAGCTTGCGGATTGTATCGATATAGATGTCAATATATTTGTCGCGGGACGGCAGTCCGATCTTGATATCATCATGAACGTTGACGCTTTCAACAACCGCTGTGCTGAAGCCCTTGGCTGTGATCTGATCGGCAACCTTCTGGATTTCTTCCATTTCCCAGACCTCACCGGCCACCTTGTGGTGCAGCGACCAGACGATGCCCATAACGCCCGGGATTTGACGGATGTGGTCAAGGGTGATGTTGTCGTTGCCCTCGCCGTACCATCTCCAAGTCATATTCATTGTCATTTTCCTCCTTAAGTAAGATAAGCATAAATACAAATGATAACCATCCGAAGCCTTGTGACAATTGACCTTATAGAACCAGCGTTACATGTGGCATAATCTTGTATACAAGATTCGATTCGTAATGATCATAGATTATGCGTACATCTTTGTCAATGAAATTCATATCCCTTTTCTATATAATGGGGGGAAGAACAATCCCGAACAGAAAGTTGGTCTATTCCATGACTTCCAAAAAAGAAATAATGGCCTACCTCAAGCAGGAGATTCTCTCCCTTGAGCTGAAGCCGGGGGCGATGATCAGTGAGACGGCTCTATCCGAGCGCTTCCAGCTGTCGCGGACGCCGATTCGTGATGTGCTGAAGCAGCTGTCCCTGGAGCAATACGTCGATATCTATCCCAAAAAAGGCAATCTCGTATCCTACATAGACCTGGAGTCCGTGGAACAGATTATCTACCTGCGCAATGTGCTGGAGAAGGAAATTATGAAATCGCTGGCCGGGAATATCCCGCTAAAAGGGCTGCATGAGCTGAGGGACAACCTTGCGCAGCAGCAGAAATGTATCGAGCAGGCGGAGGGGGCGGAGGTGTTCCTGCAGCTCGATGACCAGTTCCACCGCACGATGTTCGGCTTGGCCGGGCGTGAATTCCTGTGGGGTGTGCTCCAGCAGTTCAATGTGCACTACATCCGCTACCGCAAGCTGCATATGCTGAAGGACGAGAAGCTGGCGGCGATTCAGCAGGAGCATCAGCAGCTTCTGGATTATATCGTGCAGGGCGACACCGCGGGGATCGACGAGCTGCTGCACCACCATCTGCGGGCGGATATCGATTCCAACAACCTCCAGGAGCATTTCGCCACGTATATCAAAAAATAGGGCGGGCCTTCATCAAGCCCCGCCCGCAATAGCGCAAAAAACCCGCCCTCATCATCCATGAGTGCAGGCTTTTACTAAAAATATAAGAACTTATATGTTGCACACGATAACTTATCCTTCTATTTCTCGCTGAAACGGTACCGTCCTTTAAAAGGACGGCGAAGCCGCTTCTACTTGATATAAGGTTGTTCAGGCTTCGTGCTCTGCCCAGCTCCTGTCCTCGCGGTATTCCCGCGGCGACTTGCCGCTCCAGCGCTTGAACTGTCTGCTGAAATGGGCGATATCGCGGTAGCCGAGCAGGCCCGATATCTGGCTGACCGTCAAGCTGTGGTCATCCAGCAGCACCTTGGCCTCATGCAGTATCTGCTCAGAGAGGTAGACGCGGGGGGAGAGGCCGAATACCTGGCGGAAGACCCGGTAGCAGTGCGAGGGGCTGATCCCCAGCTCAGCGGCGATGTCGTCAACGCCATAATGGCTGTCATAGGGCACCTCCTGCTTGAACTGCTGATAGATCAGGCTTTGGAGGCGGCTGCGGATTTGGTGGGCCAGCTCGATTCGCTCATAAGTACCCGGAGAGGAATTGTCAGCCTCCAGGGAGAAGACCTCCCAGAGCTGGGCGAACAGCTCGAAGACGGCGGACTGCAGCCTCATGCGCTGGGAGATCGTGATGCTGCCGGAGCCGGAGGTGGAAATCTCCACCAGCCTGCTGAGGAGCGGTCCTAATCTGTGGGCAACATTGCTCTCTGAGGTGAACAATACATGATTCAGCCGGCTGAGAAGTGAAATGAACAGCTTGTCATCGATATCGAAATGGATGCAGAAATAGGTGAAGGCTCCGCCGTTTCCGCTGCGGCTGGAATGGATATCGCCCGGCCTCAAGAGGACCAGATCCCCGGCGCGCTGGAGATAGCTGTGGTTGTTGACCGTGAGCTGCTGCTCCCCTTCAAGCACATAATTGAATTCGTATTGGGGATGGGCGTGCTGCGGATAATCCCATTCCCCGCTCACCTTGCGCAGATGCATGCCGAACAGGTTGAGCGTGGTTTTCACATCCGGGATGATAGTTTCACTAAGGCTTTGCCCCGGGACAGGCGGTTCAAAAGCTGCAACCAATAGGATCGCCCCCTGATACTTTGCGTTCTCTTGATAGGGATGTACACTTGTTATTAGTATACAGGATTCTGCTTGATTTGGGTAAATATTAGCGTGATTTGACAATGTTCCGGGGCTGCGGCTGCGTGGTAGGATGAACCTGAATGAAATCTAGTATACAAGATGTATGCGGAGGAGATATGGACATGAGACAACAATCCGGGAATGAGTATGCTGCACAATATGACAGCGGATACAATGCGTGGTTAAGCTATCCTAAGCTTCAACAAGGCCCCCTATATAAGCAATATGTGAAATGGTGCGGAGCGGTATCCGTTACGGAAGGCGGGGAGACCATCCAGGCTGCACTTCAGGAATGGACAAGAGGCATTGCCTCGCTATTGGACCTTGAGGCTGTCTCCAAGCCGCAGCCGGAAGAATTCGGTGTGGCCTTCGGCACCTTCACGGGTGATCATCCGCTGATCCAGGGCTTGTTCGAGGACAAGACGGTCCAAGCTTTGGGAGCAGAAGGATTCGCCATTCGTACCAGCCAGTCCCGTAAATGCATTGCTGTAGGGGCTTCTTCCCAGGCAGGTGTGTTATACGGCGTCTTCCATCTTCTGCGCCTGATCGCCAGCGGCAAGGATATCGGGAATCTGGATGAAGTAGTGAATCCTGTGAATTCGTTGCGGATGATTAATCACTGGGATAATTTCGACGGCAGTGTGGAGCGCGGCTATTCCGGCAGATCCTTCCTGTATGAGAATAACCAGTTCACGAAGGATATGGATAGAATTACAGACTATGCGCGGCTGATGTCTACCGCCGGCATTAACGCAATAGCGATCAACAATGTTAACGTTCATGCACTTGAGACGCTGTTTATCTCTACCTATCTGCCGGATGTGGCGAGAATCGCTGATATCTTCCGCATCTATGGCATCCGCCTGTACCTGAGCGTGAACTTCGCCGGGCCTATGCATGAAGGGGAAGTCGGCAGTGCAGATCCGCTGGATGCAGGCGTGCGGGAATGGTGGAAGTCAAGAGCGGCCGACATCTATGCCGCTATTCCCGATTTCGGCGGCTTCGTGGTCAAGGCTGATTCGGAGAACCGGCCCGGCCCGTTCACTTACGGGCGGAACCATGCAGACGGGGCCAACATGCTGGCCGAAGCCCTGGAGCCTTATGGCGGCATCGTCATCTGGCGCTGCTTTGTATACAACTGCAAGCAGGACTGGCGTGACCGCAAGACAGACCGGGCCAGAGCGGCTTATGACCATTTCAAGCCGCTGGACGGCCAGTTCCATGATAACGTCATTCTGCAGATCAAGAACGGCCCGATGGATTTCCAGGTCAGAGAGCCGGTATCTCCGCTCTTCGGCGCACTGGAACGGACTAACCATGTGATCGAATTCCAGATCGCCCAGGAGTACACAGGACAGCAGCGTCATGTCTGCTATCTCGTTCCGCAATGGAAAGAGATTATGGAGTTCGACACACAGGCTAAGGGCGGAACAGCGCCGGTGAAGCGGATCGTTGACGGATCGCTGTGGGGCAACCGCCTGAGCGGCATTGCGGCGGTATCCAATGTGGGTAATGACCGGAACTGGACCGGCCATCTGCTGGCCCAGGCGAATCTCTACGGCTTCGGCCGGCTGGCCTGGAATCCTGAGCTGAGCGCGGAAGAGATTGCGGAAGAGTGGATCGCCTTGACGTTCGGTACAGACACCGCAGTAGCCGGGGTAATCAGCCGGATTCTGCTGAATTCCTGGGAGATCTATGAATCTTATACCTCGCCGCTTGGCGTAGGCTGGATGATCAATCCCGAGCATCACTACGGCCCGAATGTGGACGGTTATGAATATTCGATGTGGGGCACCTACCACTATGCCGATCATCAGGGCATCGGGGTAGACCGTACCGTGAATACCGGTACCGGCTACAGCGCGCAGTACATGGGCAGCAACGCATTGCGTTATGATTCGCTGGAGGACTGCCCGGATGAGCTGCTGCTGTTCTTCCATCATGTACCGTACACTCATGTGCTGCATTCCGGCAAAACCGTGATTCAGCATATCTACGATACGCATTTCGAAGGTGCAGAACGTGCCGAAGGGCTGCTGGACGCATGGGGCGGACTGAAGGGCAGCATCGCAGACGGCCTGTACACTCAGGTGGAAGAACGACTTAAGGGGCAGGCGGTTCATGCCAAGGAATGGCGTGACCAGATTAATACGTATTTCTACCGCAAGAGCGGAATTGCAGATGCATTAAGCCGGACCATCTATTAAGTTAGAACGGACCATTTGAGTAACATCGAGGAGGATAAGATCTCATGGCACTGACTTTCAGTGATGTGATGGAACACTTGAATGCAGGGGTACAGCTGCCCGTGAATACGGTGGATAAGCTTGCGCCGGACACTGCGGGAACAGAAGTGCAGGGAATCGTGACTGCCTTCGCCGCTTCGCAGTATGTAGTGGAGCAGGCGGTCCGGCTTGGCGCCAACCTGGTGATCACGCATGAAGGTGTATTTTATAGCCACCAAGGACACGGGAGCGCGCTGGAGCAGGATTCCGTCTACCGGCAGAAGTCTGCGCTGATTACAAGCAGCGGGGTAGGTATCTACCGCTTCCATGACACGATACACCGCTATACACTGGACGGAATCGTGGAAGGGCTGCTACAGGAGCTGGATTGGGAGCAATATATAGAGCGGCATCTGCCTGAGGTATCGATCCTCACTATTCCTGATATGACCGTTTCGGAGGCTGCTGCATATGTGAAGCGGAAGCTGAACATTCCCTATGTACGCGTTGCCGGGAACCTCTCTGCTACATGCTCCAGGGTGGGGGTGCTGGTGGGTTTCCGGGGGAACGGCAGTACGGTCATCCCGATGTATGAGCAGGAGTCGCTTGATCTGGTCATCGCCGGTGAAGGCTTCGAATGGGAGGTGCCTGAGTATATCCGGGATGCGGTCCGGCAGGGCAAGGACAGGTCACTCATCATGCTCGGGCATGCCGAGAGCGAAGCGCCGGGAATGAAGCTGCTGGCAGAGCGGCTGAGCCGGCAGTTCCCGGATGTGCCGGTGCACTTCATTCCGGAGCAGCCAGTGTTTCAAATCCTATAATTAGCGTAGTTTAGAGATATCCCGAACTGCCTGCCACGGCAGTTTGGGATATCTCTTTGTACTTGTTTCGGAAACTATGATTTCCTTCTATTGTGGATAAGATGTGTTACAGCGACATATGGACCGAATATATGTGAAAAACAGTAATTTATAGGTTTTGGGGTCCCCGCAAAGTACCTGAGTTATCATCGAAGCTAAATCCCCACTTTGTGGGGTTATTTTGTCAGGGGCCGTCCTGCCTCCGCCGCTCATTCTCCATCAGAATATCCTTGATGGTGTTAGCGTCCTTCTTATCTGCGATCAGGATGCCTTCGGGACCGGCTATGGCAACTATGCCGGAGACCCCAATGACATGCAGCGGCACCTCCAGCTCGTTAATAAGGTAACTGTCTCCGCATTCTCCCCATAGCCCGCCTACTCCAATGACCTGTGATGGCAGCCGGGCCGTCAGCGTATCCCAGCTTCCCAGGTCGGACCATTCCCCTTCATGCCTTACGACAATAGCCTTGGTACTGCGTTCTGCCACTTCCTTGTCGAAGCTGCGCACCGGGAGCTCTGGATAAAGTGCGTTCAATGCTGCGAATTCTACAGGCAGGTCCAGCCTCTCCAGATGCTCCAGCAGGAAGCTCAGCCGCGCAGCGAATACCCCGCAATTCCATAAGGCCTTCTCCTGCATCAGCTCCAGGGCTTTAACCTTATCCGGTTTCTCTGCAAAAGATAATACCGGAGCATACCCGCAAGCGTCCTCCTGTGACGGGACGATATAACCGTATTGCTCTGAGGGATAAGAAGGCCTCGTTCCAAGCAGGAGGAGTTCGGCCTCAGAATCGGCCAGAATAGCCTCGAATTGATGGAACTGGCGAAAGAAATCATCATCCGCGTACATGTCAGCCGGAGCGATACAGATGATGTCCTCCGGCTGTGCCTTTCCTGCTGCAAGCAAGTGCAGCGCGCCTAACGCTGCAGCAGTAAAGGTGCCGCGCTTGCACGGCTCTCCAAGTACCGGATAATGGCTCCCGGTATACCGCTGCGTGAGGGCCACCTGCTCCTGATGGGCCACGAGCAACAGGGATTCATCCAGTCCGGCCTGACTGAGCTGACGGCATACCCGCCCGAGCATGGATTCTGTGCCCCCGCCCGGTGCAGGCAGCAGCTGCAGGAACATCTTGGAGCGGATGCTGCCGGACAGGGGCCACAGCCGCTGGCCGGAGCCGCCGCACAGAAGAACAGTATGCATCAATATCTTGCCTCCTTAAGGCTTGCCCGGAGTGGAGTATCCCTTGCGCTGATGGAAAGAGAGCGAACGGTAAGACCCGGCGTACTTCCGGATTTGCGCCTCAGTCAGCGAGCCCGCCGGGGTCTTCAGCGCTTTATTATTGGCATTCTTGAGCAGCACAGAGGTACGGTTTGCGCTGTACACGTAGTTGGCATAAGTCTCGAATTCGGAGAAGCCGAACTGCCGCTTCTTGTTGATAGAGTGCAGAATAGCTGCGTGCCAGGACATGCCGTGGCGGGCTGCAATTTTTCGTTTGAGACTGGACAGCTTCGCGGAATCAAACAGCATGTAGTGAGTCACGAATGACTTGGGTGAAGGCGCAGGGGCACCGAGCAGCTTGCGGTAGGTGCGGAAATACTCCGGCTGGCTCCAGTTGCGGCAATAGAAGATACTTTTCCCGCCGGAACGGAAGCGATGGGGCCGGATGAGCACTGTATCTGCATCAATGACCAGGAAATACTTCTCGCGGCACACCTGATCCCCATTCATCTTGAGCAGCTGCTGATACAGCCAGCCTGACCGGTTCCAGCGTGAGGAGGAATAGCGGATCGCTTTTTTGGTGAACGGCAGGACGGTGGTTTCATTGACGAAGACGCAAGCTTTCCGGGAGCACAGCTGTCTGATTCTACTATTCTCCGGTGAGACAATATAGATATTGCTGATAGGGTGCTGGACATAACGGCGAAGACTATCAATCACATAAGGGAGGGTGGCGAGATCTTTTTCGATAGCAGGAATCAGGATGTCGATCGGTGGAGCGCTTGAGGTTACACTTACGGCAGCAACGGACATGTGATTCATCTCCATACATATATTGACATTTGAGCGTCTTCACTAGGGTATGCCTGCGTAGCTGTGATGGAGAGGGCAATCATCCTGCACCAAGTTAATCTTTTCATACGGGGCAAATAATATATTCCATGGCACCTCCACCGGCATAGGATGCAGTGAATATGTAACTTTATGTAAATTGGGAGCGGTGGCTCCCATCCCGGACAGGAGAGTGCATAAGTGACAGCTAAAAAGGTTCAATCAGGTCAGAGCAAATGGTATAAGACACAACTGCTGCTTAAGAACGAGACCATTAAGGGGTTCATCCCCGATACCCGGAGATTTAACAGGCGTAATCTGGAGCAGATGATACACGGGTATGGAATGATCTATATCAAGCCGGAACGGGGAACGTATGGCATGGGCGTGATCCGCGCGGAGCGGAGGGACCGGCAGGGATACGTGTATCAGTATGAGGAGACCGTACGCCGGTTCTCTACGTTTGAGGCTTTTCATCACAGTCTGGCGACAAGAATCGGCAAGAGGAGCTATCTGCTGCAAAAAGGCATCCACCTGCTGAAGCATCACGGGCGCCGCTTCGATATCCGGGTGATGGTGCAGCTCAGTCCCAAGGGCGTATGGGAAGCTACCGGAATTATCGGGCGGCTCGGGCACCCGCGCAAAATTGTGACCAATTACCACAGCGGCGGCAAACCGACCGCAGTAGAGCATTTGCTCTCCACCCATCTGTCTGCGCAGCAGCTTGTGCAGCTTAAGGGGGAAATGAACCGGCTGGGCACACGCATAGCGCAGCAGCTGAAAAAGACTTATCCGCACCACCGGCAATTCGGTGTAGATGTCGGACTAGACCACTCACTGAAGCCGTGGATCATTGAAGTGAATATGAATCCCGATCCCTACATTTTTAATCAGCTGAAGGATAAATCCATGTACCGCAGAGTGATGCGTTACCGGCGTTTGGGCTTGACCAAATAATAAGATATGCCAAAGGAAGGCCTGCCAAGCTGCACAAGGCCTTTCTTCGGCATAAGCTGTGCTGTTCACCCGTACTCCGGCATAGCTAAATCCCGCTGTCTTATAGTAAAATAAGATGAAATTAATGACATAGAAGTTATTGTATGCTAGACAGAGGTTAGGCCTTGTGTCTGGCGGGCAATAATAAGCGGAAAAGGTGGCTGGACAAGCTCATGAGAAAAAGTGTTGTATTTAAAGCGGTTTCATGTTACTTTATAGTCAATAAAAACGTTTTTATCAAAAAGGAACATTGATATGGCTAAGATAACGATCAAAGATGTCGCGCGGGAAGCCGGGGTCTCCATCTCGACAGTCTCCAACGCCCTGAATGATGTAGATGTGCTGAGCCCGGAGACCAAAGCCCATATTCTGAAGGTGGCGCAGCGCCTGAATTACGTTCCGAATCTGAACGGCAAGCTGCTGAAATCAGGGACCACGAAGATGCTGGGGTTCTTCACAACAAGTGTATCCGGTCCATACTTCTACAAGCTGGTAGAATCCATGTCCCGTCAGTGCGACCGCCTGGGCTATGGCCTGAATGTATTCGTCACCAAGGACAAACATGTCATTATGAGCAATATCCTCGGACGGCGGGTAGATGGTGTCATTATCTATGAGGAGCTGGGGATCGACGAGCAGGACATTGCCGCTATGAAGAAAGACAAGATCAAGGCGGTGTTTCTGGATCGGGTGCTGGAGGATGAAGGGATGGGCAGCATTATCTTTGATTCCTACGAATCAGGCTATGAGGCTACGAAGTATTTAATCAGCCTGGGGCATAAGCGGATTGCCTATATCTCCGGCGTGGATACGATGTTTGACAGCGTGCAGCGGAAGGAAGGCTATCTGGCCGCGCTGCGTGAATACCAGCTTCCGGTGGAGGAGGATTTTATCCTTCAGGGGTATTTTGAGGAGGACAGCACCTTTAATGCCGTGAAGTCTTACCTCCGTCTGCATCCCGCACGAGTCCCTGATGCCTTCCTGGCCGGCAATGATATCAGTGCAATGGGCTGTATCCAAGCGCTCAAGAGCTATGGTTATGAAGTGCCGCAGGATGTCAGCGTGATGGGCTTCGATGATATTGATATCGCCCCTTATTATTCGCCGCCGCTTACGACGGTAAGGAATCAGATTGCAAGACAGGGCATGCTGGCGATTGATCATCTGGTCCGCATGATTCAGGACAAGGAGCAGGGCGCAGCCCAGAAGCTGCAGGGTGAACTGGTCGTAAGAGGCTCAAGTCATGTGAAGCTGGAGCGGAAGGACCGCAGATAGAGGGCGGCGGGTGAAACTGATTTTACAGGAGGGGGATTTTTTGCGCCAAAATAAAAACGTTTTTATTAACTTGAGCACCAATGTGAGCACCATCTGGATATCTCAATGGAGAGGGGGACAAGATCATGAATAAAACATCAGCGTCTGCAACATCAGCTTCCATCCCGCCAGCGATCCCGCCGTCCGCCAAGAAGCCCATGGGTCAGCGGATCAAAGAATTTGTAACCGATTACAAAAGACAGTGGGAGATTCAGTCGATGGTGCTGCCAGGCATTATTTTCATGATTATTTTCTGCTACATACCAATCTACGGGCTGACGATTGCTTTTAAGAATTACACGGTCATCGATACCTTATCCACTGCACCCTGGGTGGGACTGGATAATTTCAGGATTATTCTATCGGACGAATATTTCTGGGATGCGGTCGTCAATACGCTGGGCATCAGCTTCTTGAAGCTTGGGGTCGGGTTCATCATTCCAATTATTCTCGCCATTATGATCTATGAGCTGAACATGGGCCGCTTCAAAAAATTCGTCCAGACGATTTCCTATCTGCCGCATTTCCTGTCGTGGATCGTATTAGGCGGGATGCTGATCACCTGGTTCTCTACTTCCGGCTTGTTCAATGAGCTGCTGCTGAATCTCGGGCTGATCTCGAAGCCGTCCAACATCCTGCTGGATGCAGGGAAGTACTGGTGGATTGCCACGCTGTCGGATATTTGGAAGGAAGCCGGATGGGGCACGATTCTGTATCTGGCCATTATGGCTAAGATCGACCCCACCTACTACGAAGCGGCCCGGATTGATGGAGCCGGCCGGCTGCGTCAGATCTGGAATATCACCCTTCCGAACATGAAGGCGATCATCAGCCTGAATCTGATTTTGACGGTAAGCGGCCTGCTCGGCTCGAATCTGGATCAGACGCTTGTACTGATGAACTCGCAGAACCGGGAGAAAGCAGAGGTCATCAACTCTTATGTCTACCGCATGGGGATGACGCAGGGCGATTTCTCTTATGCTACGGCTGTCGGCCTCGGTGTCTCCATTGTGTCGGTAATCCTGCTGCTTATGGCCAACAAGGTCACCAGTAAATTGAACGATAATCAATCCGTGTTGTAGAGGGGGCGCTAGCGTGAATCGGAAGGTCATACGGGAAGGTCTCGACAGCCGGATCTTTGATGCGGTGAATAAGGTGCTGTTGGTCTGCTTCATGGTTATTATCCTCGTTCCCTTATGGAACGTAATTATCTCCTCCCTTAGTTCGGGCAGGGCGCTGGCCGAGGGCGGATTCATCTTCTGGTCCAAAGAATTCTCGCTGGAGAATTACCGGGCGGTCTTCAATGACAGCACGATTGGTCAATCCTTCGTTGTCTCGGTCGCCAAGACGTTCATCGGGGTGATCACCCACGTGTTCTTTTGCGCAATGATCGGCTACGGCCTCAGCAAAAGATACATCCGCGGCCGCAAGCTGTATGTAGCGATGGGCGTGATCACGATGTTTTTCTCCGGCGGAATGATTCCGACGTATCTGCTGATCAAATCGCTCGGGCTGTTGAACAGCTTCTGGGTGTATATTATCCCCGCATTATTCAGCTATTACGATGTGGTGATTCTGATGAACTTTTTCCGGAACGTGCCGGATTCACTGGAGGAGTCAGCCAAGATTGACGGCGCAGGCGACTGGCATATTTTCCTCAAAATCTTCATTCCGCTGTCCATGCCCGCGATGGCAACCATCGCCCTGTTCAACGGGGTGGGACAATGGAACGACTTCATGACCACGAAGCTGTATATCACCGATCAGGCGCTCTACCCGCTGCAGATGAAGCTGTATGAGATCATTGTGCAGTCGCAGACCCAGTCCATGCAGAATATCGGAGGCTCTGTCGTCATTGAGACCACTACCAAAGGAGTTCAGCTGGCAACCATTGTCATTACCACACTGCCGATTGTTGCGATGTATCCCATTCTTCAGCGGTACTTCATCTCCGGCATGATGCTGGGGGCAGTCAAGGAGTAGAAGAGGTTCACTACATTATAGGAGGTCAAGAAGATGATCAAGATGACTAAAGTTCTCGGCACAAAAACGCTTAAACCCGCGCTGCTCCTGATGGCGGCTATGCTGGTGGCGGCAGGCTGCAGCTCGGGCGGCGGCTCCACTAAGGCGGTAGAGGTGTCCCTGGACAACCGGTATACGGTAGACCCGGAGACTCCGGCCTGGCAGCTGGATAAGAAGAGCGAGACTACGGACTTAACCTGGTATGTGAACGCGGACTGGTGGAATACAGATTTCGGCAAGGATGTAGTCACCAAGAAAATCAAAGAGGATCTGAACATCAACATCAAGTTCATTACCGGGGACGATACGAAGCTGAATACGTTCTTCGCGGGCGGCGATATGCCGGATCTGCTGACGATTTTTGATTCCAATTCCCCGGTTGTGCAAAAGGCCGCCACCTGGGCGCTTCCGCTCAATGAGCTGGCGGAGAAGTATGATCCGTATTTCAATAAGGTGGCCGCTGCCGACACGCTGAACTGGTTCCAGCTGAAGGACGGCAAAACCTACGGTTATCCGAACTATTCCAATACACAGGCGGATTATGACAGCGGCAATATTCCGGCGAAGACGGCTTTTGTCATCCGCAAGGATGTGTATGAAGCGCTGGGCAGCCCTGACTTTGGGACCCCGGAAGCCTTCAGGAAGTCTATGAGTGAGATTAAGGCCAAGTTCCCGGACATGATCCCCTTCGGGTTCAACGCAATTGGGGAAGGGACCGGCTCGCTCGGGGATGCGCTGCAGGATTTCATCGGCGTTCCGCTGGAGACGGAGGACGGCAAGTTCTACAACCGCAATCTGGATGAGGATTATCTGACTTGGCTGCGGACGCTGAATGCGGTTTACAGAGACGGGGCGATCAGTGATGACAGCTTCGCCGATGACGGTACAGGTTTTGAGGAAAAGGTGAAATCCGGCAAATATGCGGCCATGCTGCTCGACGGTACGCCTCAGCAGGGCGGCAATCTGCAGATCTTCATGAGTGCTAATCCAGGTAAGGAGTATATGGCTGTTGACGGGCCGCAGAGCACGCAAGGACATCAGCCGACCCTCAATCAATCCGGGATTACCGGCTGGATGATCAATTACATCACCAAGAATTGCAAGGACCCGGCTAAAGCGATTCAGATCTTCACGTATCTGCTGAGCGAAGAAGGACAGAAGCTGATGAACTACGGAATTGAAGGCGTGACGTATAAATCGAACCCGGACGGTACAGTTGAGCTGCTGCCGGAAGTGAAGGACCTGCAGCTGAATAATGCGGATAAGTTCAAGAAGGATTACCGGATGGGCGAATTCATGTTCTTCGGACATGACCGCCACAAGGCGCTGAGCAAGGATGCGTTCCCCGAGTCGATCAAGCAGATGCAGGAATGGGGCAAGGGCAAGCTGAAGCCGCATTTCATCCTGGAGAATATTAACCCCGATCAGGGGACGGCGGAGGCCCGCGGCCAGACGGCCATTAATACGAACTGGAACACCACGCTGGTCAGCATGATCCGTGCCAAGGACGAGGCTACTTTTGACAGTACGCTGGCCGATCATAAAGCATTCCTCGACAAGAACAACTGGAGCAAGATTGTGGAGATCCGCAGCGAGAAGATGAAGGCCAACAAGGAAAAGCTGGGCATTAAGTAGGCAAGGCGCAAGGGAGGGCCCGTTTTGGGCCCTTTTATATAAGAAGATGGAGGGATAACACATGCGGGAAATGATCATGTACCAGTCCAGCGGAGAGGACCGGCTGTTCGTGGAACAGCCCGCTGCGGCGCTGCCGCAGACTCCTGCTGGTAGAGTTACGGTCACCATTGACATTGATGCGAGTAAGACCTATCAGGAGATGGATGGCTTCGGGGCTTCCTTCACCGACTCGGCCGCCTACCTGATCCATCAGGTGCTGGGCGCAGAGCAGCGGACGGAGGTGATGCGGAAGCTGTTCGATCCGCAGGCGGGCATCGGCCTGTCCTTCCTGCGTAATCCCATGGGCGCCTCGGATTATGCCAGAACGGTCTACAGCTATAACGATATGCCTGAAGGCGGGAGCGATCCAGAGTTGGCCGGATTCTCCATCGCCCACGATGAAGCGGATATCATTCCTCTGGTGCAGGAGGCACTCAGGCTTAATCCTGAGCTGAAGCTGATGGCTTCGCCTTGGAGTGCACCGGGCTGGATGAAGACCAGCGGCTCGATGATCGCCGGGCGGCTGAAGCCGGAGCATTACGGAGTCTATGCGGATTATTTTGTCCGCTATATTCAGGCCTATGCCGCTCATGGCTTATCTATCTATGCTGTCACTGTGCAGAACGAGCCGCTCTATGAGCCGCAGCATTATCCCAGTATGCTGATGCTGCCGGAGGAGCAGCGGGAGTTCATCCGGGACTATCTGAAGCCTGCGTTCAGGCAGCACGGGCTGGCCGCCAAAATCTTCTGTTACGACCATAACTGGGACCGGCCGGATTATCCGCTGTCTGTGCTGGAGGAAGCCGCAGCAGACGTGGACGGCGTAGCCTGGCACTGGTATGGGGGTGCGGCGTCTGCCCAGTCGGAGGTGCTGTCGGCCTACCCGGATCAAGAGGTCCATTTCACCGAAGGCTCCGGCGGGGAATGGATTCCCCCGTTCGAGCAGGCCTTCTCCAATGTGATGCGTACGGGAATTGAGATTCTGCGGAATCACAGCAAATCATTCGTGCTATGGAATATGGCCTTGGATGAGCAGAACGGCCCTACTGTGCCCGGCTTCGGGGAGAGCACCTGCCGCGGGGTAGTGACGGTCAACCAGCAGACCCGGGAGCTGACCTATACCCTGGACTATTATGCACTGGCACATTTCAGCAAGGTGATCCGCCCCGGGGCGCTGCGCCTGGAGTCTGCGGCGAGCCGGGAGCATCTGCGTTCGGTTGCCTTCCGCAACGCGGACGGCTCGCTAGCGGTCGTCCTGTTCAATGACGGAGAGACCCCGGAGACCGTGGCTGTGCGGCTGGAGGGGGAGGGATTGTTGACCGTTCATATCGCTCCGAAGGGTGCGGTTTCGGTGAAGGTGGGCGTGTAAGAGGAAGTAACGGTTTAGTGTAGACGAAGACATAGGCTGCCGGGATTATTCCGGGCAACCTATGTCTTTTTTGGAGAGAAGTGTGATGGTGATTGGGCGGAATGTGTGCGGAAAACCGGATACAATGCGCTGTCATGAGGGTGGGCGATCCAAATGTAATCGAAAAACCGATTACAATGCGCTGTCGCGAGACAGGTGAGCCGACTGTAATCGAAAAACCGATTACAGTCGGTCAACGCGATTTTTCTAATTACTGATTACCTTTGAAAATGCCCGCGATCTCATCCAGCAGCCGGTCGAGGGTAATCGGGTCATCGAAGTTATACTTGCTGTCGAAGGTATATACGCGGCCTTCTTTGACGGCGGGAATCGCCTTCCATAAGCCGCTGTCCATCAGCGCACTCTGTCTTGCAGCCGTCTTGCTGCTGGTGTCGGTCAGGAGGAACATATGCTTCCCGATATACTGTGGCAGCACCTCGTCGGAGATGGTTACGAACCGTTCGCCGGCATCGACCAGCTTCTGTACGCCTTCTGCCGGCTTGAAGCCAAGCTGTCCGTACAGCGTTTCGTTCAGACCTTTGCCGCCCATAATGTACAGCTCGGAGCCAAGCACCAGCAGGGAGGTGGCTGTATCCCCTTCGGTCAGGTTGAGCTGCTTCTTCACGGAGGCAACCTTCGCCTGATAATCCTTGAACCAGCGGTCCGCAGCTTCCGTACGGCCGAACAGGTCAGCGAGTTGCCGGACACGCTCTTCGGTCGGGAAGGTGCCGTCAAGTCCTACCACCACGGTTGGCGCGATCTTGCTTAACGCTTCAATACCGGTCTCATCCCAGTCGTCAAAGATAATCAGGTCCGGTGACAAGGCAAGGATCTTCTCGGAGGAGAACGGATATCCGATGTCCTCGATCCCTTCGAGCAGATCGGGGTAAGCCACCTGAGTGCCGATGACGCTTAACGAAGCTCCCGCAGGCTTAATCCCGAGCGCCAGCAGGTCACCCGGATTACTGCCAACATACACAATTTTCTGAGGATCGGCGGGGATTTCAACCTCCCGTTTCTTGTAATCCGTATACTTCCGTGTTGCAGCAGCTTCCGTGACAGCCGCCGGGCTGGCTTCAGGAGCTAAGGTTGGTTGATTTGTAGCGGCGGGTGTTGTGGGAGTGGACGCAGCCGTATTGTCCGGCTTGCCGCAGGAAGCCAGAATCAAGGTGAAGAGAAGCAGAATTAACGGGAGTACTAATTTTTTGAGGCTTGGCATGTGCAGTGCTCCTTTAGAAGGTATGTAGTTAATGAATATGATAATCATTATCATTTAATTATGATAGAGAGGAATAGCCGTGTTGTCAATCTCTAAGTTGGTCTGATCCGAGGTAATTAGGGGACAATCAGAACTCTTTTCTCATTGGAAAAAAATAACTGTAAGCCAATTTACAGCCGAAGAGAAGCACCCGCCGCTATAAAATGATAGAATAATAGTCATAGTCTTATACAGGGAGTGAATTTCTTATGAAAAAGATTGCTGCCGGCGTCATTGCCGGAGCGATACTGATGGTGGGTGCGCAGGCGCTGGGCGCTTCTGCAACACTGGTAGGAAAGGCCATTCAGGCGGAGTATACGGTAAATGTGTATGGGAAGAAGCTGGCCGATCCGGCCATTGTCATTGATGGCAAGAGCTACGCGCCCGTACGGGCGATTGGCGAATTGGCCGGGTTCAAAGTGACGGTGAAGGGCAAAACGATTAGCCTGGATGATAAAGGACAACCGGCGCCTCCGTTGTCCGACGAGAGAAGCTCGCTGGTTGGTCCAGTGCCGGTGACTACGCCAGATCCTGCTTTGACTGCGGCCAAGAGCAAAATTGATATTATTGACGAGAAGATTGATAGTGTGGTCACTAACATCCTGACGACCAGCAGCCTGCTGAAGACGAGTCCCGGCAATGCCGAGCTCAAGCAGAAGCTGGAGCAGTACAAGGAAGAATACGCAGACCTGCTGAAGCAAAAGGACCAGGAACTGCAGCGATAAAAAAGGTGCCCCGTAGCCATGAATGAGGTTGATCAGGGGCTGCGGGGCTTTTTTGTGCGGATGCGGATAGAGACGCTATACATTATTTTATAACACGTGTTATACTTCCCTTGAGGTGCTGAAAAGTATGAGCAAAAAAAGAGTAACCAGCTTCGATGTAGCTAAAAGGGCGGGCGTGTCGCGCAGCGTAGTCTCTGCGGTGCTGAATGATACGCCCGGCATTGGCGTTGGAGCCGATACGCGCGAGGCTGTGCTGGAGGCCATCCGTGAGCTGAATTATCATGTGGATGCCGGTGCTCGCAGCATGAAGACGGGCAGGAGCATGACGCTTGCCGCTTATGGGGATACGCGCCATCCGCTGTTCATCCGGCTGCTGGAAGGGATGCAGCGGGAGTGTGAGCTGGGCGGGTATCACATCCTGCTCTGTTCCCCGCGCCCCAAGGGGAATGCGGGCGGCAGGGCCGAGCTGCTGGAATTGTATCACCAGCGGAAGATTGACGGGATAGTTACCCTGGACCACACCAGCTACAAGGATGGGGAGTGGGCTTCCCGTGTCAGCGCTGCCGTAGTCCCCTACGTCTCCGTGGAAGGATATGCGGAAGTGCCGGGTGTACACTCTGTACTGGCTGATTATTCAGGCAGTGTAGAGACCGCAATGAATTATTTGATGCGGGAAGGCACGGCACAGCAGCCGGGGCCGGTCTACGCCGAGGTATATCATGCGCTTGACACGGATAACTGGGCGGAGCGGAACCGCCGGGAAGCCTATGCAAGCTGGTGTACATCGCACGGGCTGGAGCCGGTGATCATTCGTTTGGAGGAGCATGGCGGCGAGTGGGCAGATTGTCTCCAGAGGCTTACGGCGGGCAGCGGCCAGCCGTCTGCGCCGCTCCTGGTTAACTGGTCGAGCGCGATCCCTGACCTGTACCGGGCTGCTCATAAGCTGGGCCTGCGGATCGGCGAAGACCTGCGTATTATGGCAGCAGACAACACGATTCAAGGCGACCGGCTCAGCCTGCCCTCCTTAAGCTGCGTAGAGATCCCCTATGTGAGTATGGGGGAGGAAGCCGTCCGCTGCTTGCTCGCGCAGATGAGCGGAGGGAACGGGAATAAGGCTGGTCAGGCCGAGAAAATCTGGCTCCCGGCTGTGTTGAGGGCAGGGGAAAGCGCGTAAATCATGGTGCAAGTAAAACTAAAATGTTAGCTGTTGGAGGTATTGGAGATATTCCGGTTGGTGGCATGGAGTGCGCCGGGTGGGCTGGAAAGTGGGCTGGAGAGGGATAAATCCCTCTGGCAAGGCTGAAAGTGAGCTGGAAGCTGGAAAGGGGGCTGGAGAGGGATAAATCCCTCTGGCAAGGCTGAAAGTGAGCTGGAAGCTGGAATGAGAGTGATAGATCCCTTTAATTTTGCTGAAAATGGGCTGGGAGCTGGAATGAGAGGGATAAATCCCTTTGAATTGGCTGAAAATGGGCTGGGAGCTGGAATGAGAGGGATAAATCCCTTTGAGTTGGCTGAAAATGGGCTGGAAGCTGGAATGAGAGGGATAAATCCCTTTAAGTTGGCTGGAAATGGGCTGGATGTGCTACTTGAGGTGAGCTAGATGAGCGAAAGAGGAGCACTAGTGCACCTGAATTTCTAGAAAGTTGGCTAGGCGAGCGAATGAGGAGCACTAGTGCACTTGAATTTCTAGAAAGTTGGCTAGATGAGCGAAAGAGGAGCACTAGTGCACTTGAATTTCTAGAAAGTTGGCTAGATGAGCCAATGAGGAGCATAAGTGCACCTGAATTTCTAGAAAGTTGGCTAGGCGCAGGAATGAGGAGCACAAGTGCACCTGATCTCCGCCCGCCCACCACTTTTGCCTGCTTAATAACACGTGTTATAACAAAGGAGGAGAACGGATATGTTCTGGACAGAAGAGAAGCTTGGCGCGCGGTTGAGAGAGCTTGAGGGGTACCGGTACCGTGAGCGGATTGAGTTAGAGGAGTGGCAGGTTACTGAAGATCTGGAGGGGGCTAACGGTGCTTACCCGCCCGTACTTGACGGGGACAGGAAGTTGCGGACCGGGGAGCATTGGACCGGCTATGATGCTTATCTGTGGCTGCACCGCAAGGTAACCGTGCCTGCCGAATGGCAGGGGAAACGTGTTGTCGGGCTGTTCGATTTCGGGCGCACCGGCGGGGGCAATAACAGCGGGTTCGAATCGCTGCTGTACCTGGACGGGAAGCCTTATCAGGGCGTGGACTCCAACCATCAGGAGGTATTCCTGGAAGACGGCGCGGCCGGCCGGGAGCTGGAGCTCACGTTCCGCTTATGGTCGGGTCTGAACGGTGACGGGCAGCTGATCCCGCAGGAGCACAAGATCAAGCGGGCGGAGCTGGCCTATCTGGATGAGTCCGCTGACAATCTCTATTATACCGGCCGGGCTGCGCTGGGTACGATCAAGCAGCTACAAGACAGCCAAATTCAGAAGCATGAGTTGCTAACTGCCTTGAACAAGGCCTTCAACCTGCTGGACTGGTCCAGACCCGGAAGCGCTGCGTTCTATGCCTCAGTTCAGGAGGCCGAGTCAAGCCTGCTCGCAGACCTGTCCCGGCTGGAGCAGGAGCATCCCGTAACGGTAACCGCCATCGGCCATACACACATCGATGTGGCCTGGCTGTGGCGGCTTACCCACACCCGGGAGAAAGCGGCCCGCTCCTTCTCCACCGTACTGCGGCTGATGAAGGAGTTCCCGGAGTACATTTTTTTGCAGACCCAGCCTCAGCTCTATGCCTATATCAAGCAGGATTACCCGGAAATTTACAGTGAGATCAAAGAGCGTGTAGAGGAAGGCCGCTGGGAAGCCGGAGGGGCAATGTGGCTGGAAGCGGACTGCAATCTGACGAGCGGTGAGTCGCTGGTGCGGCAGATTCTGTACGGGACAAAGTTTTTCCGTGAGGAGTTCGGGGTGGACTGCAAATACCTGTGGCTGCCGGATGTGTTCGGGTATAGCTGGGCGCTGCCGCAGATTCTGCGCAAGTCAGGCATTGATACCTTCATGACCACCAAGATCAGCTGGAGCCAGTACAACCGGATGCCGCATGATACGTTCCAATGGAGAGGGATTGACGGCAGCGAGGTGCTGACCCACTTCATCACCACACCGGAGGGACCGGATTCGGGGGCCTGGTATTACACCTATAACGGCCTGATCGAGCCTTTCTCTGTGCAGGGCATCTGGGAACAGTACCGGGACAAGAACCTGAACCGTGAGCTGCTGTTGTCCTATGGTTACGGGGACGGGGGCGGCGGTGTGAACCGTGAGATGCTGGAGATGCGGCGGCGGCTGGATACGATGCCGGGTCTTCCGCAGGTGAAGACGGGCCGGGCAGCGGAGTACTTCGAGCGTCTCCATGAGACGATAGATGCTACGGAGGAGTATGTGCATACCTGGGACGGGGAGCTATATCTGGAGTACCACCGGGGAACTTATACCAGCCAGGCCTATAATAAAAAAATGAACCGCAAGCTGGAGCTGCTGTACCGCGAAGCGGAATGGCTGCAGATGCTCTGGGCGGCGGAGAGTGGAGGATTCAGCCAGTATCCGGCGGACTCGCTCCTCGAAGGCTGGCAGACCATTCTGCGCAACCAATTCCACGATATTATTCCCGGATCCTCCATACATGAAGTGTATCAGGATTCCCGGGTGGAATATGCCGAAGCAGAGCAGCTTGGCCTGGCGGCACGGACCGCGGCTGTGGAGGGACTTGTCGGTCTCGCGTTTACGTCTGCTGCAGATTCGCTTTCAGCGCATGATGGTCTCGCATCTGTCCCTGCCGAGGATTCGCCTGCGGAACTTGTCAGTCCCCCGCCTGCGGCGCAAGATGACCTCCCTCCGGCGGAAGCCCCGGTGCAGACAGAATATACGCTGTTTAACAGCGCATTCTTCACTGCTCCCCGGCTGGCAACTGTGCCTCATGATGCAGAGAATGCTGTCTGGACAGACGCCGAAGGTAACCGGCTGACTGCACAGCGCTCCGGCGGGCATTGGCTGGTGGAGACGGCGGTGGTCCCAGCGATGGGCAGTACAGTGATTGTTGCCGCTGAGTCTGGCGGTTCCGAAGCCGCTCAGCCGGAATCCTCCGTTCCATTCCACTGGCAGGATTCCACACTAACCACTCCTTATTATATTCTGGAGTGGAATGGATCTGGACAGCTTAGCAGGGTCTTCGACCGCAGCGCCGCACGCGAGGTGCTGGCACCGGGCGAATGCGGCAATGTACTCCAAGTGTTTGAGGATAAGCCGAAGATGTTTGATGCCTGGGATATCGATCTGTACTATCAGGAGAAGATGCGGATCATCAGCGATCTGCGCTCCGTCAAGCTGACCGAATGCGGCCCGCTCCAGGCGGTGCTGGAATTCGTCTGGAGCTATATGGATTCTACCATTATCCAGAAGGTCAAGGTGTATGCCGGAAGTGCACGGATTGATTTCGAGACCTGCGTAGACTGGCATGAGCAGCATCAGCTACTGAAGGCGGCATTCCCGGTGGCCGTGCGGGCGACGGAAGCGACCTATGATATCCAGTTCGGCAATGTGAAGCGGCCAACTCACTGGAATACTAGCTGGGATTATGCGCGGTTCGAGAGCGTGGGTCATCAGTGGGCCGATCTGTCGGAGCGGGGCTACGGGGTCAGCCTGCTGAACGACTGTAAATACGGCTATGACATCAAGGATCATACGATGCGGCTGTCGCTGATCAAATCGGCAACCAGCCCCGACCGGCTGGCGGACCAGGGCGAGCACAACTTTACGTATGCCCTGCTTCCGCATGAAGGGGATTGGGTGGCTGCGGGTACAGTACAGGAAGCGTGGGCGCTGAACCAGCCGCTTTTGGCCGTGGAAGGAGCCTACTCCGCGGGAGCCGGCAAATCCCTGATCACCTGCGATGCCCCGAACATTGCCATCGATGCCGTGAAGCTGGCGGAAGACGGCAGCGGCTGTATCGTCCGGCTGCATGAGTTCACCGGAACACGCTGCGCGGTGAATGTCAGCAGCCATTATGCTGTCTCCTCCTGGCAGCTGCGCGATCTGATGGAACGCCCGCTGGACACAGAAGCAGTAGAAGGTCCAGCGATCCGGCTTGATTTCAAGCCTTATGAGATCCATACGGTTCATTTGACTTTTGCCTGACGCACATCTAAAAGACCGCCATTTTGGCAGGGGAGTTTTCATACACCCTGCCGAAATTGGCGGCCTTTTTTATTAAATACTTTTCCTGTACTCTTACATCAGCTTAATCAGTTCTTCCAGCTCAGCAACCAGACTTTTGGCAAGCTCGAAATTATTATCCTTCAGCGCCAGTTCTACCCGGGTTTCGGCTGCTTTCTTCTTCTGCTCCAGCTCCAGATAGTCTTTATCGAAATGCCGGGCATAAATCATCTTCTTGAATTTTTTGATCGTCATTTTGCGGACCGTCTTATCGTCAATAATCAGCACATAGTCCATCCCGTTGACCACGGAGTAGAAGTCATGCGAGATCATAAGAATCGCGCCCTTGTACTCCTGGATGGCTTGGTCCAGCGCGATTTGCGTGTAGGTGTCCAGATGGCTGGTCGGCTCGTCGAGCAGCAGGACATTGGCCTTCAGAGCAGACACCTTGGCCAGCTGTAACAAATTCTTTTCGCCGCCGGACAGGGCTGCTATTCTCTGGTTCACGATCTCGCCTTCAAAGCCGTAGCCTGCCAGATGGGAGCGGATCTCATCATACGTAGCCATCCCGGCCTCGATGAATTCTTCGAGCAGGGTGCTCGAATCCGTCAGCACTTCGCCTTGAAGCTGGGACAGATAAGCTACCGCAGCCTCCGGGCTGAGGGTTATAGAGTCGTGCCGGCCCCGCGCGATATCGCGCAGCAGGGTTGTTTTGCCGGTACCGTTCGGACCGATCAGGGCGACTTTATCGCCAGCATTCAGCTCGAAGCTAACCTTGTCCAGCAGCAGCTCATCGAAGGCCGCCCGGTAATCCTGGACTGTCACTACAGGAGCATCAGTGTCCTGCGGCTCATGCACCATCCCCAAATGAATCAGCGGCTGCTTAATGTCCACGAACGGCGCTTTGATTCTGCGGGCCTCCAGTCTTTCCTGGAACTTCACTCTCGCTTTCAGCGCCCTCCCTCTGGAGGCTTCTGAATTATACGTGGCGATCGCCCGGAGGTTGTCGATGATGTTCTCGTTGCGTTCAATCTCTTCCTGTTCGGCGAGGGCCAGCTCCTGCAGCTCTATTTTGGTCTGAAGCAGGGAGAGGTTGTATTCCAGATACCGGCCGTCAAACTCCTGAAGCTCCTTATTTTCCAGATGAATAATCTTATTAAAACAATGGTTAAGCAAATAACGGTTGTGCGTAACCACCAGCAGAATTCCCTTATGGGAGTTAATCAATTGCCGGAGCGCATTCAGGTTCTCGAAGTCCAGGAATACATCCGGCTCATCCATAATCAGGAAGTCAGGACGGTTCAGCATTTCCTTCATGACCTGAACGAGCTTGAATTCCCCGCCGCTCAGCTCGGATACCTTGAGATCCCTGCGCTTCATGAGGTCTGCCAGATTCAGCTTTTTATGAATAAGGCTCTCGTAATCATCTCCGCCCAAGGCCTCAAAAGCGTCCAGAGCCAGTTGATACTTCTCCAGCAGCGGCTCAATATCCGCCGAGGTCTCCATCTCAGTGCAGATGAGCTGTATTTCCTCCTGTAGCTTAATGAAGGGTCCGGCTATATATTCAAACACGGTGGTGCCTAGCGACAAGTCCGGCTTGGCGAACTGGCTGACATACCCGATGCTGCAATCAGGCTCCATTTCAATGCTGCCGTCGAACAAATATCTGTCCCGGTCCATCAGGATGTCGATCAGGGTGCTTTTTCCGCTGCCGCTGGTTCCGATAAAAGCGCAATGCTGCGCCTCTTCGAGCGTAAACGAAATGTCAGTGTAGAGCTCTTTTTGCGGGAAGGAGAAGGACAGGTGTTGAACTTTAATCATAGGACTACCTTTCTGTGTAGCTGGAATGGAGTTTACCGTTGATAGCCTAACACTATTTCCTGATAACATCAATGATTCCGCGTTAAAGTTGTTCCTCCGGATTCACCGCTTCAATCTGTTTCCTTCCCGATGTTTGCCGGTAGATCCCCGGTGTGGTGCCGATAATCCGCTTGAAAACCAGATTGAACGTTGACGGATCGCGGTAGCCTACCTGCTCTGCAATGAGGTGAACGGGCGAATTGGGCTGCTGGACCAGCAGCAGACAGCTTTTCTGAATCCGGACGTTCTGCAGGTACCGGTAGAAGTTCTGCCCGGTATGCGCCTTGAACAGCCGCTGAAGATGCCGTTCACTCCAGTCGAAGCTGCGTGAGAGATGCGTCAGGGTAATCTCCTGCACATAGTTCAGGTGGACATAATTCAGAATCTGCAAAAATTGCGTCTGCTTGCCCAGCGGAAACTGAATCTCATCATGCTCCAGCCTGTAGATACTGATCAGAAGTTGAATGAACAGGGTCAGCAAATAGCTGTCCGAGCCGCTCTGCGGCAGGTGAAGCTCACGGTGAAGCGCCAGAAACAGGTTCTCTATGGAACCATTCAGATCCGTCAGGGAGAAGGAATGCAGCCGTTGTTCTCTGATCTGCTTCAGGTAGGAGGCAATCGGCGGGTCTTGAATCACGCAGGCAAGACGGTCCAGCAGCTCCGGCTTAAACAAACAATTGTACACGACGAGCGGCTCACGCAGAGAGCTGGGTGAAGACGGACGGAAGACATGGGACACGCCGACAGGAATGAAGTGCAGCTGGCCCTTGCCGGTCGGGTGAGCCTTCTGGCCGATATAATGAAATCCTTTGCCCTCGGCCACGAAGGTCAGCTCCATGAAGTCATGGGAGTGAAGCGGAAGATCATAGGTCTCGGTAGCGCGGTTCACATATAACAGGAGATTGCCCCGGAAGAAATACTCCCCTTTTAGCGTATGGTTGGCCGAATCCATCAGTTCCCTCCTCCAGATGGCATAAAGTCCTTTTTACCCCGGTGAAATGTCCATATTGCAGGTCATGCAAACCATGCGGAATCCTATAATTGTAATAGAAAGCGCATCATATATACAGGTATACAGGATTAATCCTAAAAAAGTGAGGTGTATTCAATGATAGCTATCCAAAAACCGCGAGTGGAGTACCAGGAGAATCCGCTGGGACTGGATATCCGCTTACCGAGAATCAGCTGGCAGGTGCATGCGGATGAGCGGGATGTGAGGCAGCAGGCGTATCAATTACAGGTGGCAGGCGCGGCGGATTTCGGGAGCGTGTGGTGGGATTCGGGCAGAGTGGAGTCCGGGGACTCCCTGCACATTGAGCTGAAGGAGCTGGAGCTGCAGTCCAGGACGCGTTATTATTACCGGGTGAAAATATGGGATCAGCATAATCGTCCCACGGAATGGTCCGAAGCGGCCTGGTGGGAGATGGGGCTGCTCTCGCCGGAGGAGTGGACCGCAGAATGGATTACGGCTCCGCTGGCCTGCCTTGCGGAAGATGCGGAGCAAAGTCCGCTGCTGCGCGGCTGCTTCCAGGTGGACCGGCCGCTCGCCCGGGCCCGGATCTATGTGACCAGTCTCGGGCTGTACGAGCTGGAGCTGAACGGAGTGCGGGTTGGAGATACTTATCTTAATCCTGGTTGGACCAGTTACAGCCACCGCCTGCAGTATCAGACGTATGATGTAACGGAACAACTGGTGGTTGGAGACAATGTGGCCGGAGCTTGGCTCGGGAACGGCTGGTACAAAGGGAATCTCGGCTGGGAGCACAGGAAGCATATCTATGGCAACCGCACAGCGCTGCTGTTGCAGCTTCATCTCACCTATGAGGACGGCACGGAGCAGATCATAGGGAGCGGTCCGCAGTGGAAGGTGTTGCCCGGCCCGCTGCTGATGTCGGAGCTGTATCACGGGGAGATCTATGACGCCCGCCTGGCGCAGCACGGCTTCAGCCTGCCGGGGTATGACGACAAGCAGTGGCTGGCTGCGGAGATTCTTCCGTATGCCAAGAATATTCTGCTTGCACAGGAGAACGATCCGGTCCGGGCGGTCCAGGAATTGGCACCTGTTGCTCTCATCTGCACTCCGGCGGGGGAGACGGTGCTCGATATGGGCCAGAATATGGTCGGCTGGCTGCGGTTCACCGTAGATGGTCCGGCGGGTCAGGAATATCAGCTGCGGCATTTCGAGGTGCTGGATCAGCAGGGGAATGTATATACCGAGAACCTGCGGACAGCCAGGCAGACCGTTACTTATATCACCGGAGGCGGGGGCCGGGAGAGCTTCCAGCCGCGTTTTACTTTCCAGGGCTTCCGGTATGTCCAGCTGATCGGCTTCCCGGACCCGCTGGATCTGCAGGACTTCACAGGCGTGGTGCTGCATTCCGATATGGAACCAACCGGCACCTTCACCTGCTCCAACCCACTGCTGAATCAGCTCCAGCACAACATCCTGTGGGGTCAAAAAGGGAATTTCGTCGATGTGCCAACCGACTGCCCGCAGCGCGATGAACGGCTCGGGTGGACCGGGGACGCGCAGATGTTCATCCGTACGGCGGCATATCTGATGAATGTGGCACCTTTTTTCAGCAAATGGCTGGGGGACTTGGCAGCGGATCAGCGAGAGGATGGAGGAGTTCCCTACGTGATTCCGCATGTATTGGGGGAGGAGGCACATTCCTCTGCGGCGTGGGGTGATGCAGCGGTCATTTGTCCGTGGACGATCTACCAGTGTTATGGGGATAAGCGGATTCTGGAGCAGCAGTACAGTAGTATGCAGGGCTGGGTGGAGTATATCCGCCGGCAGGGAAGCGGGGGGTTGCTGTGGAATACCGGCGTCCACTTCGGAGATTGGCTGGGCCTAGATGCCAAGGCGGACAGTCATGTGGGTGCTACGGACCGGAATTATATCGCAACTGCCTTCTATGCTTATTCGGTCCAGCTGATGGCAAAAACGGCGAAGGTGCTGGGCCGGGCAGAAGATGTGGAGAAGTACTCGCAGCTTCATCACCGGGTCAGGGATGCGTTCAACCAAGCGTATATCCAACCAGCGGGGGAGGAAGGCCCGGCTACCCAAACAGCCTGTGTGCTGGCGTTGATGTTCGGACTAGTGGAGGGGAGTGCAAAGGACCGCACGGTAGCGAGACTTATACAGCTGCTGGAAGCGAGCGGGTATCACCTTACGACCGGCTTTGTTGGCACGCCTTACTTAAATCCGGTGCTGGCGGATGCGGGGCATTACGAGGCTGCCTACAAGCTGCTGCTCCAGACGGACTATCCATCCTGGCTGTATCCGATTACCCGCGGCGCAACTACGATCTGGGAGCACTGGGACGGAATTAAGGAAGACGGAAGCTTCTGGAGCAAGGAGATGAATTCCTTCAACCATTATGCTTACGGGGCAGTAGGGGACTTCCTGTACCGCTATGTGGCCGGGATCGAGCAGACAGAGGAAGGGCCGGGCTATAAGCAGTTCCTGATCCAGCCGCATCCGGGAGGCGGGCTCACCTCGGTTGCCGCCAGTCTGGAATCCATGTACGGGACGATCCGTTCTGAATGGACAATAGACTCTTCGAAAATCGGGTTGACCGCCGTGGTTCCCCCCAATACCTCGGCTACGGTGCTGTTGCCGGATGCCTTGCTGGCTGAAGTATCGGAGAGTGGGATGCGGAATGGACAGCCGCTTGAGCAGGTTCCCGGCATTCATTTCGCTGAGCAGCTGGCACAGGTGGTGAAGGTTACACTCGGCTCCGGGGAATACAGATTCCAGTATCCTTTGCAGAAGTAAACAGAGTGTAGACGGGGCATATCAGCGACTGATAATGCTGCGATGCAGAGCCCTCGGGAGTACGGGGCTCTGTTTCTTTGTTGTGCTGGAAAGTGCGAATACATTGTGCCGGTGCTAGGGTGTGCGGGCCGAATGTAGGCGAAAAACCGAACACAATGTGCCGGTGCGGACGTAGGTTGGCTGCTTAAATGACAACTAAGCTGTGTTCACTTGTGTTTCTTCTCCCAATCTCTCCGCCCATTCCCCTCTCCTGCCGCTTGCATTCCCTCCACATAAGGGTTATCATAGACAAGTGAAGTCTGTAATTGCGGACATAGTCCATAGGTAAGGTGGAATAACACATGAAATACTCCAAAGCAACGAACTACGCCCTGCACACGATGCTGTTCCTGGTGGCGCACACTCCCGATAAGCCGATCGGTGTGCAGCAGCTAGCCGAGCGGCAGAATGTATCGCCTACGTATTTATCCAAGATTCTGACCAAGCTGGTCAAGGCGGGGCTGATTGAATCCGCATCTGGAGCCAATGGCGGGTATCGTCTGCGGCGCAAGGGGGACGAAATCTCGTTCCTGGATATCATCCATGCCATTGAAGGCACAGCGTCGCTGTTCGACTGCACTCTGGACCATCCCAGTCAGTGTCTGATTCAGCAGGAGATGGTTAAGGCCGAAGGGCAGATGGAGGATTATCTGCGTAACAAAATGATGTCTGAGCTTGCCGGGAAGATGCTGGCCAGCCATTAAGCTGTGGCATCATGCCGTGTCATTCTGTGTGCTGCTATTTCCCGCTGTAACGGATACCGTCCCTTTAGGGACGGTATAGCCGTTGCAACTTAGCGGGTATTATAGATATTCAAAGCCTGTTAAGCCTGTGTAATTGTCGTGCGATTAATACATCAGAGAGGATGAATTATTGATGAATAACGGATTGTTCGATGCAAGCGTATGGGAGAAGGCCTGGAAGGAAGATCCCAAGGCAATGGCTAACAAGTTCAAGGCGATGGGCATGAACCCGCACACGAGCTTCGATCATAAAGCGGATGTGTTCAATGAAGAGGTCTTCAGCAGTGCCGGGCGGGACCGGAGCGAGCGGATTATCGGCTGGATGGAAGGCCAGGGCGTGGACTTTAACGGGTTGACGGTTCTCGATGTGGGCGCGGCTGTGGGCGGGTTCACGGTTCCTTTTATCGAGCGGGGGGCCAAGGTTACAGCAGTAGAGCCTAATGTTCCCTTAGCGGAGCTGTTCCTGAAGAACACTGCCGGAGCGGCTCCCGGACAGGTGGAGCTGGTGCACGAAGCGTTCGAGAATATCGACATTGCCGCACGCGGCTGGCTGGGTGCCTTCGATCTGGTCTTCGTGTCCATGTGTCCGGCGGTCTTTGACTGGGAGAGCACGGAGAAGGTGATCAGCTGTGCCCGGCAATACTGCTATATCAGTACCTCGGCAGGTGTGCAGGAGCATAGTCTGATGAATGAAGTGCTGCCGCTGCTAACGGGCCGGGAGGTTCATGCGGAGTCCTCGGATATGGCTTATCTGACTCAATTATTATATTTGAAGGGCTATTCCTATGAGATGATCATTACCCGCGAAGCGAAAAGCAAGGAGCTGTCCTTGGAAGCAGCAGCCGCTGAGGTGATGGAGATGCTGCCGCTGCATCATCTGGACGGGGGAGAGACTACCCGCAAGGCGGTTACAGACTATTTGCACACGGCCTACCCGCAGCAGAAAGTCGTTGTCCGCCAAGGCGGACGGTTCGGCAAAGTGCTGATTAAGCTGCAAGATCTGAATATGTACAGCCGGGCCGCTGCCGGAATGTCCGGGAAATCTGCCGATTCTGTGAAGCGTTGAACCGTAGCGCGCCATCCCTTGTACATGAGATTGTCTTTCTTGGGAAAGATGCTATCATAGAGAATAGGTCCCTGCGCGGGATCTATTTTCTTATATAGGAGGACTGAGGGCTATGAGCAGGAACAAGCGTATTTTCGAGCATGACCTGATGAAGAAGGTAGGTGAAATCTACTATGAGCCATAGTCTCAGAACAGTTTCTTTGCGCGAGGAGCTGGTGCAGCAGCTGGTCTATCTCGATGAGCATAAATTCTCTATTCTGGACAGGGGAACATGGGAGTCTCCGGCTGAGCGGGCAGAGGTACAGGCGATGATCAAAAGCTACCAGGAGACGGTGGAGCGCATTCTGTCCGGTGACAACGATGTGATTGAGCGTTCTATGGTACTGGTCGGTTCCCGGGTATCGCTGCGGATCGGGCAGGAGACGCTGAAGGATATGTACCGGATTGTAATTCCTGGTGAAGCTGAGCTGGATGAATTCTGTATTTCACTCTGGTCGCCTATGGGCAGGGGGCTGATTCTGGGGTGTCCGGGCGAGACGGTAACGATTCAGACCCCGTTCGGCAGCGATGAAGTCTTGATTCTTGATAATAGGTACGAGTGAAGCTGATTGCTGACAAAAAGAGGCGTCCCTGATCATCCTGCGATGATGGGGGACGCCTCTTTGCCTTCGGCCCTGTTGCTGCGGCCAGGAGCTACAGTTCTTCGATTTCCTGCAGCCAGAGCGCGGCAGAAGCATCGCTTGGCATGCGCCAGTCGCCGCGCGGCGAGAGGCTGACCGTACCGACCTTCGGTCCGTCCGGCAGGCAGGAACGCTTGAACTGCTGGGTGAAGAAGCGGGTGACGAACACCTTCAGCCAGGCGGTTAGCTGCTCCTTGGGATAAGCACCGCCGAAGGCGTGCTGGGCGAGGTAGAGCATTTTGCCGGGAGAAGCGCCAGTACGCAGCATGTAATAGAGGAAGAAGTCATGCACAATGTAAGGCCCCAGAATATTCTCGGTCAGCTGGACAATCTCTCCGGTTGCCGAAGGCGGCAGCAGCTCCGGGCTGATTCCGGTCTCGATAATGCTGTAGAGGTATTTGTTCACCGTCTCGTCGGCTTCATGGTCCGCATACCAGGCGACAACATACTGGATCAGCGTCTTCGGAATGCCCGAATTCACGCTGTACATTGACATATGGTCGCCGTTATAGGTACACCAGCCCAGAGCCAGCTCGGACAGGTCGCCCGTGCCGATGACAATCCCTCCGTTCTTGTTGGCGAGGTCCATCAGAATCTGAGTGCGCTCACGGGCTTGTACGTTCTCGTAAGTCAGGTCATGCACCTCGGGGTCGTGGCCGATGTCCGCGAAGTGCTGGAGGCAGGCCGCCTTGATGTCAACGACCTTCATTGAAGCGCCGAGTGCCTTGATCAAGCCTACCGCGTTGTCGTACGTGCGGCTGGTCGTGCCGAAGCCCGGCATCGTGACCGCCAGCACATCGCTGGCCGGACGCCCGAGCAGCTCCATGGCCCGCACGGCAACCAGCAGCGCAAGCGTAGAGTCGAGGCCGCCGGAGATGCCGATCACAGCCTGCTTGGTGCCGATGTGGCGGATACGCTTCATCAGGCCGGAGGTCTGGATCGAGAGAATCTCTTGGCAGCGTTCGTCCCGCTGGAGCGGATTGCCCGGCACGAACGGGTTGACGCCTACTTTCCGTTTCAGCTCCCGTGGGGTGCTGCTGCCAAGCGGCGCGGCATAGAGAATCTCGCGGTAATTGCGTCCGCCCTTGCCTGCCCGGAACGTCCCCATCACGGTGCGGGAATACTGCAGCCGCGGCAGGTCAATGTCGGCGGTAATCATCCGGCTCTCATGAGTGAAGCGTTCCGATTCGGCCAGCAGCTGGCCGTTCTCCGTGATCAGCGAATGTCCGCCGAAGACTACGTCTGTTGTCGATTCGCCGGTATTGCAGCTGGCATAGACATAACCGGCCACACAGGAGGCGGACTGGCCGCCGACCAGCTGGCGGCGGTAATCGGCCTTGCCGACCAGCTCGTTGCTGGCCGACGGGTTGAACAGCAGCGTCGCACCAGCCTGGGCCAGCAGGCTGCTTGGCGGCACCGGCACCCAGAGATCCTCGCAGATCTCCACACCGAACGACAGATTCCCGTCGCTCTCACAGGCAAAAATCAAATCATTGCCGACCGGCACCGCCGATCCGCCGATCTGCAGCTCGGACACCTCCAGCTCCTCGGCTCCCGCGAACCAGCGCGGCTCGTAGAATTCGCTGTAGCCGGGAATGCAGGTCTTGACCACAATCCCGAGAATACGGCCCTGCTGGAGCACAGCGGCACAGTTAAACAGCCTGCTTTTGATGGAGACCGGCAGGCCGGCAATGACAATCATCCGGTGCTCTGCCGTCGTGGCCGTAATCCGCAGCAGCGCCTGCATCGCGGATTCCAGCAGCCGGGGCTGGAGGAACAGATCCGCACAGCTGTAGCCGGTGATGCACAGCTCCGGGAGTACCAGGTACTCCACCTCCTGGGCGCTGGCTGTATTGATGGCTTCAATAATCTGGTCTGCATTGAATACGCAGTCAGCCACCCGGAGTTCCGGGGAAGCGGCGGCGACTCTTGCGAATCCGTAATTCTGCATTCATTTCACCTGTCCTTTATCTGCCTGTAGTTGAAGTACGCTATCTATTAATTGTACCCATCAATGGTCACCGGTAACAAGCAGGGATTATCACAAGCGCTTCCATTTACCTTCTCGCGGGTATAAACTAAACAGGGATGTAACAGCCAACCATGATGAATGAGAAATAGAAGAGGAAGGGAGCAACCCATCATGCCTTTAGCAGGACAAGAACTGATCGAAGAAATCCGCAGCACCGAGGTGCCTTACGGCTGCCTGGCGGTCTGGTTCCTCGGACAAGCCAGCGTTATTGTCAAGGGAGCAGAGGTGACTGTCTACATTGATCCTTATGTATCCCCGAACCCGGATCGTACCTTCCCGCCGCCAGCCCAGCCTGAAGAGATTACGAATATGGAGGTCTGCCTGATTACCCATGACCATTCAGATCATCTGGATGAGGAGGCCCTCCCCGTGCTTGCCGGACTGAATCCGCAGGCGCAGTTCATGGCTCCGGCGGTCTGCCTGGAGCGTCTGGAGGCGCTGGGCATCCGCAAGGAGCAGTTGACCGCTGCCTTGCCTGCCAGTGAAACAGAGCCGGCAAGCGGGCTGAAGGTCATACCCGTTGCAGCAGCGCACGAACAGCTCGAACGCGATGAACAGGGTCATCCTAAGTACGTGGGCTACATTCTGGAGCTGAACGGGGTAACGCTCTATCATGCCGGGGATACCGTGCTGTTCCCTGAGCTGATTGAGGAGGTAGGCAGCCGCAAAATCGATCTGGCGCTGCTGCCGATTAATGGACGCGATTATTACCGGGGCAGCCGCAATATCGTCGGCAATATGAATTACCGGGAAGCGGCTGAATTTGCGGCGACCTCAGGCTTTGAGACCGTGGTACCGCTGCATTATGACCTGTTCGCCGGCAACGCCGAGAATCCGGGCTATTTCGTGGATTACCTGTACCGCCACTTTCCGGAGCAGAAGTTCCATATGATGGCCAGAGCGGAACGGTTTGTGTACGTTTCGGCGCAGGCTTTTAAGCGTGAACGTTAAGACTTATTATGAATCAGCAGGATAGAGCAGGGATACCTGATATTTGGCAAGGAACTCGATCCATTCCTCAGACGGACGCTGATCGGTGACGATATAATCGACCTTGTCGAAGCTGAACAGCCGGATGAAGGCGATCCGGTCGAATTTGGAATGGTCAGCCAGCAGGACCACCTTGCTCGCCTGCTGCTGCATCAGCACCTTAAGCTCGGTCTCCGCTTCGTTGGAATCACAGAGGCCGCCGGTCATGGAGAGTGCCTTGCAGCTGAAAACCGCCACATCCACATTATATTTCAGAATGGTCTGCGAGGCCGTAGGCCCTACGAAAGAGCTGGTCTCCGGCCCGAGCAGGCCCCCCGTGGAGATAAGCTTTTGCCCGGAATGCTGGAATTCTGACAATACCGCCAGGGAATTGGTGATGATGGTCAGATTTTTTTTGTCCTCCACAATTCTCCGCAATCCTTCAAAAGCCGTAGTGCTGGTGTCCGTCATCACACTGTCCCCGTCATTAATCAGCTCCAGCAGCCTTACCGCAATCCTCCGCTTCGCTTCAATGTTGACCTGATGCCTGTGCGAGTAGGAGGGGTCCTCGTTGGTGTGAGCGTTCAGAATCGCCCCGCCGTAATTCTTTTTGGCAATGCCCTCCTTATCCAGCCGGTCAAGATCGCGCCGGATCGTCTCCTCCGATACACCGAATTTCTGCGCCAGATCCGCGACGTGAACCTTCTTATGCCTGTATAGCTCATTAATGACCAGATCCCGCCGTTCAAAAGCCTTCATATCATGCCCACCCTTACGTTATGTAGTTATGTACAGTTTACTATAATCTGCTGCATAACATAAATCCCACAAACACAAAGAAATACACACTTTATAGCAATCATATCACATAAAACCACACATTAACCAGAATTAAAGTGTGGAATAGTGTTGACTTTGAAGATGAGTGATTCTATGATGTAGAAGAAATGGATTAGTCGGCGATGAAAGACAAAAGTGTGCAGGCCGCAGAGGCTGTATTTGGTAGCGCTTACTAATCGGAGCTGGAGCTCCAGTGTAATGTTCTCATACTATCAATTTACGATTCCGGGGAGGAACAGCAGTGACAGCAAATTATCCGAAGATTGGAATCCGGCCGACGATTGACGGCAGAAGACGCGGGGTGCGCGAATCGCTGGAGGCACAGACGATGGGCATGGCGCAGCGCGTGGCGGCATTTTTGCAGGAGAATGTAAGGTATCCGGATGGTTCACAGGTGGAGTGTATCATTGCTGATTCTACGATTGGCGGCGTGAAGGAGGCTGCGGCGGCGGCGCAGAAGTTCGCGGGTGCAGGTGTAGGCGTATCTATTACAGTCACTCCGTGCTGGTGTTATGGATCGGAAACGATGGACATGGATAGAGGCATCCCGCATGCGGTATGGGGGTTCAACGGCACGGAGCGCCCCGGCGCAGTATATCTGGCGGCAGTTCTGTCTGCTTATGCGCAAAAAGGCATTCCGGCCTTCGGCATCTACGGAGAGGATGTCCAGGAATCCGGCAGCGAGGAAATCCCGGCGGATGTTCAGGTGAAGCTGCTGCAGTTCGCGAGGTCCGCGCTGGCTGCCGCTCTGATGAAGGGGAAGTCCTATCTGTCGATGGGCTCCGTGTCGATGGGAATCGCCGGCTCCATTGTGAACGAGCAGTTCTTTCAGGAATATCTCGGCATGCGCAATGAATATATCGATATGTCCGAATTTGTACGCAGATTTGAGGAAGGGATCTATGATCCCGAGGAGTTCACGCGGGCACTGGCCTGGGTGAAGGACAACTGCCGTGTGGGGGCCGATAATAACCCGCAGCATCTGCAGCTGAGTGAAGAGGTTAAGGAAGAGCAGTGGGAGACGGTTGTCAAAATGACGCTGATTGCCCGTGATCTCATGACCGGCAATCCGCAGCTTGCGAAGCTTGGCTTCGAGGAGGAAGCCAGCGGTCACAATGCCCTGCTGGGCGGCTTCCAGGGCCAGCGGCAATGGACCGACCATTTCCCGAACGGCGACTTCATGGAGACGATTCTGAACTCCTCGTTCGACTGGAACGGCAGACGGGCGCCTTATATCGTTGCCACCGAGAATGACAGCCTGAATGGGGTGACGATGCTGTTCAATTATCTGCTGACGAATACAGCGCAGATTTTTGCCGATGTGCGCACCTTCTGGAGTCCGGCTGCCGTGAAGCGCGTGACCGGGTATGAGCTGGAGGGAGCGGCGTCAGGCGGCCTGCTGCATCTGATTAATTCCGGCTCGGCAGCACTTGACGGCACCGGCGAGCAGAGTATTGACGGCAAGCCGGCGATCAAGCCGTTCTGGGACACCACGGATGAAGAGGCGGCTGCCTGTATCGCGCAGACCCAGTTCCGCCCGGCTTCCCAGGAATATTTCCGGGGAGGCGGCTTCTCCACGGACTATCTGACCCGAGGCGGCATGCCGGTCACCATGGCCCGGCTCAATCTGGTCAAGGGTCTGGGACCTGTGCTCCAACTGGTAGAGGGGTATACTGTTGAGCTGCCGGGAGCGGTCCACGATACGTTAGACCAGCGGACAGACCCTACCTGGCCGACGACCTGGTTCGCTCCGAAGCTGACCGGACATGGCTCCTTCCAATCAGTCTATGATGTGATGAACAATTGGGGTGCCAATCACGGGGCGATCAGCTACGGGCATATCGGAGCGGATCTCATTACGCTGGCCTCGATCCTGCGGATTCCGGTCAGTATGCATAACGTGGAAGAAGCGCGTATTTTCCGTCCGCGTGTCTGGTCGCTGTTCGGCACAGAGAATTTGGAGAGTGCCGATTACAGAGCCTGCCGCAACTTTGGCCCGCTCTACTAATCCTCCACGGGAAGAGGTGGGAAGATGACAGAGGCGAAGACGCAAGTGATGGAGGTAACCGGTAACCAAGGAATCCGGCTGCTGGCCATCGATCTGGGAGCCAGCTCCGGCAGGGTGATGCTGGGAAGCTACAGGGACGGGAAGGTGACGGTGGAGGAGATTCACCGCTTCCCTAACGGGCCGGTAGAGGTGAACGGACATTTGCACTGGGATGCACAGCGGCTGCTTCATGAGATCAAGCAAGGGATTGCGGCAGCTGCGGCAAGCTACGGCCCGCTGCACTCTCTAAGCGTCGATACCTGGGGAGTCGACTACGGCTTGCTGGATGAGCAGGGAGAGCTGCTGGATGCTCCGCATCATTACAGGGATCAGCGGATGGCGGACATAGCTTCAGTACTGGAGGCTGCACTGCCTCCGGCAGAGCAATTCAAGCTGACGGGCAACCAGTCCAGCCCGATTAATACGGTGTATCAATTATTTGCCGACCTTATGGCGAAGCCGGAGCTGCGGACAACCGCCAGACAGCTCCTGATGATGCCGGATCTGTTCAATTATATGCTCAGCGGCGTGGCCGTGGCCGAGCAGACCATCTGGAGCACCAGCGGCCTGCTGAATCCGCAGTCCACAGCGCCTTCAGCCGAAGTGCTGCGCAGGCTGGAGCTGCCGGCTACGCTGCTGCCCCGGCTGGTTCCGGCAGGCACGGTACTGGGGGAGCTCCGGCCCGCGCTCCAGGAAGAGCTGGGCAGCGGCCCGCTCCAGATCATCGCCGGAGCTTCGCATGATACGGCTTCCGCCGTGGCGTCCGTTCCTTACGGCGATCCCGGCTCTAGCTCTGCCGGTCCTGACCGGATCGCCGGACTTGGCCCTACGCTGTCACCCGCTGCATTCATCAGCTGCGGAACCTGGTCGCTGGTGGGCCTGGAGACGGCGGAGCCTGTATTAAGCGATGCCGCCCGGGCCAGCGGCTTCACTAACGAGAGCTGTTTCGGCGGCAGGAGCCGGCTGCTGAAGAATATCACCGGCCTCTGGCTGCTACAGGAGACCCAGCGGAGCTGGGCTGAAGCGGGGGAACCGCTCAGCCATCAGGAAGCTGCCGAGCTTGCCGGGCAGCTGGACCGGCCGGGTGCGTGCATTGCCATGCTGGACCCGAACGATCCGCTCTTCAGCACACCGGGCGATATGCCGCTGCGGATTGAATCCTACTGCATCCGCACCGGGCAGCCGGTGCCGCAGACCCGGGCGGAGATCATCCGCTCGATTCTGGAGAGCCTGGCCCGGTCTTATGCGGATACGATCCGCGAGCTGGAGGCGCTCACCGGCCATCCGGTGCGCTGCATTCACATGGTCGGCGGCGGCATTCAGAACAAGCTGCTGTGCCAGCTGACGGCAGATGCTACCGGAAAAGACGTTATTGCCGGACCGGTAGAAGCGAGCGCAATCGGCAACATTTTGGTGCAATTGACGGCGCTTGGAGCTGTCGATTCCGCAGAGGTCCGCAGAGTGGCAGCCCGGTCCTGCTCAACGCTCCGGTACCAACCGTCTTTTTCACATCAGAACTGACAAGCTTCATACAGCAATCAAGCAGCAATCAAGGAGGCAATTATGAATAATCATGAAGAAGAATTACGGCGTCTAATCTGCGATATCGGCCGGAATCTGTTCAACAAGGATTTCATCGCGGCCAATGACGGCAATATCTCTGCCCGCTTGTCGGCCACGGAGGTCATTACTTCACCCACCGGAGTCAGCAAAGGCTATCTGCAGCCCCATATGCTGGTCAAAGTCAATCTGCAGGGAGAGATCCTGGATGCAGCAGAGGGCTACCGGCCGTCCACGGAAGTGAAGATGCACCTGAAGATCTACAACGAGCTGCCGGAGATGGGCGGGGTGGTTCATGCGCATCCGCCGTATGCTACCGCTTTTGCCATCAAGGGTGAAGCTTTGGACAAAATGATGATGCCGGAATCCGTCATTGCCATGGGGGACATTCCACTGGCGGTATACGGGACGCCTTCGACCGATGAGATCCCGGATTCGCTGACTCCCTTCCTGGGCAAGAAGACCGCTGTGCTGCTGGAGAGCCACGGTGCCCTGACCTGGGGCAAGGATGTAATGGCTGCTTATATGAACATGGAGCGGCTTGAGTATACGGCGAAGCTGACCTTCCTGACCCGCATGATCGGGGGAGAGCGCGAGCTGCCGCCGCACCGGATTGAGGAGCTGGTGGCGCTGAGATCATTCTACGGGATGTAATGAAGCCGAGAGGAGATTAGGATTATGCTCAAAAAAATACCCAAACTGCTCTCCCCCGAGCTCGTCCGCACTCTGATGGAAATGGGCCACGGGGATGAGCTGGTGCTGGCGGATGCCAATTATCCGGGGCATGCGCTGCATTCCCGGGTGCTGCGGGCAGACGGGATTGGCATTCCCCGGCTGCTTGACGCGATCCTGGAGCTGCTACCGCTGGATCATTATGCTTCGGCTCAGGCGGCCTTCATGGCCGTAGTGGAGGGGGACCCCACAGTCCCTGTGATATGGGACACATACAAGGAGATTCTCACCCGGCATGATCCTGCGGTGAAGGTGGAGTATGAAGAGCGTTTTGACTTCTATGACCGCTCCAAGCATAGCTATGCCATTCTAATTACAGGGGAAGAGGCACTCTACGGGAATATTATACTCAAAAAAGGTGTGATTTCCCCCGAGGCCGGGGAATAGCGGCACCAAGCAACGGACCGCCCGGTTAACTATGGGCGGTCTTATTGCTATGCCCACAGCGCGCTGCTTAGTGGAGCGCTCGTTTAGAGGACACTCATTTAGAGCGAATACCCTCAAATGTTGCAAGTTATGCAACCTGGCTACCCCAAAACCTGAGCCTGCCTGAGGATTGTTGCAGGAAATGCAGGAATGTGCTGGCTAGGCTGCTTAGTTAGAGGAGGATTTCTGCTTTTTGTACAACAATTCTAGTTATGAGTGTATACGTTGGGGGAGAAGCTGCAGTTTGTGCAAGATTATTGGTGTTAGTTTGTAAGGTATAAGGGTATAAATCTATTACTCTATTACTCTATTGCTATGTTACTCTATTGCTGATACGTACAATGTAACTGTCCCCCTTTTCATTACAGCACAAGAATGCAGCTCAAGTGCCCCATACGTCGATGGGGGGTAGTATTTGTACTGTACAGAAATTGTAATATCCGTCTGTTGTGGATAAGGGGAGTATAAAGTTGGGGTGCAATGTGCTGGTGCTAAGGTGAGTGGACCAAATGTGTGTGAAAAACCAAACACATTAGGCAGTCACGAAGGTGCGTAAATCGGATACAGCCCCAAGGGAGCAACTCAGGAGCACAAGTGCACCTGAATGCAGCAGAAGCAGGCCAAATGAGCAAATGAAGTGCACAAATGCTCCTGAATTCGCCAAATGCCCCAAAAATGGGCGGATGGGTAAGGCAGAGTTAGTGACACAAGCTGTGTAGACCGTATAAGTCCTTACCTCATCCCTCATTCATTATCTTTCATTCATCATCTCTCATCCAACATCCATCCGCAGAGCACTCTTTTAAACCTCGTTATACATTTTCCGCAGGAATTGCGCACTGGCCTGGAGATGTTCCTCAGGAGTGCTCTCCAGCAGGCCCTGGATATGCTGGCGCTTATATTTCATGTAGCGGAGCAGCGGGGCGAAGTTGAGCATGCCTTGTCCGGCAAGAACGATGTCGATGGCGCCGTTCTTAACTGTGAAATCCTTCAGATGCAGAACTGCGATCCGGTCTCCGAGGAGCTCCAGCGCTTCTGCCACAATCTGCTCCTGCTGAAGGTAATTCTCCGGGGTCATCAGATTCGCGGCATCCAGTATAATTTGCAGGTTATTGGACGCCACGGTATCCAGCAGACGCCGGGCTAACGGGGCCGTGTAGAGCGGGTGGTTAACTCCTGCCTCGATGCCTACAGTTACTCCGAAGCGTTCGGCCTCAGCAACCATGGCACTAACGGAGTCAACCACTTGTTCAAAAGCCTCCTCCGTGAAATTATCTGGTGTATACCCCTGACCCACACTGCCGGTCTCTGTTCCTACCAGACTCGCGCCGAAGTCACGGGCCAGCCGCAGATGTGTATTGAAGTCGCTCAGCGCCTGCGCGCGTTTGGCAGGGTCAGCATCAATAATGTTTACATAACAGCCAAGGACAGCAATCTTGATACCGGCTTGTCTGAAGGCATCGCCATAATAGGCGGCAGTCCCCGGACTTAGTGCGCCAAGCTCGGCCACACTCTCCGGAAAAGACTTATGCAGTGCCAATTGAATTGCCGGGAAGCCATGCTCCTTCAGCTTATCTATTAATTGCGGCAGCGGACACCGCTTGAAGTCATGGGCACGGACGCCCAGGTGAAACGGAACGGTCATAGAGATAAGCTCCTTTGTGTTCACAGATAAATGCAGTGATGTCAAGCAAAAAAGCCGCCCGTGCCCGCAAAGGAGCACAAGCGGCCAGGCTTATAGGCCAGGGCAGTCTGAAGCGTGCAACCCTTGGCTGCATCCCCCGCCTATATCTGCAGATACGGGTGCAGCAGCTTCAGCGCCGCAGACTATGCGAGCGCTTCGGCTACTTTGGCTGCATCCCCCAGCTACATCCGCAGATACGGGTGCAGCAGGCTCAGCTCCGCACACTGTGCGAGCGCTTCGGCTACCAGTGCTGCGATCTGCTGCGCCCCGGATCTGGAGAAATGAGTGTCATCCGTAATGCCGTCCGGGTAGTTGGGGCGTGCACCCGGCGGCAGATGCATGAATAGCTCAGCCGATGCTTCGGCTCCCAGTCTGCGGTAGAGCTGCTGGGAGGCGGCAAAAACATCGAGCAGAGACGTTCCGGTCTCCCCGGCAACTTCTCGCATGACCTGCGGATAGAGTCCGACGGCCTGTGGATCAGGTTCACCATCCGGGGTGAACCGGCGGCGGCTGACCGAGGTCAGCAGCAGAGGCGTGCAGTCCCGGCTGCGGGCGGAATCGATGAATACCTTGAGATTGTCGCGGTAATCGGTATGCGGCTCCGTGTAACGGAGAGGGTCCTCCAGCTTCTGGTCATTATGGCCGAACTGAATCAGGAGGAAGTCTCCGGGGAGGAAGTCCCGCTCCATGTCTGCCAGCCTGCCCTCAGCCAGGAAGGAGCGTGTGCTCCGTCCGTTGATGGCCCGGTTCTCAATCCGCACCTTCCGGCTGACATACTGCTGCAGGTATTCGCCCCATCCGGCCATCGGCCATTCCCCGCCGCCCTTTTGGGCGGCGGTAGAGTCTCCGGCGATATAGATTGTCGGCATCTTCAGCATTCCTCCATCTAGACGGAGACGCCGGCTGCGCTGCCGGCAGTCTGGAACCCGAAATACCCGGCTGCGTTATTGTAGGAGATATCCTCTACCATAGCCCCCAGGACGCCGAGGTCATCCGGCGCTTCCCCGCGTTCGGCGAGTTCACCAAGCAGCCCGCACAGTACGCGGCGGAAATATTCATGCCGGGTATAGGACAGGAAGCTGCGCGAATCGGTCAGCATGCCGACGAAGTTGCCGAGCAGACTGCCTTCGGCCAGCAGGGTCAGCTGCTGGCGCATGCCGCTGCGCGTATCGTTGTACCACCAGCCGGAGCCAAGCTGGAGCTTGCCGGGAGTGTCCTTCTGGTAACAGCCCAGCAGAGCCAGCAGGGCAGGGTAGTCGCCGGGATTCAGCGAGTAGAGGATCGTCTTCGGCAGGCCGCTGCCGCTCTCGGCCCGGTCCAGCAGCTGCGACAGCGCTGTGGTCAGCGGCAGATCGTTGATGCCGTCATAGCCGGTATCCGGTCCCAATCGCTGGAACATCGGCGTGTTATTGTTGCGGTAAGCATGCAGATGAAGCTGCATAGTCCAGTCCTTGTCATGATAGAAGCCGATCAGCGCGGTCAGCAGCTCTGTGCGGTAGCGGGTGATTTCCTCCGGTGACAGCACAGCACCCTGCATTCTTTTGGCGAATATAGCTTCAACGATCTCAGGCTCACCCGCTTCATAACGTAGGATATCCAGCGCATGGTCCGACAGGCGGCAGCCCTGCTCGTGGAAGAAGGCAACCCGGTTCCGCAGGGCATCCAGCAGCCCGGCATAGCTCTTGACCGGCAGTCCGGAGGCCGACTCCAGCTTAAGGGTCCAGGCGGCGAAGCCTTCAGCATCGATGTTCAGCGCCTTGTCAGGACGGAAGGTCGGGAACACCTGGAAGGCGGTCTCACTCCCCTGCAGCAGCTTGTGATACTCCAGGGAATCTGCCGGATCATCGGTGGTGCAGATCACCTTGACACCGCTGCTGCGGATCAGTCCGCGCCGGGTGAAGCCCGGTTCAACCAGCTTGGCGTTGACCTTCTCCCATATGGCCGGCGCCGTGGCTTCATTCAGCAGCTCCTCTACACCGAAGAAACGGCGGAGCTCCAGATGCGTCCAGCTATACAGAGGGTTGCCCACTGCCTTAGGCAGTGTACGGGCCCAGGCCAGAAATTTATCATAATCAGAGGCGTCGCCGGTAATATGCGATTCAGGCACGCCGTTCGCGCGCATCAGCCGCCACTTGTAATGATCGCCGTACAGCCAGGCTGCGGTCAGATTCTCAAATGGCTGGTCCTCATAGATTTCACGCGGGTCCAGATGGCAGTGGTAATCGATAATGGGCATGGTTTTGGCGTGATTATGAAAGAGTAGCCGTGCTGTTTCGCCGGACAACATGAAGTCCTCGTTTAGGAACATGAATAGGATCTCCCTTTGAATGGATTGGAATAAGTTCTACAAGGTAACGCCTGTTTTGAAAATAGCCAGCTCACGCACTTCATTCTGCTCATTCCGTGTTTTTTGGCCGCTGGCAACATCAATGATATATGTGATGAATTCCTCCAGCACATCGGCCATCGGCGTTTCCAGCAGGGGACCTGCGTTGAAGTCCATCCAGTGGCCTTTTTTGGCAAAAAGGTCGTTGTTCGTTGCTACCTTAACCGTAGGCACAAAGCTGCCGAACGGCGTGCCGCGGCCGGTTGTGAACAGCACGAGCTGACAATCCGAAGCGGCAAGCGCGGAGGCAGCGACCAGATCATTGCCGGGAGCCTGCAAGAGGCTCAGTCCTTTTTTGCGCAGCTTCACGCCATACTGCAATACATCCACGACTGGCGACGATCCGGCCTTCTGGGTGCAGCCGAGCGATTTGTCCTCCAGCGTACTGATGCCGCCGGCCTTGTTGCCCGGAGACGGATTCTCATAGACAGGCTCGCCGTAAGAGAGGAAATACTGCTTGAAGTTATTGATCAGCGAGACGATATCATCATAGACCTCCTTACTCTCCGCACGGGCCATCAGCACCTTCTCCGCACCGAACATTTCCGGCACCTCTGTCAGTACCGAGGTTCCGCCCTGGGAGATAATGAAGTCGGAGAATGCGCCCAGCAGCGGGTTGGCCGTGATGCCGGAGAACCCGTCAGAGCCGCCGCATTTCAGCCCGATGTTCAGCTCGCTGAGCGGAACCGGCTCACGAACGTCGTTCGCAGCGGCTTCATACAGCTCCTCCAGCAGCACAAGACCGGCTTCCAGCTCATTGCCTACTTCCTGGGCTACCAGGAATTTAACCCGGGATTCGTCATAGTCACCCAGCATGCTGCGGAACTCGGAGACGATATTGTTCTCGCAGCCAAGGCCAAAGACGAGTACACCCCCTGCATTGGGGTGATTAACGGCATCGAGCAGAATGCTGCGGGTCATACGGTGGTCATCGCCCAGCTGGGAGCAGCCGTAAGGGTGCTTCAGCACGGTCAGGTTGTCGAATCCGCCAAGATCGGGATGCTCAGCCTTGAACTCCTGAAGCATCTGCTCGGCCACGCCGTTCACACAGCCCACAGTCGGAATAATGAACAGATCATTACGGATGCCCACCTTGCCGTTACTCCGCCGGTACCCCTGGAAGGTCAGATCACGGCGCGGATAGATTACCGGATGGACATCAGGCACATATTCGTATTCTTCCTCGCCGGACAGATTGGTTTTGATGTTATGCGTATGAATCCAGTCGCCTGCCGCAATCGGAGCTGTGGCATGGCCAATCGGGGAACCGTATTTGGTAATGATGTCTTCGCTGCTGAAATCGGTCAGGGCAATCTTATGACCCTGCGGAATCTCCTGGGCAGCCTGAAGCGTCAGTCCGTCTATCGTCAGTTCTTCTCCGGCAGCAATCGGCCGCAAGGCTACAGCTACCGTATCTCTCGGGTTCATTTTCATTAAGTTCTTCATGTTGGCCCTCCTAAAAAGTTTGTGAGTCTGGACTTCCCTGAGCTTTTTCATACAAACGACCGGGTTCAGCCGACGAGTTCCTGCAATGCCGCGCGGGAATCTTCACGCTCCAGCTGCTGCAAGTGGGCGGCAACCGTATCAGCCAATCCCGGCAGCTGGGTCAGATCCTGTCCCCACAGGCTGGTGTCGGCAAGAATAGTGTTCACGAAGCTGGCCGGCTGGCTCCAGGCCTGATCGAACACTGCCAGTACCTCTGCGCCGTCCTGCCGGGGAATACGGTCGCCGCGGTAGCTGAGCAGCAGGGCGGCGAAGGCGAGAGTCATCCGTTCCGGAAGCTTGCCGCGTTCCTGCTGGTAGCGAAGCAGGACCGGGAGGAGGCGGGCCTTGAATTTGGAAATGCTGTTGAGCGAGATGGAGGTCAGCTCATGGCGGATGAACGGATTGCGGAAGCGCTCCTGCACGGCATCGGCGTAGGACAATAGCTGCTCAGCAGGCAGATCCAGCATCGGGATCAGTTCCTCTTCGATCAACTGCTTCACGAAGCGGGAGAAGGTACCGTCGTTCATGACGTCTTCAACCGTCTCAAGACCGGCGAGCAGGCCCAGAGGGACCATAGCGGTATGAGGTCCGTTCAGCAGATGAACCTTGCGTTCGCGGTAAGGGGTCATATCCGGTGTCACTACGACATTCAGTCCGGCCTTAGCCAGCGGCAGGCGCTCTGCCAGAGACTCCGGCCCTTCAATAACCCAGAAGAGGAAAGGTTCTGCGGTTACCATTACGTTATCGAGATAGCCCAGCTCAGCTTCGAGGGCAGCAGCCTGGTCACGCGGATAACCAGGAACAATCCGGTCTACCAAACTGCAGCAGAAGGTGTTCTCGGACTTCAGCCATTGCAGGAATTCTGCGCCAAGGTTCCAGTCAGCCGCATAACGTTCTACGATCTCCTGCAATTTCTCGCCGTTACGGTCAATCAGCTCGCAAGGGATAATGACGAAGCCTTTCTTGCCAAGCTCGAAGCGGCGGTGAAGCAGCGCAGTCAGCTTGCCCGGGAAGCTCTTAGGGGGAGCATCGTCTGCGCGGTCGCCTGGAAGATAGGCAATACCGGCTTCGGTAGTATTGGAGGTAATGAACTCCAGATCATCATTCTCGGCGAGCGCGAGATAAGCTTCATAATCCATATATGGGTTAATCACCCGGCTGACCGAGCTGATAATTTCGCGGGAATTGACGGTCTCGTTGTCCATAATGCCGTTAAGCAGCACAGTGTACAGGTTGTCTTGAGCGGTCATCAGTTCAGCTACTCCTCCGGGTCCCTGCGCAATAGGCTGGATGAGGACGGCACTGCCGTTGAACAGATCCTGATTGTTCATTTGCTGCAGCTGCCAGTCTACGAACGCACGCATGAAGTTGCCTTCGCCGAACTGGATCATCCGTTCAGGATGGAGGGTTAGCCCCGGGTGAGTGCTTCTGGATAAACGGTTTGTCATAGTGTCATGATCTCCTTTAGAATACAGTGATAAATTGCACACGTTAACATTTTATTTTAAGCAAGATACGGAATTCCTTCACTTCTCCAGGAAGGCTCCGTATCTGCAGAAAATAGCGGCTGGGGTTCTGGCAGAGTTATTCTGCGGCTACCGTATCCCGTACAACCAGCGAAGTCTTGACGAACAGCTGCTGCGGCGGGGTCTCCGGCTGCTGAAGCAGCTGGATCAGCATAGTGATGCCCAGCTCACTGATCTCGGCGATCGGCTTGCGGACGGTGGTCAGGGCGGGATTCGTATAGCGGGCGAACATCATATCATCGAAGCCGATCAGTGAGATCTGCTCCGGCACCCGGACTTTGTGCGCATAGCAGGCATTCATGGCGCCAATCGCCATATCATCATTGGAGCAGAACACAGCCGTAGGCCGGTCCTCCAGGCTAAGCAGCTTGCTCATCGCGGCATATCCGCTCTCAATGCTATAATCTCCTGAGGCAAAATAATCGGGATTTAGCGGAAGCCGGCCTGCAATCAGACTGTCCAGGAAGCCCTGCTTACGTTCGCTTGAGGACTTGAAGCCGGGCTTGCCTTCAATAATAGCCAGCTTGTGGTGACCCTGCTTCACAGCATAATCAATCGCTTCCTTCACGCCTTCGCGGTCATTGGCCACTACGTTCATGATGCCCGGGTCCTCCAGCTGGCGGTTTAGCACCACTAGCGGAATGCCCATCTTCTTCACATGATAGATGAAGGTATTGTCTTCATCGCTCTGGCTCATGACCAGAATGCCGTCGAAGCGCTGGGGCTGAATATTGCTGAAATGCTGCACACCGTCGATCCCGTTCACCGTCAGATTATAGTTCTCATCTAGGCTATGCGTGATGCCTTTGATGGCATCCACCAGGAAGCTTGCGGAAGTCCCCTGCTCAATACTGGAGAAGAACAGGCCGATGATGAACGATTTCTTGGTGACCAGACTCTTGGCGCTGTAATTCGGCACATAATTCATTTCGGCGGCGATCCGTTCAATCTTATCCCGGGTGGCCTTCTTGATCAGCGGATTGCCGTTCAGCGCCCTGGATACGGTAGTATGGGACACACCGGCAACACGGGCAATATCTTTGATGGTAATCATAGGTTCTCTCCGGGTACATGGAATTGTTAACGATTTCAGTTTAGTTCTCCAGCAGCGTCAAGTCAATAGTTTATTGGAATGCACACGTTAATATTTTGTGAAAATTGAACGCAAAAACAGACCCGGATCAGGGTCCAGGGTCTGCGTTTGAAGAGGGGAGGTAGGATGACAGGCGAGCGCTGTTTCTCCTTTGATGAAGAGACCCCGAAGCCTTCTCAGGCATGGTTGTGCTGGAATTTCGTAATATCGCGGGCATAATGCGAGGTGGTGCCGTCGAATCTTTTCAGCCGGACGTACTCATCAGAGAATTTCTCAACGACTCCGCTGCCTACCTGGGAGTACATTCCGTCAGGGTCAAGCTGGAGGGCGGATACGAAGGTCTGTGACAGTGCGGCTACGAAAAAATCAATGTTTTTAACAAGTGTCTGTGGCAAAAAGTCCCAGTCCTTTCATCGAAATATATTTCATTGTCAGCGGGAAAAAACTTAAATCTTATTGTACGACAGGCTGCCGGTTTTGAACATAGGCTATACTTTGTGTATATATATCCAGCCGAAAGTTGACACAGGGATGTCCGGTTCGTATGGTATGCTCTCATCATAAGAGAATCCAATTACATCAGCAGGAGGAATTCAAAGAATGGCCGAGCCCCTAAAAGCAATGTACAACCAAGAATTCCTGCACAGCCTGGGAATGAAAATTAAAACCGCCTACGGTTCGTTCGAGCTGGATCACTTCGTTGCTGAGGCGATGAAGGAGCCGTGGGAGGAGCTGGAGCTGAAGGCACGGATGCGGCGGATTACAGAGACGCTGGGCAGCTGCCTGCCCCCGGCCTATGAGGAAGCGCTGAAGATATTGTATGCGATAGATAAGGACTGTGTCGGCTTCCCGTATCTGATCTTCCCGGATTTCGTGGAGGTGTATGGCGGAAGCGGGGAGCACTGGGAGCTGTCGATGGAGGCGCTGGAGCGGTTCACCCCGGGGTCCTCGGCGGAATTTGCCGTCAGGCCGTTCCTGCTGCGTGATCCGCAAGCGATGATGGACCAGATGCTGATCTGGGCGGAGCATCCGGGGGAGCATGTGCGGCGTCTCGCCAGCGAGGGAAGCCGTCCCCGTCTGCCCTGGGGCCAGGCGCTGCCGGTGTTCAAGCGCGACCCGTCTCCGCTATTACCTCTGCTGGAGAAGCTGAAGGCTGACCCGTCACTCTATGTGCGCAAAAGTGTAGCCAACAACCTGAACGATATCGCGAAGGATCACCCCGATGTCGTTATAGCCACCGCCCGCCGCTGGCTGGGCAGTAATGTGAACACAAACTGGATTGTACGGCATGGCTGCCGCTCACTGATCCGCAAGGCCGATCCTGAGATCATGGAGCTGTTCGGATATGCTCCGGAGGAGAGCAGCACCCCGCTGGTCAGCTCGGCTGCCTTGGCGGCTGACCCGGCTGTACTGCGGATCGGGGAGCACGGTGAGCTGCAATACGCTCTGACGATCCGGGAGGGCGGTCCGGTACGCATCCGTATTGAATACGGGATTAACTTCATCAAGGCCGGCGGCAAGATCTCGCGCAAGCTGTTTCTGTTATCCGACAAAACCGTGCCCGGAGGCACCAGACTCTCCGGTACCCGGACCCACCGCTGGGCCAACCTGACTACACGCAAGCACTATCCCGGTGAGCATACGATTGTGCTGCTTGTGAATGGGCGGGCTGTAGCCGACACCTCACTGCAGCTTGAGCCCGAGTTATAAGGCGGAGATCTTACAAGTGTCCATACCCAAACAAAGCGGATGTTCCGGCAGCCAGTTCATGGCTTTCAGGACATCCGCTTCTCTATGGGTGCTGTTATTCGCTAGGCTTGGCTCTGGCTGCTAGTCATGAATATTCCCGGCCATTTTCAGCCGTTTGGCAATCTCCTTGAACTCCTCTTCAGAGATGCCCGGTGCGAATTCTTCCTTCGATTCCGGGGCTTCGGGGATAGGGAAGCCTTTCGGTACACCCTGAATGACCTCCAGCGGAAGCCCGTCCTCGGGGTGAGTGCCCTTCCAGATCTGGTCAATGGAGCTGAAATCCTTATCGCTCCACGTGTACAGCTTGGTATGGACGCCTTTTTCCTCATACTTCCTGGCTTCATTGAAAGCTTTGTTGTCCAGGGAAGGAATCGGCACGAGCTTGGTCACATTAACGCCTGTGGCAATCTCCAGGGCTTTGGCGTAAGCGACTACGTGAACGCCCCCACGGACAAGCAGGAAGCCGACTACCGCCCGGGCAGCAGGGTGGTCGGTCATTTCGTAGACCTTCATTTTATGGGTTCTGGCTCCGCACTCCAGGAAGAAGTTATGCAGCAGATCCTCCACCAAATTGCCGCTGTTGAACACATTGGCTCCGGTCCATGGATTGCCCATAGAGTCGAACGGCATGGCTCCCTGTGCGCCCGCCAGGAAGTGATAAGACAGCCGTGCGTCTTTGACATCCCCCAGCGGCGTGGAATCCGGCTTCTTATAGTCCGTCGAACCTCTCAGACATTTATTCACGGCGTGGGAGACCAATTCAACATGTCCCAGCTCCTCAGCCGTAATGCTCATCACCAGATCATAGAAGGGTTTCAGCTTTTCTTTGGAACGAAAGTTAAAGGACTGGTACAAATAGTTGTTCAGGGTGGACATCTCACCGAACTTGCCCCCGAGCAGCTCCTGTACCGCTGCCGCCGCATTAGGATCTGGCTTCTCAACGTCCGGGATTTCAATCATAATCTCATCCATACGTGTAAACATGGTGGTCTTCATCTCCTCAGCAATAGATGTAAGCATACCTGTCTATTTTGCACCTATTTCTACGTATTCAAACATCACCGCTGAGGAAGCTGGACATGCAGTTCATGATTGTTCTTCGGCTGCTGCGAGGCCATCTTCAGAACATAGCTTCTCGTTCCGCTTGCCGGGGCATCCTGCCAGAGCCGGTAGCCTTCTGTAGCGGTCACGGCAGCATTGCCCGTACTGGCAGAGCCTGCGAAGTAGTTCTCGTTCAGCCTTCCGACAACGTCAGCCATTAGCTTCAGCTCAGCCTCCGTATAACGGGCGTAGGCGGGGTCTTCAGTCAGACGGGAATAACTCCGGGTGGCAGACCGCTTGCGGAAATTGGCTTCACTGTAGGCCCTGAAGCCCAACAGATTCGGATCGGTATTGCGGGTGGCAGCAGCCCATTGCTCCATCCCTAATCTTGCAGTGCTGTAATCCAGAGTCTGATGGGCGGAGGAATAGGTTAAGAGTCCATATTGATGGGGGAAAACAGACAAAGCACTGCTGGCGATGTCATAGATGCGCTCCCCGTCATGACTGTATTCACTGATATCCTGAATGTGTATATGCCCGCTGAGAACCGTCCGCACACCGCTCTTCATTAAGGCATCTGTAACCTTGGCATGGTCCTCAATAGTGAAGCCCTCCTGAATGAATTCACTGTGATTCAACAGGCTGTGATGCATGACCGTCACGAGCTGCGCGCCTGCGGCAGCGGCCTTCGCACCGCAGGCGGCGATCCATTCCAGGGTCCGGTCACTGACCCGGCCCTCCAGCTGGGGATGGCCAAGCGCTTTATTGTCTCCGTACTGTGCAGTATCCAGCATGAGCAGCCATAGCTCCTCTGACGGGGCAGCCAGATAGCTGAGCGAATCCTCGTCTCTCAGCAGGGCTTCATCATAACCGAAGCTGCCATAGATTTTGCGGAATGCCTTGGCGCTCACGGAATCTGTGGCGTATTGGCGCTTATCGCGGAAGCTCCGGGCCCAGGGATTCTGGATATCGTGATTGCCCGGAATCACATAGATCCGGGTTCCGGTGTCTTGCTCAATGCGCTTCAGATGTCCGGCCAGCTCCTTATGGCTGGCTTCTTCCCCGTTGTTGCTGAGATCCCCGCTGATAATCACCACATCCGGCCTGCGGATTCCGATATCATAGCCCAGCGCCTCCAGCATCTCCTTGCTGTAGCCGAGCTGCTTGCCGTCACCGGCAGCCAGAAACTGCTGGAAGGCAGGCCCGAGATCCCTAAGCTCCTGCGCTAAATAATGGGTGTCGCTCGTCGTCAGGATACTCAGATCATGACCGGATTGAATCCGGTATTGTTGCGGTTCCGGCTCCGCTGCATCCTGTCCGTTACAGGAGGAGAGCATCAGGAGCAGAAGGGGAAGGATAGCATACTTACGGATGAATTTCATTAGGCCAGCACCTCTTTTCAAGGGTAACAATGTAAAAAGAGGGTGTTCTCCCCGGCCGCTTGCCCGAAGAGGAACACCCCGCACCCTGCCGCGTTATTTTTTCACTTCAGTGACGCCGGTTACCTTACCCTGATCTGCTGCGGAATAGGTAGCCTGGTACTTGTCATCGGAGAAATAGACATTGCCTTCAATGGTGGCATTCACGACGGAGAAGCCGTCAGCCTCCACATAGACATCACCCACAAAGGTCCCTCCCTGAATCCGGGCATTCTCACTGCGGATCGTCAATTTCGGAGCGGATAGCTTGAAGGAGTTCGTGATGTTGTGATCGGCATCCTGGGTATAGAGCGCGATCTTGCGGGCAGGCTCTTCCTTATGGATGAATTGTCCGTCGAGCACAAGCTCCTCAGAGAAGCTCAGGTCCTTCAGCGTAGCTGCAATCCAGGTGCCGTCTTTGCTGATCGCCTTCTTGAAGGCTTCCCCGTTATCGACTACCGAAGCCGAAGTGACTGCATCCGGTGCAGCGGTAGCCGCCGTATTGCCGGTGTTCGCTGCTGTGCCGGTATTGCCTGCATTTTTGTTTGCGTTGCCGCATCCGATGAGCAGAGTCAGGGTGAATGCCGCCAGTATTACTGCGATCTTTCTCATGTGATAACCTCCTTTAGGTGTGTAATGCTGATGGTATTTTCCTTGAAATTAATATAGAATGATTGGTACGGAATTAATGTGATCCAGTTAACACTGCTACAATAATATTTACCGATCGTTCTATAAATGGTAAAATAGACCGCGAAAGGAGCATGATCATGGCGCGAAGCAAAGAGTTTGACATTGATGATGTATTGCTCAAGGCAATGACGATTTTCTGGCAGCAGGGCTATGAGAAGACCTCCATGCAGGATCTTGTAACCGGTATGGGAATTCACAAGCGAAGCATGTATGACACCTTTGGAGACAAGCATACCTTATATATAAAAGCGCTGGAGCGCTTTGCTTCCCTCCAAAGCTCCAGGCTGGAGAGCCGGATTGAGGGCATCACCTCTGCCAAGGCAGCCATCCGCCTCTTATTCGAAGCAACCATCCATAGAAGTGAAACAGAGCCGAAGGGCTGTATGCTGGTGAATACGGCAGTGGAGCTGTCGGGTCATGATCCGGAAGCTGCTGGCCGGGCGAATGAGGCTTTTCTGAATACAGAGAGATTAATTGAACGGCTGATCCTGCATGGACAGGAGACCGGAGAACTATCCTCCCGGCATCCGGCTCCGGCGCTGGCTGCGTATCTGCACAATGCCCTGGTGGGTCTGCGGGTTATGGTCAAGGCAACACAGGATACGGGCAAGCTCCAGACCATTGCCGATACTACGCTTGCTGTGCTGGACTAAGCTGCCGTATTAGTATGAACGCGCCTGCCGGTAATTATCCAATATATATTCGGGATCAGCAGGTGTGCGAGTGTATTCAGGCTTCAATATGAACGCGGTATGCATTACAATATGAATCTGGATTAAGGTTACACGGCAGGAGGGAGCAACAGGAATGGCTAAGCAGAAATACTACGTAGTATGGGAAGGCAAGAAGCCTGGAGTCTATAATACATGGGCGGAATGCCAGGCGCAGACGGATCATTATACCGGAGCGAAATATAAATCCTATGAGAGCAAGGCTGCTGCTGAGACAGCCTTCAAGGCAGGCTGGAAGGGCAACTGGGGAACGGGTGCAGCAGCTTCAGGAATGTCCGGCACAAGCAAGTCAGGCAAGTCCTGGAGCCGCAGCGCCGGCGTGGAGACGTCTGAGGAGATTGATTATGACAGCATCTCCGTGGATGTAGGCACCCGGGGGAATCCCGGACCGGTCGAATACAAAGGCGTGGATACCCAGACCGGGGATGTCATTTTCTCCTGCGGTCCGATCCGTAAAGGGACCAATAACCTCGGAGAGTTCCTGGCGATAGTGCATGCACTGGCTCTGCTTAAGAAGGAAGGCAGCAGTAAGACGGTCTACAGTGATTCTGTCAATGCAATGAAATGGGTCAAGCAGAAAAAGGTGGCGACGACCTTGCCCCGGGATGCCTCTACAGAGGAGATCTGGCAGCTGATTGACCGGGCGGAGAGCTGGCTGAGGACCCACACCTATAACAACAAGGTGCTGAAATGGCAGACGAAGTCATGGGGCGAAATCAAGGCGGACTATGGCCGCAAGTCTTAGTAGAAAGAAAGGGCGAAACGGCAAAACCCGGCAGGTTCAAAGGGGGTTCCGTTCCGCCCTTTTAAATGAGGGGAGTGTGAACTTTTGGACAGTGAAGGTAAACTCACTATTGTGCCGTTAAATCATGAATTAATAGAGGATATCAATCTGACAAATGATTATTTTGAGTTGTATGGCAGAGTGGTTCCCAGTTTACAATCCGGAAGATGGTCTTATACAGAAGTTCTTTTTGAGGAAACCGGAGAAACACGCTTTCCGGATGACAACCTTGACTGGAGCGAGTATATCAACCGAGAGGATAAAGCTTTGTTTTTAGCTTATATGAATAATACCTGCATAGGACAAATTAGAATAATTCAGGACTGGAACCGCTTCTGTTATATTGAGAACATTGCTGCTAAAAAAGAATATAGAGGCAGTGGAGCCGGAAAGCTGCTCTTAAATACAGCAGAAGAGTGGGCAAAGCAAAGACAGCTTATAGGAATGTCCCTGGAAGCGCAAGATGATAATCTTGGGGCATGCAGATTTTATGTGAAACAAGGATTCATATTAGGTGGTGTTGACACACTGAAGCAGTCCTATCATCCTAATATCGAAACCACTTTATACTGGTATAAGTTATTCAAGTATGCCATGGATTAAGCGCTATTTATCATGTTATAATTCTCATTACGCACTTATAAAGTGAACAAGGCCGCAAATAAATTCCTGTTACTCTGGTTAATAACAGGTTATGAAACAATACTAATAGCAGGGGAATTGGGAGGAGAACCGAATGTTTGGCAACGATTGGGATGAAGTGCTTCAGGAAGAGACGCAGAAGCCTTACTTCGAGGAATTGCGCTATGCCCTGGCACGCGAGTACAAGCAGTATACAGTCTATCCCCCGAAGGACAAGCTGTTCTCGGCGCTGAAGCTGACGCCTTACAGCAAGACCCGGGTAGTTATTCTTGGACAGGACCCTTATCACGGCGCAGGACAGGCCCACGGCCTTAGCTTCTCGGTAGAGCCGGGTGTAAGGATTCCGCCGTCATTGCGTAATATCTATGCGGAGCTGCACAGTGATCTTGGTGTAGAGGTACCGGGTCACGGATCGCTGCTGCACTGGGCAGAAGAGGGCGTGCTGATGCTTAATGCCGTACTGACAGTACGCGAGGGCCAGCCGAATTCGCATAAAGGTCTGGGCTGGGAGACCTTCACGGATGCCATCATGGAGAAGCTGAACGAGCGGACAGAACCGATGGTCTTCATCCTGTGGGGCAGCCATGCCCAGCTAAAGGGCGCGGTAATTGACCGCAGCAGACATAAGGTGATTCAGTCCCCGCATCCGAGTCCGTTCTCTGCACACCGGGGATTTCTGGGCAGCCGCCCGTTCTCTCAGGCCAACCAGTATCTGGAACAGCATGGGCTTCAGGGTATAGACTGGTCTATACCGAGGGTATAAGTAGTTCAGGCACAGGGAAGGGCGTGGAGCCATGAAGCATTGGGTTGGCAGACCGGTCATTATGTACTGCGGCGAGCAGCCATATACGATCATGAAAGGCGTTCTGCGCAGATGGGATCTTGCAGCTTCGGTGGCCGTCATCGGGCATCAGGAGATTGCCGTCCCTTTCCGCGATATTGTATATATCAAAGCTTTGGCTCCCAAAGAGAGAGCGTTGCCCCCGGTTCTCCATTCGGTCGGATATATTATGACAGAACGTCTGCAGTTTGATAATGCCGTCTATTTCAAATCAGCGGTTACTGTCTGGAAAGGGGACCAGCTGGTTGCATTCAATGCGACGATCATCGCACATACCAAAGGCTCCGTGACGCTGTATGGCGGGCAGAACCTGCCTAAGGGCAACCACACTTTCGTGGTCCGCTCGCTGCGTGGCTGAAGTCCGGATACATCCAAGCATATACATTGAAAAGCCCTCCGGCGCGAAGATGCACCGGAGGGCTTTTTATTAAAAGATAAGAATTTATATGTTTTGGGGCCCCCGCAAAGTACCTGAGTTATCACCTACGCTAAAGCCCCACTTTGTGGGGTTGCTTTACTATAGCTTATCGTCCTTGACGATCTCGATCTCAATTCCCGGCGGAGCGCCGGGCTCGGGTGCGGGCTGATCCACCCTTTCGGCGACAATGATCTCGTAAATGCGCAGGAAGATGATTTTGATAATCATATAGACCGGAAGCGCAATGAGTACGCCGATTAGGCCGTAGAAGTCGCCCCCCACGAGTACAAGCAGCACCGTGGTCAGCGGATGCACATCCAGTGACTTGCCGTAGATGACCGGGGACAGCACGTTATCCTGAATCTGCTGCGCAATCAGGATAACGACCGCTGACCAGATCGCCATCGAAGGCGATTCGATGAACCCCACGATAACAACCGGAACCGCCGCCAGCAGCGAGCCCACATAGGGAATGAAATTCAGCGGGATGGAGATCACGGCGAGCAGCAGAGAGTAAGGCAGGCCGATCAGCAAAAACCCAATGTACAGCAACACGCCCAGCACCACATTAAGCAGGACACGTGTAACGATGAAGCCGCTGAGTGCAGAGTCAATATCCTTGAACATCTCCTGGCCTTCCTTGCGGTACTTTCTCGGAATCAGGCCTTGAAGAATCGGGGACAGCTTGTGCCCGTCCTTCAGCATGTAATAGAGAATGATCGGCAGGGTAGCGATAACCACGACAATACTGGAGATCACTGTGATCAGGTTGGACATCGAATTGGTCACCCAGTTAATGGCACTGTTCAAATACTCTGTCAGGCGTGTGGTCACATCCGTGTCACCCTTGAAGAAGCGGGAGAACGCCGGATCATTCTGGAGCTTGTTGAACTGATTCTGTATACCCTCGACCAGATACGGCGTATTGTCGATGAAATTCTGGATTTGCTCGCGCAGTGTAGGCCAGACCAGCACCCAGAATAGAACGAACAGCCCGGTGAACACAAGATAGATCAGCAGCACGGACAGCCCGCGGTTTACATTTTTGGTCCCCAGATAGTTGACGACCGGCCGCAGCAGATAATACATGAAGCCCGACAGCATCATGGGTACGAGCAGCAGTTGAATGATAGAGACCAGCGGTGTGAACAGAAAAATGACCTTGGAGCCTAAGTACAAAATCGTCAAAAAGGCGATAATGGCCAGGCAGGTCCGGAAATACTTGCTTTGAAGCACAGCAGCCCCCCCAATCTCTTAAGTTATGTTTATGTATACGTATCTTTATAACCGAATTAGAAGAGATTGATTCACAACCCGCTGGAGCCGTTGCTACAAACAAGGTTCAAGGAAGGGGTTCAATGCCCGAGAAGAGTGGTAATATCGCCTTAACAGGAGGGATGCCGCATGCCAACATTGATATTGGGGATTTTTGGACACCGGAGTGATGCGGTGCTGGCGATCGAGGAATTGAAGGAGATTGGGATCAAGGCGAAGCATATCTCGGCTGTCACGAAGCAGAAGAACACGCTGGAGATCATCAGCAAGGATGCCGCGATTGGGGATGTGGAGACGGGGCGGGGGAATAATGGCTTGTTCGGTACAGCCCGCGGTCTTGGGGTAGGCCTGGATATGGTGGGCGATTCTGCGGTCGCAGCAGGTCCGGCAGCCCGCAAGCTGGCGGGAGCGGATCTGGAGACAGATGGACTTGCGGTCAGCCTGATCGGGATGGGAATTCCGCATGAGGATGCGGAAGCGTATGCGAAGCATGCCGATCTGGAGCATATTATTGTCATTGTCCTTCTGCCCGAAGCGGAGCTGCGGGAGAAGGTGCAGGCCATATTTACGAAGCATGAGGTCATACCTTTGAAGTAAGCGATGGGTTCGAAAAATATATACGTTCAACGCAGCCGGCGGGACTTTCGTCTGGCTGCTTTTTTTTTGCGGTTCTGCACGAACAACACCGGGTCGATGTCTGTAGTTACCTTTCCGCCAGTTTCCTTGGTCACCTGCTTGGCTTTTACCAGAGAGAAAAAAGCAAACAGTTCCCCGAGCACACCGAAGCCGGCAGCAATAATCGCATAATCCTCTGCACTGAGCTCCTCGGTTTCTACAGGGCCGTCACTGCCGCTCCCTCCGTGGCCGTTAATGCCGCTGCTACTGCCATTGCCGCCGTTACCGCCCGCGCTGTCATATCCGTTGTTGTTGTAATAGGCCATCTCCTGTTCACCCGCTTTTCCCCATATGTAATATAAATATGTTGCTCGCTGCCATTGTGAAATAGGCGATCGGGAGGTAATTTGCCGCGCAGGATGATACATTGACAGGCTGAAATGAGCATAAATGAGCAGGAATTGATCCAATTCTTACAGCAGCAGTGAATCCAGACAGGAATAGCAGGGTTAAACTGATGATTTTATGGCGAAAAATAAGCATAGAAAGCCTCTTTACAGTTAATGAAAACGCTGTTACAATCATGAATGAGCACAAATGGTCAACATCAATCACAAGTGATTTGAATCCAGTCATCTTATCTTTGAATTCAGTAGTTACTGTATATATAGGAATCCGGCAGCGGGTAGCTGCACATCCTAAGGAGTGAGCTGCATGTTTGAAGAAGAACGCAAACGGATGATTCTGCTGTTTGTCGAGAAGCATACAAGAGCCTCGGTTCAGGAACTGGGCCAGGAGCTGTCCGTCTCGGAATCCACCATCCGCCGGGACCTCAAGGAGCTGGAGGAAGCGCGGTTGCTGAAGCGTACGCATGGCGGGGCGGTGTCCCTGCAGAGTGTGAACTTTGAAGCCGCGGTTCCGGACAAGGAAGACCGGTTCCTGGAGGAGAAGCTGCGGATTGCCGGGAAGGCTGTGGAGATGATTGAGGAAGGCGATGCCATTCTCCTTGACGGGGGTACCACCACCCTGCAGATTGCCCGGGCGCTGAAATCATTCCGTAATCTCAAGGTCATCACCAACTCGATCATGGCGCTGAATGAGCTGAAGGACTGCCGTCATATTGAGGTATCCATTACAGGCGGGATGCTAAGGCCGGACACCATGGCTTTTGTCGGGCCGATGACCGAACGCTCGCTGGACATGGTGCGGGTGGATAAAGCCTTCCTCGGCACCAACGGGCTGGATATCCGCGAAGGGATTACGACGCCGAATATGCTGGAAGCGGCCACGAAGCGCAAAATGATTGCTGTAGCGAAGCAGACGATTCTGCTGGCCGACCATAGTAAGATCGGGCAGATCTCCTTCTGCAAGGTTGCAGATTTGCAGGAGATGGACCACTGCATTCTGGATACCGGGATACCTGATAGCTTCCGGAGACAGCTTGATAAGCTGGATGTGGATTATACACTGGTGTGATGGAAAGACAAACATTATAAATGAGGGATGAATGATGATCTATACTGTGACACTCAATCCTTCCGTCGATTATATCGTGGAGGTAGAAGAGCTAACACTGGGCGGACTCAACCGGATGAAGCGTGATATGAAGCTGCCCGGCGGGAAGGGAATTAACGTATCCCGTGTCCTGAAGCAGCTCGGCGTCGAGAATACGGCCACCGGATTTCTTGGCGGCTTCACCGGCGGCTACATTGAGACCTGGCTGGGCCAGGAGGGAATAGCCGGAGACTTCGTTTCTATTGCGGACGATACCCGGATCAATATTAAGCTTAAGGCAGGCCAGGAGACGGAGATTAACGGGGCAGGTCCTGTCATTACGGAGACCGAGACGGCTTCGCTGCTGCACAAGCTGGATGCCCTGAAGCCGGGTGACATTGTGATTCTGTCAGGCAGCACGCCACCTTCGCTGGGCGGGGATTTCTACAGCAGGCTGATTGCAGTATGCAAGCAGAAGGGCGCGGAGTTTGTTATTGATACAACAGGGCAGGCATTGCAGGACGCATTATCCCAGGGACCGCTGCTGGTCAAGCCGAATCACCATGAGCTGGCAGAACTGTTCGGTGTTCAGATCAGCACCCGGGAAGAGATTATCACTTACGGACGCAAGCTGCTTAGCGGGGGCGCCAAGCATGTGCTGGTCTCGATGGCTGGAGAAGGCGCATTGTTCATTACGGGGCAAGAAGTCTACCATGCCAGCGCTCCTAAGGGCAAGGTGAAGAATTCAGTAGGTGCGGGAGATTCGATGATTGCCGGATTCGTGGGCACCTTGTCGCTGACAGGGAATGTGCTGGAAGCGTTCCGTGCCGGCGTGGCATCAGGAAGTGCCACAGCGTTCTCCGACGATTTGGCAGACAAGGCATTGATTGAAGAGCTTCGTCCGCTAATTGCCATATCTCAGCTATGAATAACAGAGGTAAGAGGTTCAAGTACATTCGGGGAGTTGAGATTAGATGAAAATTACAGATTTGATGATACAGGAAACGATGATTATGGAGCTGCAGGCTACCACGAAGGAAGGGGCCATTGACGAGCTGATTGCCAGTCTCGCGGCCAGCGGACGCATCACGGATGCGAAGCTGTTCAAGGAGAAAATTCTGGAGCGTGAAGCCCAGTCCAGCACGGGCATCGGCGGAGGCATTGCCATGCCTCATGCCAAGACCAAGGCCGTCAAGGAAGCAACGGTGGTATTTGCTAAGAGTAGTGCCGGAATTGATTTTGCCTCTCTGGATGAAGCACCGGCCCATATATTCTTCATGATCGCCGCGCCGGACGGAGCTGGAAATATGCACCTGCGAACACTCGCTGCACTGTCCAGGTTGCTCATTGAAAGCGAATTCATCGAACAGCTCATGGGTGCCAAGACGCCTGCCGAGGTGTCCGCCTTATTCGATGCCAAGCAAGCGGAGGCTGAAGCCCAGGCAGAAGCGGAAGCTAAGGCTGCGGCAGTGAAGGCTGCTCCTAAGGCAGCCGTACCGCAAGCTGAAACGGCACGGATCATTACCGGGAACCCGGATTCACAGAGCTTTGTAGTTGCTGTAACAGCCTGTCCTACTGGAATCGCCCATACCTTCATGGCAGAGGATGCCCTCAAGAAGAAAGCCAAGGAAATGGGCGTCAATATCCGTGTCGAAACCAACGGCTCGGAGGGTGCGCAGAATGTGCTGACCGCAGAGGAAATCGCCCGGGCCAGCGGAGTCATTATTGCCGCTGACAAGAACGTGGAGATGGAGCGCTTCAGCGGCAAGCCTGTGCTCCAGCGTCCGGTTAGCGACGGTATCCGCAAGTCAGAGGAGCTGATCCGGATCGCAGTAGCAGGAGATGCGCCTATCTACCGCAGCTCTGGACGCAGTGAAGAAGGTTCTGCGCCTGTGAAGTCCGGTTCTATTGGAAGCAAAATCTACAAAGACTTGATGAACGGCATCTCGCATATGCTGCCGTTCGTAGTCGGCGGCGGCATTCTGCTGGCGGTCTCCTTCCTGATTGAACAGGTGGCCAGCCCCGACAACCCGCTGGTTAAGCTGCTGCAGAGCATCGGCGGAGGTGACGGAGCCTTCCACTTCCTGATTCCGATCCTGGCCGGATTTATCGCGATGAGCATCGGCGACCGGCCTGCGCTGATGCCGGGTATGGTCGGCGGTCTAATGGCTCTTAACTCTAATTCAGGCTTCCTCGGCGGTCTGGCGGCAGGGTTCCTGGCAGGTTACGTTGTGGTTATGCTCCGCAGAGCCTTCTCGGGCCTGCCGCGCACCCTGGACGGACTGAAGCCGATTCTGCTCTATCCGGTATTCAGCCTCTTGATTACCGGCGGGATTATGTACTTCCTGTTCGATCCGTTATTCAGCTGGATCAACGGGGGACTAACCGGAGCGCTTGACAATCTGGGTACCGGCAACAAAGTCCTGCTCGGCCTGGTGCTTGGCGGAATGATGGCCATTGATATGGGCGGGCCGTTCAACAAAGCAGCTTATACCTTTGCCATCGGCGTGTTTACGTCCAGCGGCAATACGAACGGAATGATGATGGCCGCAGTTATGGCCGGAGGGATGGTACCTCCGCTGGCAATTGCCCTGGCCACCTCATTCTTTAAGAATAAATTCACGGAGACCGAACGCAAATCCGGTGTAACCAACTATGTACTGGGCTTGTCGTTCATCACCGAAGGAGCCATTCCGTTCGCTGCGGCTGATCCGCTGCGGGTGCTTACCTCCTGTATTATCGGCTCTGCCGTAGCCGGAGGACTGACCCAGCTGTGGAACCTCAATGTTCCTGCTCCGCACGGCGGGGTGTTCGTAGCCTTCCTGTCCAGCAATGCCGCGCTGTTCCTGTTATCTGTGCTGATCGGCTCCGTGATTTCCGGTCTGATCCTGGGGCTCTGGAAGAAGCCGGTAGCTAATAAATAAATTCAACTTATTCGCAAAAACCGCTGTGGAGCAGGTGTGTCCCCCTGCTCCACAGCGGTTTTTGTATGTCCAACCCTTGTATAATAGTAATACTGGTCACTGCGAACGCCCTCCCATACGTGTAGAGTGGATTAATTCTATGAAATATCAAAAAGTAAAATATTGACATGTAATTAATAGGAAATGTATGATGTGCATACATAAAATTGGTATAAAGGCTCAAATTAGTGATTAAAAATAAAACGGGGAAAAACTGTGGATAGAAACATGAAACAATAATAAATCACGTAAGATCAGGCATTTTTCCTAATTATTTTTCTCTTGGAGAGGGGATATATCATTGTTTGAAATCATGAGTTACTACTTGGACAACGGCATCAGAGTGATGTTGCACCGGGAACCGAATCAAAGAGAACAACTGCGACATTAAAATTGTATTCGGAGGCCCCCAGGCGACATTGACAGCAAAAGATACGCTATCCTATTTCCCCTTTGTCGATGTCGTTGCTCTCGGGGAAAGTGAACTCTTTATTGTAGATTTAATGGATACCTTAGTGAATAATAAGAATTTGACTGCTATCCCTAGCATAGCTCATAGAGAAGACGGAAGCTTTGTACAGAAGGCAATGTGTACGCTTATTCCTGGCAATAAATTAGGCGATTATACGGTGTTTGAGTATGACGAGGATGAGGTTGAGGAGTTCCCTAGATTTTTCCTGGAAGCTGGACGCGGATGCCCTTTTGGGTGTACCTTTTGCTCAACCAGTGTCTTTTGGGGCAGGAAATTCAGAGTTAAGCCCGTTGATGTTCTGATCGATGAAATGAAGATATTTCATGAGAAATACGAGGTTAAGCTGTTTGGATTAACGCATGACATGCTGACAGTGAACCGCAAGTACATCCATGAATTCTGCAACCGGCTGATTACTGAGGATTTGCCGTTCAACTGGTCTTGTTCTTCAAGAATTGATATCCTCGACGATGAGACGATTCAGTTGATGTGGCGGGCAAAGTGCACAGATATATATATTGGTATTGAAACGGGATCAACGCATATGCAGAAGAATGTTAAAAAGAATATCAATATCGAAAAGGCACGCAGCACGATACTCACCTTAAAGAAAACGGGATTTTCTCTTACAGTCTCGTTTATCTATGGCTTTCCGGATGAGACGGTCGAAGATCTGCATGACACGCTTTCGATGATGGAATTTCTGTATGAGCATGACATTAGAAGAGTTCAGCTTCATTTGTACATGCCGCTGCCAAGCACGATAGAGACCGATAAAGTTCGTGATCAGCTGTATTTCGATGAATCGGATGTAGATTTATCCATTTATAATGCAAAAATATTTAATCGGGAACTAAATGATATGGTCCGCAAATATCCCAGTGTGTTTCTTCAATTCTATTCTTTTAAATCAGATGTCAGAAACAGATATAAACGCCTGGATCTACTTGTCAGCTTAATCTCAACAGTTATGAGTTATTATAGCTCCTGTATCAATTATCTGATCCGGAAGTATGGTCTGGCCAAGCTATATGATATGTATCTGCTGCAAATTAATGACTGTCACAATCAAATCAATGAGATGCCGATTAAGGAAAGATTTGATTATGAATCGCGTATTCCTGTTTATTTCGGTTTGGCCGATCTGATGTTCCGGGACGAACTAGAGAAGAGTCCTTCTTTGTATTTTGAACAAGTACATAGATGTGAGGAGCTCTTATACAACTATTTTACCGAAAAGACACAGGAGGATGTTATATACAAATTCGAAATTGATATTATCCAGGCAAGACGCTCCGGCAGTTGTATTCTTAAAGACAGCTTTATTAAGTTCTCCAGACAGAACGATAAGATCAAGGTATCCAGCTTGAATGTGGAGTTGGTGTAGTGAGGAGAGGAAGAGATGGGCAAGTATTTTCTCAGAAACAAGACAATAGCGATGCTATACATATTTTTCTCAATTATAACGTATACCTGCCTATCCCTGGTATTTTACGTTTACTCATTGATTACCAAGGCCACCGGGCAGATGAGTCTGCCTGAGGCCTACAGAATTACCTTCATCAGTGCAGCCGTGCTGGTTACTCTTCTTTTACTGCTCAATGTTCTTGCTGTGCTTAAGCGTTTCCTGTTATTTGAAATTACCAAATCATTGCGCCAAGATGTGTTCGCCCGGATGTCCACTCTGAGCCTGCCCGATTACTTTGCACAGCATACCTCCCATTATTCATCCATCCTGCTAAATGACCTGGATACCCTCGAAGAAGATTATTTTGCGACAATTCTCGAATTGATTGGAGATACGGTACAGCTTCTGATTATGCTGTTCTCCATATATCTGATCGGCCCTTCCTATCTGTTCCTCGTATTGTTATTCTGTATTCCCTCGGTTGTACAGCCCTTTATTATGAAGAGGAAGTTGGGGCGCTTAGGCCTTAAGGTATCGCAGGAAATGTCGCGGTATACCGGTAAAGTGCAGGAATACATCCATTCCTTTGAACTTGTCAGAACATTTCGCAGAGAACCGCTGATCAAGCAGCTTTTTGAAAGGGATGTACAAAAGCTTGAACATCAGCGTCAGCGTCAAAGTGTAGCAAAAGTGTTAAATATGACGCTCGTGATACTCGCTGTATACCTGCTAAAGGTCGGATCACAACTATATTTCACCCATGCAGCGCTGGGTGGATTGATCTCGGTCGCAACGGTATCCCTGCTGTTTGGGCTCACTAATAATGTAGGAAACCCGCTTGCCAGTATCCTCGGATATTTTACCACTCTTAGTGCAACGAGCGAAGTAAGAGACAAAATTACTGATCTTTTGTTAATAGAGACTGAGGACAACATTCAGGATAACAGCCTTCGGCAACTGGAACAGTTCAATGAGGCGATTGTTCTGCAGCAAGCCGGATTCTCATATGGAGGCCACCCTATTCTGCGAGAAATTACTTTCCGGTTCGTGAAGGGGAAGAAATATGCTCTAATCGGTAAAAGCGGAAGCGGGAAAAGCACATTGCTTCGGCTGATTATGGGATACCACAATGAGGCATATAAGGGCAGCATTCGCATTGACAGCCAAGAGGTCAGAGACCTGAATCCGTCAAGCTTATGGTCTCATATTGCGGTGATTCACCAAAATGTGTTCATTATGGAGGGAACGCTTCGGGATAATATTACGCTATTTAATAATACGTACAACGAGGAGCAGATTGCTGCTGCTGTTGGAGCTGCAGGTCTTACTACGATGGTGGATGCGCTCCCTGCAGGACTAGATACTATAATTACCGAAGGCGGAAAGAATTTCTCGGGCGGAGAAAAACAGCGGATTGCCATTGCTAGAGCCTGCATCACCGATACGCAAATACTTCTCATTGATGAAGGCACCTCTGCACTTGATAACATTACAGCGGTAGAGATAGAGCATACTTTGCTGGCCCTTGAGGGTAAAACAATTATTTCCATTGTTCACCGGATTAATGAAACAATACGTGATTATGATGAAATCTGTATATTGGATGATGGTGAAATTGTCAGATTCGGACCCTACGAGGATCTTATGCGACAGGGTGGTATTTATCCTGGAGAATACCTGGAAGAAGGGGGTGTAGGTGCGTGAGAAGAAACGCTTTACAGCACAGCTTCTTTTCCGGCAAGGTTTGGCTGGTGCTGTTTTTTTGCATATACCTTGTATATGGAATAATTACTGTTGAGTTTTCCAGGCAGCTGGGTCTTTCGCTTGATGTTGCACAGGGGAAGGACCAGGGCGCATTTGATGTTTTTTTGCTCCGCATAACAATAATTACAGCGGCTCTTATCCTGCTCTATTTAATCTACGGCTATTTAGAAAGCCAATATTCAAAGCGGGTAATGATTACGGTCCGGACGAAGCTGCTAAATGGGATTGTAGATAATACTCTGCCGGACTTTCTGCAGACCGGGGAAGCGGCTTTTACTTCCGATCTTATAAATGATATTAAGGTGCTGGAGACGAATTACATTAAACCGGCTATTGAAGTAACGAAAGAAGTGCTGCTGCTAATTATTACACTGGTTGCCCTGCTGAAAATGAACGTCTGGGTTACCTTATTTATTGTTGTTGTGAGCTTTATCCCAATCCTGCTGCCCAATCTGTTCATGAAGACTCTGGAAGGCAAGATGGACGCCTACTCGCGTGAATTACAGCACTATACATTAAGAACCGGCGATTTTTTGGCTGGATATGAAGTGTTTAAAAATTATCAGGCTGAAGCTAGGCTGAGAGAGAAGCATCAGGTTTATAATGAGGCGTTAGCTCTACAAAAGAGAAAAACCTTTTTGTTTCTGGATTTCCTCTCTAACTCTGTGGCGATTTCATCGATTATGATTACGATCGGGGTACTGTTGGTGGGTATGTTTCTGGCAATCAACGGCCGTCTGACTATCGGGGAAGTGTTCGCGGTCAGTTTTATTTCCACCGGGATCTCAGCGCCTTTAGGCAACATTGGAAATTATCTGCCGAAAATCCGGGGCGCTAAAACCTTCGTGCTTAAGTATAATAGTCTGATCCCTGTTCCGGTACCCAAACCGGCTATTCCTTCTATGAAGGAATGTATTGAAGCCGAGGACGTGTCGCTTACGCTGAATAGCAACCTGGTGCTGCAAAACATTTCGCTGCGGCTGGAAAAAGGAAGACGGTATGCGGTTGTTGGTGCGAGCGGTTCGGGGAAAAGCTCATTGATTAAGCTCATCATGGGGTATTATAACGATTATACCGGTGAGATTAGAATAGATCAGACTTCAATTTCGGCCTCTGAACGTAGCTCGATCTTTGAGTTTATGAGCAGCATCTCACAGAATATGTTTCTTTTTCAGGCCAGTATAAGGGAGAACCTTACCCTGTTTGACCCGGAGATTCATGACGGGCGGATCTGGACGGCTCTGGAAGCTGTCGGTTTAAAGCAGCAGATAGAGGCGCTGGACCAGGGGCTGGATAAAGGGATTGAAGAAGGCGGCAAAAACTTCTCCGGTGGAGAGAAGCAGCGGCTGAGCATAGCTCGGGCGTTACTGCGGAGCAAAGACCTGCTGGTGATGGATGAAGCTACATCGGCGCTGGACGAAGGTTCGTATTTGGAAGTGGAGAATAGCATCAGCACGATACCTGGACTGACACTTATCTCCATTACTCACCGTTTGAACAGCGAAGTGTTGTCTCATTATGACGAAGTTATCACCCTGAATAAGGGACGCATTGTGGAGAAGGGAAGCTTCTCTGAATTAATGGAATCCAAAGGCTACTTCTATGAATTATATATGAACCAAGAGAACACTGAACAAGCTGGATAAGACCATCCGGGCAAAATAACCTATCTTGCATTTCCCTGAAACCGACTGGGAGCAGAGACCATTCTCTGCCCCCAGTCGGTTTCTTTGCCGTTGAACTCTTGAAAAATGGTTGTTTTACGCTTGCCCCTCCATTTTAGTGTCTTATTTCGGTATAATTAAAAATATATATACAGAGAAGGCAAAGGAGAATGCGAAATGATTCTGCACAGAGGTGAGGTCTTATTCCGCCAGGGAGACGGCGGCCAGAACCTGTTCAAGGTGAAGAGCGGACTGTTCAAGGTCACGAGACTGCATGAGAACGGGAACATGGTACTGTTCAACCTGTTATATCCGGGTGAGACTGTTCCGCATCATTCCCTCATTTCGCCGAAGGAGGCGCATGGAACCGCAGTGGCAATGATGAAAAGTGAGGTCGAGCTGATTCCGGCTGCAGAATGGTACCGGGAGCTGAGGGAGAAGCCTGAGAAGGTGATGGAGATCGCCCTTTTGCTTCAGGAGAAGGTGCGGTTCATGCAGACGCGGCTCGATCATCTCACCGTTGGGACGCCGGGGGAGCGGATGGCCCTGCTGACCCGCTGGCTGACCGAATATTCTCATGGCGCACAGCTTACAGATCTGCTGACACAGGAAGAGATCGGTCAATTGATCGGCGTCCGCCGCGAGACCGTCAACCGTCTGCTGCGGAATCCGGGCTGATTGCTTATTTTTAATGGAAACTGTTTAGAGTGGCCCCTCCGCGTGGTATAATCTATTCAGAACATATCAAACTAAAGAAAGGATCAGGATACCATGTGTCCCCGAAGGACGATTCCCCAAAGGACGATTTGGAAACGTTATGATCTGTCTTATACTTAGCTTCCCTGTAGCATGTGCGCGAACCGTTGTTCATTGACGAAGCCGCTTCTGCGAAGGGAAGGAAGTATTGTATGCGAAGGAGCAACATCTCCTCCGGTATAACCCCTCGTAGAGGCTGGCACGAACGTCTAGCCGCCATATACGATAAGGGGAGACCGAGTAATGAGGAAACAAGACAGTGGCATGAGTTTGCCGCTCCGGTTAGCAATTATTTTAACCGGAACACTATTGCTTGCATTTACGTATTATCACATTAATTATCAGAACCACTTGACCGAAGGCGGATTCGTAGGATTGTCGCTGCTCGGCAAGTATGTACTGGGGATTTCACCATCACTAAGCATCCTGATTTTGGACATTCCGGTACTCATCATCGCAATCATTTTCAAAGGAAAATCATTCGTAGTGAACACCTTCATTTCCGTAGTGGCCTTTACGGTATTCTACGGGCTGATGGAACGCTATTCCGGCTGGGTTATTGACCTGCAGGATAACTTGCCGCTTGCGGCGCTGTTGTCCGGGGTATTGACAGGTCTGGGCGCAGGAATGGTCCTGCTGGGCGGCGGGGCGAGCGGCGGGGACGATATTTTGTCCGTGCTGATCAGTGAGTGGAAAGGTATTAAGGTAGGAACCGTATTTATCCTGATGGATGTAATCGTTCTGGCTTTCTCCCTCTTCTATATGCCGTTAAGAGAAACCCTGTACACTGTGATGGCTGTAGTTGTAGCCGGTTATGTAATCACTTTTACAACCTCTCTGGGCAGACGGAAGCTGGTTCAGGCACCTAAGATTCCGTCCGCACTTGCCAAGACTCAGGAAGGCACAGTGAATGTGAACAATGCAATGTGAACTCCGTGAACCACGGGGATGATAAAAGGTCAGCGGACTACCGTCCGGCTGGTCTTTTTTTTGTGGTTTTTAGAAATGAGTTCTGTCTGTTACTGCTTCACCGCTGACAGCAGCAGGAACATCGGACGCCGCGTCTCCTCCTGCCAGGCCGGATTCTTCTCCAGCATCTCAGGGGTCGGCTGCAGCTCCGACAGCTGCTTCAGGACTAAGCCGGAATGGAGCAGCGTATTGATGTAGGTGGCGGTGGTCCGGTGGTATTTGGCAACCTCGTGTTCGAGAAAATCAGCCAGCCGCAGCCCTTCCAGGTGATAGTTGTCGACGGGCCAATGCTGCTTCTCCCCGTCCGGGCTGTAATGCCAATCCTGCGCGGCGAGCGCGGTGAAGATCGGATGCTCTACAGAGAAGACGAAGGCCCCCCCGGGCTTCAGACAATGCCGGACCTGGCGGCAGAGACTGCCGAAATCTTCAATATAGTGGATCGCCAGCGAGCTGATCACGGTATCAAATTGCTCTGCCCCGAATGCGGCATCCTCAATCGCGAGCTGGAGATACTCAATCTTCGGGTCGTCCGTCATCGCACGGGCACGCTCCAGCATATTGGCGGAGAGATCTATGCCTACAACAGAAGCCGCCCCCTGTTCCCGGGCATACCGGCAGTGCCAGCCGAACCCGCACCCCAGATCAAGCACCCGCTGGCCCGCCAGATAAGGCAGCAGGGTACGGAAGACCTCCCATTCTCCGGCAGCCTCCAGTCCGCCCGTAGAGCGGGGCATCCCGCTGTAATTCGCAAAAAAACCCGCGTCGTCATACTTATTCTGCTTCATTCACTCAACCTCCTACATCCTTTTGTTACAGAAAGTATAACGCAGATGGGACGGGGGTGCAGCCATAAGAATTCATTGTTACCCTTGGGGACGGTAGCGGATAATTAGCAAGACAACCGTTGTTACAACCGCCAACGACAAGGAATTGGTGATCAGAAAAGCAAGTCCGGCTCCCTGCGTTGCCAGGTTAACCGCATAAGCCTCCATAAGTGCGATGCCCAGCAGCATCAGCAGGTAAGCTTTCAGACTGAGATCTGCAACCGAACGGGTCCTGAGGATCTGCACAATCTGCGGAATCCAGCCTACCGAGAGAATAAGACCGCCAACCAGCTGCATAGCTGTGAATAACATACGTTGCACCCCGCTATTCATATATTCTTAATAGTATGGTGTATGCTCAGGGGGAGAGGGAGGTTCAGACAAAAACCCGCCGCCCCTCTGGAGGGACGGCGGGTGCACCCGGCAGGCAGCTGCCCCGGTTCTAGGATTGCTTCAGCTGGATAAGCTGCTCCAGCAGCAGCTGCGTGTCGTCTACAGGAAAGGCTTCCTGCAGCACTTCATTAACGGTCTGCTTCGCCCGGTCAACCTTGTCCTGGCCAATGGCAGTCAGGGATGTATAGATGCTTCTGCGGTCCGCTTCGCAGGACTTGCGCTCCAGCGCTCCGCAGCCCTTGGCTTCGAAGCGGCTGACCAGCCGGGATACAGCACTCTGGCTAAGCCCGACCATCGATTCCAGCTGCTGGAGCTTCAGCTTTTGCTCAGGGGCTTCGGACAGAAACAGCAATACATAGAATTCCTTAAGCGATAACTCATAGTTCTCAGTCAGCTTCGCTTCAAGGACTGCGGCCACCTTCATCTGTATCAGAGAGAGTGATAACCAGCTGTTAATCAGATCATTCGAAGGGGGGTTAGTCATGTATTCCATCCTCCCGGTGTTACCTGTAATGAATAGTAGTTGTTATACAGTATACCATCACCATAGGCAAGCTGCTGACGAATTGTCCTTAATGCGGGAATCCAAATGCGTACTGCTTAGGGATATCTGCGTCTTTGCGCAGCGCCACACCGGCTTCCAGCGTCCAGTAAGGATTACGGAGCATTCCCCGGCCCACCGCCACAAGGTCTGCTTCTTCATTGCTAATGACGGCATTGGCAAGAACCGCTTCATCCAACCGGCCGACAGCAATCACCGGCACGTTCAGCTCCTGGCGGATCGTTCTTGCCAGCGGTAACTGATAGGCTGCGTGGTTGCCCGGTCCATTCTCTGCGTCAACTGCTCCCTCACCGCCTGAGCTGATATGGAAAATATCGGCCCCGGCTTCCTTATAGGCTCTGCTGATCTCCAGACCCTCTTGGAGGCCGTAGCCGCCTTTCACATATTCTCTGGCGGAAATCCGCATGATCAGCGGCATATCCTCTGGCATTACGCTTTTGGCGGCAGCGATCACCTCCCGGCCAAACAAGGTCAGATCCTGTCCGTACGCATCAGTCCGCTTGTTGGTCAGCGGCGAGTGGAACTGGTGAATCAGATAGCCGTGGGCACCGTGCAGCTCAATAGTGTCGAACCCGGCCTGAACCGCACGCTCTACGCCGCGTTTGAATTTCTGGACCATTTCTTTAACTTCTTCTGTTGTCAGGGCATGGGGAGTCTTGGAGTTGCCGTCAAAAGGAACAGCAGAAGAGGAGACAGGAACCTTGGCATCCTCCGCCTTGCGCCCGGCATGGGCCACCTGAATTCCGATTTTGGCTCCATGGGCATGGCTGGCTTCCACAATCCGCGCCAGCGCAGGAATCTGCTCATCAGACCAGAGTCCCAGATCATAATCGGTAATCCGGCCTTCCGGGTCTACATCAGCCATCTCGACAATGATCAGTCCGGTGCCGCCGACAGCGCGGCTTACATAGTGGTTGTAATGCCAGTCGTTAGCGATTCCATCCTTATTGGTAACTGAATATTGGCACATGGGCGGCATCACCACCCGGTTCTTCAATTGTAAGCTTTTATACTCATAGGGGGTGAACAGATCTTTCGTCATCCTTCTCGCTCCTTCGGTTTGCCTGGGATTGTTAATTATAAATGCATGCGCATGCATATAAATATAAAGTCTTCCTTCTGGTCTGTCAAGTGAGCGGTATGGACTAAAATTTGCAATAGTGCAAGAGGGTTGTAAGTTTCAGAAATAGCTGTGCGAGTTTACAATTATTATATTGAAATAATAAGGGGGGATCGCCATGGAGCTGCTGACCATTGTCAAAGCAATCATCCTGGGAATTGTGGAAGGGCTGACCGAATTTGCTCCGGTATCCTCGACAGGCCATATGATCATCGTAGATGATATGTGGCTTAAATCGCAGGAGTTCCTGGGGAAGTACACGGCCAATTCCTTCAAGGTAGTAATTCAATTAGGCTCCATTCTTGCGGTCGTAATTATTTTCCGTAACCGGTTCATTGATCTGTTGGGCCTAGGGAAGCTCAGCCGCAAGGACTTGGCCGTAGTGCCGGAAGGGCAGCGGCAGGCTCCGGCGGAAGGACGGCTGAAGCTGACGCATATCCTTGTCGGGCTGCTTCCGGCCGGCATCTTCGGATTTCTGTTGGAGGATTACATTGATGAGCATCTGTTTTCTACCTTTACAGTGCTGATTGGACTTGTGGTTGGAGCGTTATTTATGATCTGTGCCGACCGTTTTGCGCCTGCGAATGCCCGGACTGAGAGTGTGGATCAAATTACATATAGGCAGGCGCTATCAGTCGGATTGATCCAATGTATCTCCCTGTGGCCGGGCTTTTCGCGGTCCGGCTCGACAATATCCGGCGGGGTTCTGCTGGGCATGAGCCATCGTGCGGCAGCCGATTTCACCTTCATCATGGCGGTGCCGATTATGGCCGGGGCGAGCCTGATTTCACTGCTGAAGAACTGGCAGTATTTTACGCTGGATGCCTTGCCGTTCTTCATTGCCGGGTTCATCAGCGCCTTCGTATTCGCACTGGTATCGATGCGTTTCTTCCTGAAGCTGATTAACCGGATCAAGCTGCTGCCCTTCGCGATCTACCGGATTGTACTTGCGGGTGTGGTCTATCTGATCTGGTTTTGATTTCGCCGGGACTCCATGTCTAAGCTGCTCCTCCTTCATGGGGGGGCGGCTTTTTTTGGCGTTCTGTTATAGGGAATCTGTATAGCCGGATTGCGTGGAATCTGTTGCGGGGCGCGGTAGGCGTGCAGTAAGATGGCATCAGATTAAGGCTTGCAGGCATAAGGGCAGACCATTATACAGAGGAGTGGACAGCTATGAGTAAAGGAATCAAGACTAGCAGCCTCGGTTATCCGAGAATCGGCAAGAACCGTGAATGGAAGAAAGTATTGGAGGCTTATTGGGCCGGAAAAATCGAGGAGCAGAGCTTCCGCTCGCAGATGGAGGATATCCAGCTTCAGCATTTACAGACCCAGCAGCAGGCCGGAATTGACCTGATTCCGGTGGGCGATTTCACCTTCTATGACCATGTGCTGGATACCGCCGCCATGTTCGGAATCGTACCGGAGCGTTATGGATATAAGGGCGGAGAGATTCCGCTGGATCTGTACTTTGCAATGGCGCGCGGCAATGCACGGGCTCCGGCCTGCGAGATGACCAAATGGTTCAATACGAATTACCACTACATTGTGCCTGAGATCGGCAGCCTGACTCCGGTATTGACAGCGAATAAACCGCTGGCTGCCTACCGCTTCGCCAAGGAGCGGGCAGGCATTGAGGGCAAGCCCGTTATAGTCGGACTGTATACCTTCCTGAAGCTGTCCAAGGGCTTCCCGGCAGCAGACATCGCCGCCGTTGCCGCACGCTTCCTCCCGCTGTATGTGCAGCTGCTGCAGGAGCTGAAGGAGGAAGGAGTGGCCTGGGTACAGATCGATGAACCGGCGATTGTTACAGGCTTAACGGCTGAGGATACCGCGCTGCTGAAGAGCATTTACGGTGAGATTGCTGCTGCCGTACCAGGTCTGAACCTGATGCTGCAGACATACTTCGAAGCTGCTGAGCCCCTCGAAGCCCTGCTGGCGCTGCCTGTGCAGGGTCTGGGTCTTGACTTCGTCCATGACGGCGGCAAGAATCTGGAGTCGGTTGCACGCCTCGGGTGGCCGCAGGATAAGACACTCGGAGCCGGTATCCTAGACGGACGCAACATCTGGCGCGCCGATACCGATGCCAAGCTGGAGCTGGTAGCGAGGCTGCTGACCTATGTGGCTCAGGAACAGTTAATTCTCCAGCCAGCGTCAAGTCTGCTGCATGTGCCTGTAACGGTTGAAGGCGAGGTCAAGCTGAAGGCTGCGGTCAAAAATGCCTTGGCATTCGCTAATGAGAAGCTGGCCGAGCTGGTTCTGATTGCGGCAGCCGCGAACGAAGGAAGAGAGCGTTATGCCGCCGAGCTGGAGCGCAGCCGTGAGGTGCTGGCCGTATTCCGTGCCCTGCCGGAGCGCGGGCGTAAGGATGTAGCCGAGCAGGTGCGTGCCCTTGCCCAGCTGCCGGACCGCCGCAGCCTTCCGTTCGCCGAGCGTGTGAAGGTTCAGCAGGAGAAGTGGCGTCTGCCGCTGCTGCCGACCACGACCATCGGCAGCTTCCCGCAGACGGCTGAAGTCCGCCAGGCCCGTCTGAAATGGCGCAAGGGAGTCTGGAACCAGGAGCGTTATGACTTGTTCATCAAGCGGCAGATCGCTGAAGCGATTACGCTTCAGGAGGAGCTTGGTCTGGATGTGCTGGTACACGGAGAGTTCGAGCGTACGGATATGGTGGAATTCTTCGGGGAGAAGCTGGCCGGCTATCTGTTCACCGCAGGCGGCTGGGTTCAGTCGTACGGCTCACGCTGCGTGAAGCCGCCGGTAATCTATGCCGATGTTGCTTTTATCGAGCCGATGACCGTCAAGGAGAGCGTGTATGCCCAGTCACTGACGAAGCTGCCTGTTAAGGGAATGCTGACCGGACCGGTCACGATCCTGAACTGGTCCTTTGTCCGCGATGATCTCAGCCGCGAGGCGGTGGCCGGACAGATTGCCCTCGCCCTGCGTCATGAAGTATCCGCACTCGAGGAGGCTGGTATCGAGATGATCCAGGTCGATGAGCCGGCGATCCGCGAAGGTCTGCCGCTGAAGGCGAGAGATCATGAGTATTACCTCAACTGGGCGGTGAAATCCTTCCGGACCGCCACGAATCATGTCAAGGACACCACGCAGGTGCATACGCATATGTGCTACAGCGAATTCAATGACATGATCGGTTCGATCTCGGCGATGGATGCGGATGTCATCTCCATTGAGACCTCGCGCAGCCATGGTGAACTGATCGTCAGCTTCGAGGAGCAGGAATACGACAAGGGGATTGGACTGGGTGTGTATGATATCCACAGTCCGCGCGTACCGGTGGTAGAGGAGATGACTTCGGCCATCGAACGTGCGCTGCGCGTGCTGGATGTCCAGCAGTTCTGGATTAATCCCGACTGCGGACTGAAGACACGGGGCTGGGAAGAGACCACAGGCGCATTGCGCAATATGGTGAAGGCCGCGGTCCTGGTAAGAGAGCAGCACGGCGCAGTGACCCGTTAACGAACGAAGCTGTTCCGCTTAAGATTCTTAGATTTGCACACAAAAACCACTGCAAGCGGGAGAGTACAGTCTCCGGCCCGCAGTGGTTTGTTTTTTGCAGGAAACACTTGATAATAATTCTCATTCTTGATAGAATGAGAAAAGAAAGAAGGAACCTGTGGAGGGCTCCTTCAACTTCTGCTATCATTCATTATTTGCTTTCGAAGGTTTTGCAATCTGTTTCCTCAGATTGTGTAGGCTGCTTGGAGCTGTGATAAGCAACGAAGATGGATTCAGCGTTGCATTTGTTCTCTTCAGCCCAGTAGGTGCAAGAATTAACTGCGCACAATACGTCTTTTGCCATGAGGGTTCACCTCCTCTTGTAGTAGTAGGCAACATAAATCGGCAAGAAAAGAATCACAGCTGCCCGGGCAAGGTGGAGCTTGTCCGAATAGCGCCATAACCTTATTCTATGCGAATAGGGTTTTTGGTGTTTTTTTGCCGTTTTATCATCGTAATTGTAACAAATACAGAGACATTACGCAAACAAGGCCACACAGGGCAATTCCTCGGTGAATGGTCTTCTTTGTTATTTTCCTGAAATGACTGCAACCTTCCAGCTTTTGGAACGTCAAGAGGGATAAGCGCGGAACGGACCGATACAGATAACGGCCTTTCGCTGCGGAAGCTGAAACACCGGAAGCAGTATACAATTACATTTTATGGAGGAATGAGCATGCGAAAATGGGGTCTGCATTACTTATTGTTGTATCTAGTGGTTGTAGCCGTAGTTCTGGCGGGATGCGGCGCGTCGAGTAATAATTCAGATTCGGCAGCGAATACAGAAAGCGCGTTAAGAAATGAAGCAGCATCCGACGGATCAGCGGAGAGTGCGCCTGCTGCGGTGGAAGGCAAGCAGGATAGTCTAACCTCCAACACGGCGATGGCTGTCAATGATCAGGCTGCAGTGAAGGGCGGCGGCGGAAATTCAGCACTCCCTGGGGCGGATGCTGGGCAAGGGGCAGATGCTTCTGCCGGATTCACCGGCACGGATGTGGTAGCAGGACTGAACAAGAAGCTGATCTACAAGGCGAACCTCAATATGGAGGTAAGCGACTACGGGGCAGCGCAGACTGAAGTGCGGAATTTGGTTACTCTGGCCGGGGGCTACATTATCGAATTCTCAGAGAATATGTCTGAATATGAACAGGGCGGAACCTTTATCCTGAAAGTGCCTGCGGCGGGCTTCTCACCGTTCCTGAACAATCTGGAGAAGATTAAGCATGAGAAGCTCCAGAGAAGCATCCAGGGGCAGGATGTGTCGGAGGAGTATGTGGACCTGGAGTCACGCCTGAAGGCGAAGCAGATGATGGAGGCACAGTATATTGATTTTATGAAAAAAGCGACTAAACCGGCTGATCTCGTCCAGTTCGCCAACCAGCTTGGGGAAATCCAGGAGCAAATCGAACAGATCAAGGGCAGAATTCGGTATATTGACCAGAACGTATCTTTCTCTACAGTGGAGCTTCGCCTCTACCAGACTGAGAAGAGTCTTGCCCTTACACAGACTAATTCCGAGGGGCCGCTGGGTGAACGGGCTTCGGAAGCGCTCAAGAGCAGCATGAAGGCGTTGTCTGTGATGTTCCAGTGGCTTGTTGTTGTACTGGCGGCTGCGCTCCCCGTCCTGCTGGTAGCTGGAGTGGTGGTGGCGCTGGTGCTCTGGTCACGGAAAAGCTTCAAGCGGCGGCAACCCGCGCACTCTGAACAGGCACGGCTGGGCGGCAACCGTCTGCCGGACCGGGAACCGCAGCCTCATCCTGAGAATGCACCTGTAGTACCAGCCGCACCGGCAGAGGAGAATACGGATAAGCAGAACAAGTAGAACGGGCTGTACGAACAAACATAGGATCGTTTATGTAAAGAATAAAGCCTCCCTACCCGTGAATCCGGGCTGGAGGCTTTGTTTTGTTCAGGAAAATAAGATTTTCGTCTGTTGTGGGCGTGTGGCCCGAATGTATGTGGAAAACAGCATACATTGTGCTAGCGCGCAGGTAAATGATCAAAGCTGTCCATTAGAGGAGCAGAGAAACCGGGGTGTCCAGTTCCAGCCTTAAGCATGCTGGAAGAGCACGCGGTACTCGCCGTAGCCTTCCTTCTCCAGGTCCTCTTTGGGAACAAAGCGCAGAGCTGCTGAGTTAATGCAGTACCGCAGTCCGTTCGCGCCAGGGCCGTCATTGAATACATGGCCCAAATGGGAATCCGCTGTTTTGCTCCGTACCTCGGTGCGGACCATCAGGTGGCTGAGGTCGGTTTTCTCCTTGACTGCATAGTCCCGGATCGGACGCGTGAAGCTCGGCCAGCCGCAGCCGGAATCGAACTTATCCTCTGAGCTGAACAGCGGCTCCCCGGAGACAATATCCACATAGATCCCGTCCCCGTGGTGATCCCAGAATTCGTTGCGGAACGGAGATTCCGTAGCGCTATTCTGTGTCACCTCATATTGAAGCGGAGTCAGGCGCTCCTTCAGGCTCTGAGGATCCTCTTTATGCGTCCAGTGGGCTTCGATGAACGCTTCCCGGCCTGAACCCTTGCGGTAACGCTTGTAGTGGCCTGGATTCTTGTGATGATAACCCTGATGATATTCTTCAGCGGGATAGAATGGCTTAGCCGGAAGAATAGGCGTCACAATAGGAGCGGAGAATCGTCCGCTGGCTTGAAGGGCCGCCTTGGAAGCCTCTGCCTGCTGGCGCTGCTCCTCCGAATGGGTGAAGATGGCCGTTCCGTAAGAAGTGCCGCGGTCATGGAATTGCCCTCCGGCATCGGTGGGGTCAATCTGCTGCCAGAACAGCTCAAGCAGCTTATTATATGGGAAAATATCCGGATTGAACGTTATCTGCACCGCTTCAACATGTCCGGTGGTTTCCGAGCATACTTCCTCGTAGGTCGGGTTCACGGTATGTCCGCCTGTATAGCCGGAGATAATCTTGACAATGCCGGGAAGCTCTTCAAAAGGGGATACCATACACCAGAAGCATCCACCGGCGAAAGTGGCTTGCTCGGTCTTGAAATTTATAGAATCAGCTTGAAATTCACTCATTGTTATCCCTCCATCTGTAGAATGCAATTAAATAGATCACAATTTAATTATAAATCAAATAGAGGCTTACTGCCAGCATACCTGATATTCTTGAAGCGTTAGCGGCCCGCAGAAGGACGGCGGCGCATGGATAATCCGGCTACAGCCAGTACGGCAATATACACGATTATAGCTACAGCTGCACTTCGCGGATGCTGGAACATCTGTCCTCCGAGGAAGGCGTAGAGGGCGATGCCGGGGATTTTGCCAAGTGCGGTGGCTCCAAGATAGCTCCAGAAAGGCAGTCCGGCGGCACCGGCATAGATATTCACAGCCATCTGCGGGATAAACGGTGCCAGCCGGGCAATCACTACGGATGCAAAGGGACGCTGCTCCACAGCGGACACAAATCTGTCCAGCGCCGAAATACTGCTTAGATAGGCCATAGATTTGCTCCGGAACATGGATGCAACGACTCCATAGACAAGGGCTGCCGCTATTGTGGTAGCACTCCAGCAGATTAACGCTCCTGCGAAGCTTCCATAAGCATACCCGAACAGACCGATAATCAGCTTATAGGGCAGGACCGGAAACAAGGCCAGCACTGTGGCTGCGAGCATGGACAAATACAAAGGATGATCCTCTCTAAGCCAGGCCAAGAGTTCATACCTGTAGATAAACGCGAGGATTATGCACGAAACATACAGAATAATTGTTAGCCATTTTCTCATTATACTATGCCCCTTCTTTACTCCATCCATTTCATCATACTGAAAAAAAAGCAATTAAAGCAATTATTGAAGCAAAGATCATTGTTCCCGCAGCATGTCACGGTATAATACATTTATAAGGGAATAGAAATTCCCCCAATATGTAAGGGAGATGCTGTTAATGAAACTACCTGTCCGCAAAAGAGTGGCACTGATCGGCATTGGCGATATTGCCCGTAAAGTCTATTTGCCGCTGCTCTCCCGGCATGATCAGGCCGAGGTGGTGGGTGTGCTCAGCCATGCCTCTGCTACGGTCGAGCGGGCAGTCCAGGCTTATCGCCTTCAGCGGGGCACAACCGAGCTTACGGAGCTGCTGTCCTGGGATCTGGATGCTGTGTTCATACATAGTCCTACAACTACGCACTATGAGCTGGTAACCTCTTGCCTGGAGCATGGGGTGTCCGTGTATGTGGACAAGCCGCTCTCCTATGATCTGGAGGAATCCCGCCGGATGGCAGAGCTTGCTGAGAACAAGGGACTGCTGCTGGGAGTGGGCTTCAACCGCCGCTATGCCCCGATGTATGCCGCCGCCAAATCATGGCTGCATAAGGCCGGAGGCATCAGCCAATCCACCGCAGTCAAACATCGTACGAAGCTGCAGCAGGGCAGCAGCCATGAGACGATCCATGATGACCTAATTCATATGCTGGATCTGCTGCTCTGGCTGTCCGGCGGGGATTATGAGCTGCTGCACAGCAGCCTGAAGGCGGATGCGGAGGGGCGGCTTCTGCACGCCTCGGGAATGCTTGGCTGGGAGAACGGGACCACCGGCCATTACAGCATGGTTCGGGATGCCGGGGCCGATCTGGAGAAGCTGGAGCTGCATGGACATGGCAGATCGGTTGAGGTGACCGACATGGAACGGGTTATATTATATGAGCAGGGCTCGTTGCCGCGCACTCAGAACTTCGGCAGCTGGGATACAGTACTGGAGCGCAGGGGCTTCAGCGGCGCGGTCAGACATTATCTCAGCAATATAGCGACACCGGAGCAATGCGGTATTTCCGCTTCGGCCGTATTGCCGAGCCATGAATTAGCAGCAAGACTAAGCCGCTGAGCGGTCAGATTCGCAGCAGAGAGGAGAACAACATGGAGGATTACGACAACAAGTCGATGGAAGAGCGGATCATCGAGAGCTATAAGCGGGACGAGGAAATGATGATTCTCGTATTTGCCCAGTGGTGTGTGAATAACAGGCTGGACCCGCATGCCCTGTATCTGCAGGCTTATCCGCAGCAGGAGGGCAATCAGGCGCTGGCTAATGCGCTGGCACTGACGGTATCCGTGGAGGAGGCCGGGTTCATCTCCGATGATACGGTGCTGGGAGTACTCTCCCTCTATAGCAACGATGATCTTGCCTATGTGGTTATAGAGGCTATCCAGCTAAGACGCAAGGCAGAAGACACCAAGGATTGAGAGCGTAAATATAATAATTGGGGTTAATGAACTTTTTTTTGACAAACGATGTTCATTCCAGAATAAATGTGGTAAAATTATATATACTAACTAATTGTAAGCTTCATAAGTGAGAGGTGATAACCATGGAAGAACATCAACTGACGATGTGCCCGAGATTTGAGACGGCTTTTTCGTTTCTGGGCAAGCGTTGGAACGGACTCATTATTCAGACCTTGATGAGCGGCCCCAAGCGGTTCAAGGATATTTCCGGACTGATTCCGTCAATGAGCGATAAGATGCTGTCCGAGCGCATGAAGGATCTGGAATGCGAGGGCATTCTGGTACGTCATGTGTACCCGGAGACACCGGTGCGCATTGAGTATGAATTAACAGTGAAGGGCCGTGCGCTTGAGCCGGTCATGCAGCAAATCCAGTCCTGGGCCGAGAGCTGGGTGGAGTAGCAGTACCGCAATATATATTTGATGACAGCCTCTTGCCCGGGATCCGGGTAAGGGGCTTTTCATATGCTGTTCTGCTTGTTTATGCAAATTTTGCCCAAATAAACCTTGCACTTAGGCCCTACCTGTGTAATATAATAGTACATACTAAATATTGCAGATGTGTGGAAGCGTTAACAAAAGTAGGAAAAGCCTAGGGTTATGTGGCAGGACGGATGCTTACGGGATGTGTTTTGGACGATGCTGATGGAAGGAAGCGGAGGGCTCACACAACTTTTAGGAGGCGAGGACCATGACCATCACCTTGTTTTCCCGGGAAATAACCTATGGAAAAAAGGATGTCGCCGAACTGGAGACTGCTTCGATTAAAGTACAGCTGATCTATGACAAGGTGTTGTTCATGCTTCATAACCATCTCCCGGATTCTCTGTGGGATGCATGGATCGGCGTGCCTTATGAGATCATTTCTTCTCTATATAAAGGGGACAATGACAGCGGGAGTGTGTTTCAGAAATGGATTCAAGGCCCGTCCGGCTGGAAATGCATCGGCTGTGAACGGCATTGTCTGGAGCCTGTAACGGCAAAGGAAGGAAGTGGCTCAAATGCTCAGCGCCGTTTTACTTTTCATAATGGAATTAGCCAGAGCATGGTACTTCAAGCTGTAATCTGGTCTATGTATGAGAACACCCGGCTGCTTCAGCCTTACTTGGGGGAGGAGGCTTTTCTGAGTGAGGAGGATATGGAGCTAATCTCTGTATACTTCGTGCCAACCTATCTGACTCCGGCACCGCTGAGCGAATTGAACAAGCCAGCCAAAGAATATAAGGACAAGAACATCAGAGTGTATCAGGAATGGATCTCTGCTCCCGATCTGGTGCTGCAGTGGAATGGCGGCCTGACCGAAGGCAGATGGATGACGGGTGTATATGTGGATCATTCACGGTTCGCCGGACTTGGCCCCTATCTGAAGGATGCGCAGGGCAAGAGGACTTATATGCAAGCGACGGTTCGATAGAGAAGGTGAAGCTCGAAAAAAAGAGTTGAACTTGAAGCCAGGTCGTCGCTGCGGTGAACATTTGGACTTCCGGCCGCTGTTGTGTTTGGATTTCCAAACCGCTCTTCGCGGTAGAAATCCAAACACAAAGGCGATCGTTCCGCTCCTCCTCTATTTCTACTTCTAGTCACTCACAGCATCAGAAGCCACTCTACTCCGCCCGGTTATTCCTCCGCCGGATCAAGTACACGGTGCTTAAGATGACCAGTCCTGCCGTAACAGAAATGATCAGAATCACCTTCCCGTTCGCACCGCTGTCAGCTGCTGATTGGGCGGCGGTTGGATTCACGAAGGTAACGATAAGGATACAGGCCGCCACCACTATGGCCAGAATTGCACCCCCAATGCTTCTCCCTATCGCTCCGCTCTGCCCGCTGCCCGGTCCCACATATGAACCGCTCCAGATTAGCCGTACCAGATAGGAACCCACACCCAGCATGAAAATCGTGTAATTGCTAAGCGGATACTCCAGCCACTTCATTCCATAGTTTTGCAGTCCCATGTCTGCCAACAATAAGAATGCCATCAAAAGAAATGCCTGATTCCCCGCCTTGTGCCGCTTCTGCAGTTGTCTCTCATCCAGGTTCGTTCTGCTCATCCTTCGTTCCCTCCCAAAATAGTTGATCCAGCGTCTTCCCAAGTGTTACACAAATGTCAATGCACAGCCTCAGGGTGGGGTTGTAATCACCGTTCTCAATCGCGATAATCGTCTGCCTTGTGACCCCCACGGCATCTGCGAGCTGTTTTTGCGACATGTCTTTTGCCGCTCTGGAGGCTTTGAGCCTTAAGTTTTTCCCCATTCCCTCACCTCACGCATATTGTAAAATATATAAAACAAAATGTCTAGTATATTTAACATTTAGAGAACTGGATTTTTCGTTCATTAAAATTTGTTATATTCAGTGCGTACAATCACAAGTTTTGCCTAAAGCCAGTGATAAGGTGTAGAAGTGAAAAGAAGCACAAACCTACATCTTAACCTGAGGAGGGGCCAACATGGCGTCCAATCAATTAAACGATACAACAATTCATCCCGGGTTCACCCCGGAAGCAATGGTCAGAGATATTGTTCTGCAATTCCCCAAAGCAGCAGATTATTTCAAAGCACAGCGGATCGATTTCTGCTGCGGAGGCGCAAAGCCGCTGGCTGAAGCCGCTGCCGAGAAGGGTCTTGACCCGGCAGCAATGGTGCAGGAGCTGAACAAGCTGCAAGAGCAGCATCCGGTGCTGGAAGAGGATACCGCCTGGAACGAGGCTTCGTCAGAGGAGCTGGTGGATTATATTGTGAACAAGCATCACCGTTACCTGCGTGAAGAGCTTCCGCTAATCAGTCAAAATGTAACCAAGGTGTTCCGCGTTCACGGTGAGGATTCACCGCACCTCGGAGAGATGCACCGTCTGTTCAATATGTTGCGTGAAGAGCTGCTGCAGCATACGGCGAAGGAAGAAGAGAGTGAATTCCCTAAGATGCTGGCCTACACTCAGAACCCGACCGAAGAAGGATTTGCTGAGCTGCGCGGACTGCTGCATAATCTGGAAGCCGAGCATGACGGGGCCGGAGAGATCCTGCGCGAGCTGCGCAGAGTTACTAATGACTACACACCGCCCGCACATGCCTGCACGACTTATCGCCTGACCTATGCCCGTCTTGAAGAACTGGAAGGCATGACGTTCGAGCACGTGCATCTGGAGAACAACATTCTGTTCCTGCGTTATCAATAGGACCTGCTGCAATGGAAAAGTCCCTTCGGGGGCTTTTTGCTTTTTATACCGGCAGAAATGATTTGAGAACCCTTCCTCTATGCGTTATCCTTAAAGAGTCTGGGAAAATACATATGAAGGCGGTGCCGTGGAATGTCCACGAAATGGATGCGCTTCATGCTGTGCCTTCTCTTGCTGGCCGCGGCAAGCGGTTGCGGCTTGGGATCAGGGAATGGCGGCAGCAGTAACGGAGGCCAGGGATTAACCTTTTCAGTCAAGGTGGGTGACAGTGAAATGGCCGGAAGCTCGGCCAGATTGCTTAACGAAGCTTACGTGCCTGGGAATTCAATAATAGAGCTGTTCAGGAAGAGCGGTGTTGTTACATTTTCAGCGGATGGAACTAGTATTCTTGAGGTGAATAAAGTCTCTCTGGGTGAGGATATGAGCTGGGAGATTCAGGTGAACGGCAAGAAGGTTCAAGAGCTGAATACAACCCTGGAACCGGGTTCGGCCATTACGATGTCAGCAGGGCCTGCCGGAACCGGAAAGATGTTTCAGCCTGTCATCATCACTGTGAACGGGGGGAGCGAGCAGCCGGAGCTGACACATTCGCATGTGCTTACTTTTATGCAGGATATGTCCGTCAAGGGACTGCTCCAGAACAGCGGTATGGTCCGGCTTGCCGAAGATAACCGTACCGTTCTTACTGTGATGGAGTATACCCCGCTCAGCAGCGAGGAATGGAGACTGAAGGTCAACGACAAAGGGCTGCTCGGCAATGGAGTGGACATGAAGCTCAGACCGCAGGACAAGCTGGAGATCTCTCTGGTACTGAAATAAGTGAATGGAGTAGATGAGTGAGTTTGTGTACCCGATGAACGGATATCTGTGCGAAAATGCATGGGTATCCTTTTTTTTGAATAATAAATCTCTAAGCTTCACGCCAGAAGTTGTCCTATATAAGGACGGAGAAGTCATTTCCACTTGTGTGAAAAAATTCACATAAGATGTGACTGTGGTCACACTTGCCACGGAATGGGGGACAGTATAATTTCCCTATCAGATAAAGTTATTGAAGAAATCAGAGTTACTGAAGGAGGGTCTACCAGTGGCAGCGGAAAGAGAAAAGTTAGTGCTGATTGGGAATGGCATGGCGGGAGTAGGCACTATTGAGCAAATTCTGAAGCTGGGCGGCGCTTATGATATTACTGTCTTCGGCAGTGAGCCGCATCCCAACTATAACCGGATTATGTTGTCCTATGTACTTGAAGGCAGCAAAACGATTGAAGACATCATTCTCAACGATCTCGGGTGGTATGAAGATAATCATATTACACTGCATACCGGCACAACGGTTACCCGGATCGATGAACAGAACAAACTAATATTGACCGATAATGGACTGGCGGTTCCTTACGATAAAGCAATTATTGCAACAGGCTCGAATTCTTTCATTCTACCCGTACCCGGCAGCACTAAGGATGGGGTAGTCGGCTTCCGCGATATCGCGGACTGCGATGCGATGCTGGAAGCGGCGAAGCAGTACCGCACGGCGGCTGTTATCGGCGGAGGACTGCTGGGTCTGGAAGCGGCGAAGGGCCTGGTCAATCTGGGCATGGATGTTACTGTTGTGCATCTGCTGGAGGATCTGATGGAGCGTCAGCTGGACCGTACCGCTTCTTCAATGCTGCAGGCAGAGCTTACGCGTCAAGGTGTGAAATTCGCCATGGGCAAGCAGACGGTTGAACTGACCGGCGAAGAACGGGTTACCGGTCTGCGCTTCAGTGACGGCAGTGAGCTGCCGGCAGAGTTTGTCGTGATGGCTGTTGGAATCAAGCCGAATGTGCAGCTTGCGAAGGACAGCGGAATTACCGTTAACCGCGGGATCGTAGTTGACGATTATATGCAGACTTCTATGTCAGATGTGTATTCTGTCGGCGAATGTACAGAGCACCGGGGTACCTGCTACGGACTCGTTGCACCGCTATTCGAGCAGGGCATGGTTCTCGCCAAGCATCTGTCCGGTGTTCAGACTCCGGGCTATGAAGGTTCAGTTGTAGCAACCAAGCTCAAAATTTCCGGGGTAGATGTATTCTCCGCTGGTGAATTCACCGAAACGCCGGAGCATACCGTCATTTCTGCCAAGGATGAATGGAAGCGAACCTACAAGAAGATTTTACTTAAGGATAATGTGATTGTCGGTGCCGTTCTGTTCGGTGATGTAACGGAATCTGCCAACCTGCAGAAGCTTGTGAAAAACAGCACAGAGATGACCAATGAAATCTATGATGAGGTTATGGGTACAAGCTGCTGCGGCGGAGGCGGAGCCAAGAAAGGCATGTCTGTCGAAGCAATGGCCGATGAAGAGATCGTCTGCGGCTGCAACGGCGTAACGAAAAAAGCGATTGTAGATGCTGTTACGGAGAACGGCTTCACTACCGTGGATGAGATCAAAGCCTGCACGGGGGCAACCCGCTCCTGCGGCGGCTGTAAGCCAGTGGTGGAGCAAATTCTGCAATTCGTTCTCGGAGACAGCTTCCAACAGGGCGCCAAGCAGGGAATCTGCAGCTGCACCTCGCTTGGTAGGGATGAGATCGTAGCCGAGATTACGGCAAAAGGCCTTCGGACCACCAAGGAAGTGATGAATGTCCTGGACTGGAAACAGGCAGAAGGCTGTTCCAAATGCCGCCCGGCAGTGAACTATTATCTGGGGATGATCTATCCGGACACACACGAGGACGAGAAGGAATCCCGGTTCGTCAATGAACGGATGAGCGCCAATATTCAGAAGGACGGAACTTATACAGTTATACCGCGGATGTATGGCGGGGTGACCACACCTGAGGATTTGAAGCGGATTGCTGATGTGTCCCTGAAGTATGATGTGAAGGTTGTGAAGGTAACGGGCGGACAACGTCTTGACCTGATCGGTGTCAAAAAAGAAGATGTACCTAAGGTGTGGGAGGAGCTGGATATGCCGTCCGGCTATGGTTATGCGAAGTCGCTGCGTACGGTAAAAACTTGCGTGGGTTCGCAGTTCTGCCGCTTCGGCACACAGGATTCCATGGGCATGGGTGCTATGCTTGAGCGTAAATATGAGCGGCTGGATATGCCGGCCAAGTTCAAGATGGCGGTTAACGGCTGTCCGCGTAACTGTGCAGAATCCTGTACGAAGGATATCGGGATTGTCGGCAATGACGGCGGCTGGGAAGTGTTCATCGGCGGTAACGGCGGGATTAAGCCGCGCATCGCAGATGCCTTCTGCAAGGTGAAGACCGACGAGGAACTGGTTGAGGTCTGCTCCGCTGTTATCCAGTACTACCGTGAGACCGGCAATTACCTGGAGAGAACCTCCGAATGGGTAGAGCGTATGGGTCTTGAGCATATCCAGACTGTGGTTATGGGTAATGACGACAACCGTAAAGAGCTTGCGGCACGTATTGACTTTGCCCTGGCCCAGGTGAGTGATCCTTGGAAAAAAATGCTGGATGACAAAAACACCCGTACTGCGCTGTTCGAAGAGACACAGGTATAGTCTAAAGGGAGAGGGAGAGAGCATAATGGAACGGAGCAATCGGGAATGTACGATAGGTACAGTGGAAGATTTCATGCTGCAGATCGGCCGGGTAGTTCATGCAGGAGAGGTTGAATTAGCGATATTCCGCACATCGGACGGCGCAGTTTATGCGGTCCGCAACCACAGTCCCCACCCGAAGGGCGGTCCGCTCGCGGAAGGAATCGTATCAGGCTATTATTTATATGATCCGTTGCATGACTGGAAGATCGACCTTCGCACCGGAGAGGTTCAGGCACCGGACCGGGGGCAGGCAGAAGTCTATCCAGTTACCGTAGAGGGCGGAGTTGTTAAGGTCACTCTGCCTGCGGCAGTAACAACCCTAAATTAAAGGAAGAGCAGGTGCGGATATGTTTACGCAGAGCGTAGAGAATATCGTTGAGACAGCCGTAGGGAAACGCGACAAAATGAATGAGAGCCTGCCCAAATATTTTTTGGCGGCCCTCCTGGCAGGAGCATATGTGGGTATTGGTATTATTCTGATCTTCTCACTGGGGGCACCGCTGGCGGCGATTAAGTCACCGTTCCAGCCGCTGATTATGGGAGCATCCTTCGGGATTGCCTTGACCTTGGTTGTATTCGCAGGCTCAGAGCTGTTTACAGGTAATAATATGTTCTTCACAGTGAGCACGCTTGCCGGGAGAACTACAGTCTGGGACACGGTGAAGAACTGGGTCCTGGTATTCCTCGGCAATGTGGCCGGTGCTGTGGTGCTGGCGCTGCTGATTCAGGGATCGGGCCTCTTCAAGGCAGCACCTGCCGAGCATCTGATCTTTGCAGCTGCCGCCAAAAAAATGAGCCTGCCGTTCTCAGAGCTGTTCTTCCGCGGCATCCTCTGTAACTGGCTGGTCTGCCTGGCACTATGGATGTCCTCCCGCGCCAAGAGTGAAGCGGCGAAGCTGGTCCTGATCTGGTGGTGTCTGTTCGCCTTCATCGCGAGCGGTTATGAACACAGTGTAGCGAACATGACGCTGCTCAGCGTAGCCGTGCTGCTGCCGAATCATCCAGAGACAGTGAGCATCGCCGGCTGGTTCCACAATATGATTCCCGTTACACTCGGCAACATCATCGGCGGCGGTGTCTTTGTCGGAATGGCTTACTGGCTAATCTCACCAGTGCGTACTCCGCGTAAAGTATCTGCTCCTCCTCAGACTAAGAAAGCAAGTTAGATCCAATATCAAGCCCCACAGCTGCTACATGGCTGTGGGGCTTTTTTGCCGCTGAATCCCTGCTATAATACACTTCAGGAGGTTATTTCATATGAATATATTGATTCTTGGTGCCACTGGCCGGGTGGGGAGCCACATTGTTACCCATGCTCTTCAGGATGGACATCATGTTACAGTGTTGGTCCGTAACCCGGAGAAGGTTCAGCCGCTCCATGCCAACCTGACGATCCTCCAAGGTAATGTTCTTAATCAAGAAGATGTTGCCCGGGCAGTGAATGGAAAGGATGTAGTTATTAGTGCATTGAACACCGATGGGACAACCACGCTTACAGACAGTATGCCTTTTATCATCGGAGCCATGTATGAGGAAGGGATAGAGCGCATTATTACCGTAGGAACTGCGGGCATTCTTCAAAGTGAGCTTTCCCCGGAACTCCTGCGTTACCAATCCAGCGAATCTAAACGCAGGTCAACCCGTGCTGCAGAAGAACATGAACAAGCCTATCGCTTGCTGGAGCGATCGACTCTGAAATGGACCATTGTGTGCCCAACCGCTCTGCTGGAAGGAGAACGCATAGGGACCTATCGTGTGAGACGAGATATTTTGCCCGGAGGCGGTACTGAAATATCTGTAGCGGATACAGCAGAATTTACTTATAGTCAAATTGATGCTGGCGATTTCATAAGATCCCGTGTAGGTATAGCTTACTGATAAAAGTGATCTATTTAGAAAATGAACGGAGGAGAGGGCTGCGATGGCAAGCTTTAACCATTTTGGCGTATATGGAATTTGTCAGCGTGACGGCAGGCTGCTGGTGATCCATAAAGGAAGAGGCCCGTATAGCGGAAGATACGATCTGCCGGGGGGAAGACTGGAGACTGGTGAAGCACTGGTTGACGGCTTGATCAGAGAGTTTATTGAAGAGACTGGTTATACAGTAAAGGTGCAACAAAACTTGGGTACCATCGATTTCTTTATCCGGCATAACGAAGATCACTTTACGCAAATGCATCATTTGGCAGCCTTGTATCAGGTTGAATTGACCGGGGAAGAAGGTCCTGTTGCCATTTCAATGTTCGAAGAACAGGATTCCTGCGGGGCGGAGTGGGTGGATATCACTAGAATAACACTCGATTCAGCTTCTCCGCTAGCCGTATATGCTGCAAAGTTCCTAAGGGGTGAGGAGCTGCCTGTAACACCAGAATATTATGATGATTGGGAAGTAAAAGGCACATAGGATGTGCCGCTAGTGCGGTGAATTCATCGGCAGACAAGAAAAAAAGACGCCGGACAGGGCGCCTTGACCACTCTATAAATTTATTGGGTCAGATATGTTTCAATGAGGTGAATAGAGGGTATTATTGATATGAAATTATATTCGGCAAATTTCATTGGGACATAATTCGCAGTGGCAGATTTCCTGAAGCATCGCCAGATCCTTGATGACAATCATACCATTCTCATACTCCACTGCATCTTTTTTGCGCAGATCACTTAGCATCCGGTTAACGCTCTCACGGGTAGCGCCAATCATGTTGGACAGATCTGTATGCGTGATTTTTTTGTTGATCAGAATGCTGTCTCCAGTCTTCTCACCATAAGTGTTGCCAAGACGGATCAGTGTGGAGCAGAGTGCGCCCGGTTTACCGTACATCATCAGATCGCGGAATTTCGTCTGTGTGAGACGGTGATGAATGCCCATCCACTTCATGAAGTCGATAGCGAAGTCACAGTGCTGGCAGATCAGAATCTCCAGATCCTTCTGCTCGATCACGCCAACTTCACTCTCTTCAATGACCTCGGCCGTGAAGCTGTGCTTCGTGCTGAAGAACGGGTCAGCCTGACCTACCATGTCGCCGGCCTGATACATATAGAGAATCAGTTCTTTGCCTTCGTCTGTAGATTTGGTTAATTTCACACGTCCGCGCTTGATATAAAACAGTTTATCCGAGAAATCGCCTTCCCAGAACAGGTGTGATCCTTCAGGGACAACACGTTCCTTCATCGTGACCAACAGGCGGTTAAAATTCTGCTCGGAGAAACAGTTTGTATTGCCGCGGGCTTCGATAACATTATAATGTTCCTTTATCATAATCGACATCCCCTTTATTCCCTCAGTTTTTCAGTAAATTTTAAATTAATTATACCTTGAAATTCCTCATTATGGGTAATTATTTTGCCACTAAAAGTGTCGAATTTTTTACATTGTGATAATTTTCACTTCATTTGTGTGAGATTGGTTACTTTTTTAGACGTATGATAGGCTTTTTAACATGTTTTACTGGATATTATATCAGTTGCCACCTGTTCTGGATAGATGCAGAGGGGGAGCGGCTTTTTTGCGTTTGTCGTCCGTATTCCATATGATCCGTACAAATGCACATAACTCGCTTACGAGCTGACCTTGGTCCTGTGCGGGGTTAGAGATAATCTGAAACTGAGCGTCCGAACCTCCGTGTAGAGCGGCAGGCCGGGCCGAGTATTCTCTTAGCGAAGGAGAGTTCCAAGATGGCAAAGGTAGCAGATCCATATCTGAAGGTCGATCCATGGGCAATTATTGAAGAGGGCTTTGATCCGGAACGAAACCGGACTTCAGAATCGATTTTTTCACTGGGCAATGAGTATATGGGAGTGCGGGGGTATGCGGACGAGGGCTACAGCGGGGATTCCTTGCCGGGCAGCTATTTCAACGGGCTGAATGAGCAGATGAAGGTTGGCAATCATTATAAGGGCATTATCCGGTCGCTGCGCTACATGGTCAATGCCGTGGACTGGCTGCATACCCGGATCTCGGTGGACGGTGAACCCCTGGATCTGGCGCACTCCCGCATAGAGGCGTATACGCGCAGACTGGATTTCCGGACAGGAACCTATACACGGGAGTTCATCTGGCTGCTGGCGGACGGGAAAAAGCTGAAGCTCTGCTTCACGCGGCTGGTAAGTATGACTCTGTCCCATCTGGGGATGCAGCAAATCACTTTCACGCCGCTTAATTTCTCGGGAAAGGTGGATATTCGTACTGGCCTTGACTTCGGCATGATCCATGAGGAACACGGCCAGAGCATGTGGAAAGAGCAGCAGCGCGGCGGGGAAGGGGCGGTTACAGCCATTATGGCCAGCACGCTGACAACCGGAAATCAGCTGTTCTCGGGCTTTGTCCTGAAGTCTTCGCAGGCGCTGCTGCATACGGAGCTTGTGGAAGAGGACGGCTATACCGGGCGGCAATTCTCTCTGAATCTCTCTGAGGGAGAGCAGGCATCCTTCACAAAGCTTGTGGTCAATGTGACGGGCAGCGGGGCTGCACACACAGCAGACGGTCTCTGGGCCGAAGGCATGGAGCTTGCAGCAGCGGCGGACCGGCTGGCGGAGGAAGAGGTGCTTGCCGACCAGGCCGCCTATTGGAGCAGTATCTGGGCAACCAGTGATATCCGGATTGAGGGTGACCCGGAGAATCAGCAGGGCATCCGTTTTTGTATTTTTCAGCTGTATCAGACCTATCACGGGGATCATCCCGGATATAATATCGGTGCCAAAGGGCTGACGGGCGAAGCCTACCGTGGCCTTGCCTTTTGGGATACGGAGTCTTATTGCCTGCCGTTCTATCTGTTTAATAATCCCAAGGCGGCCCGCAGTCTGCTGGAATTCCGCTACAAGACGTTGCCGGAGGCGCTGCAGCGCGGGCAGGAGGTGGATTGCGAGGGGGCTTTTTATCCGATTGCCACAATAGACGGAACAGAGAGCTGTGACCTGTGGCAGCACTCCAACCTGCAGCTTCATGTCGGGACAGCGGTCGCCTACGGCATCTGGCATTATGTGAAGAACACCGGCGACCTGGAATTCCTCTACAGCAAAGGCGCCGAGATGCTGATACAGATCAGCCGTTTCTACGCATCCCGCGGCCAGTGGGGTCAACGCACCGGGGAATACGGATATTTCGGCGTGATGGGGCCGGACGAATTCCAGCTGATGGTTAACAATAACTGTTACATCAATCTGATGGCCCAGAAGTTATTCGAATATACGCTCGAAACGGTAGCCCTAATGAAGGCGGAGACGCCGGAGGAATATGCGGCGGTTATAGCGGCTACTGCGCTCCGCGACGAGGAACTGGATGACTGGGACCACAAGCGAGCGCATATGAAAATCCCGTTTGATCCGGGCAGCGGCCTTTATGAGGAGCATGACGGCTTCTTCGATATGCCGCACCTGGATATTCATTCGATTCCGGTGTCCGAGTTCCCGCTCTATGCCAACTGGTCTTATGACCGGCTGTACCGTTACGATATGATCAAGCAGCCGGATGTGCTGATGTTCATGTTCCTGTACAACGGGCAGTTCTCCCGCGAGACCAAGCTGGCGAATTATGAATATTATGAACCGAGATGTATTCATGAGTCCTCGCTCTCGCCGTCGATTCACTCGATTCTGGCCAGTGAGCTGGGCAAATCGGAGGAAGCGTACCGGTTCTTCGAGTTCGCCATGCGCCTGGATCTGGACAACTATAACCGCAATACCCGGGAAGGGCTGCACACCACATCGATCGCCGCAGCGTGGATGAACATCGTCTACGGCTTCGGGGGGATGCGCTCGGATGGAGATTGTCTGTCCTTCCGGCCGGTGCTGCCGCAGAAGTGGACCGCTTACAGCTTCCAGGTGATGTGCAGGGGCGTACTGCTGGGTATTACGGTAAATGCAGAGTCGGTTTCCTTCAGAGCAGTCAATGGCGGAAGCACAGAGGTGCTGATCTATGATCAGCGGGTGACCGTAGATAAAGCAGGAATCGAGCTTCCTCTCGCTGAAGGGATGACTGTGTGATGGACTGGACGGTAAGTGAGCGCAGCTTCGAGCCTGGGCGGATTATGGCGAACGGCAACAAATTTATGACCGGCAATGGCTATATGGGCTTCCGGGGAGTCCTTGAGGAGTTCGGGAAGGAGCAGCTTGCGGCGGTTACGCTAGCCGGAGTATATGACCGGGCGGGCGACAAATGGCGCGAGCCGGTGAATGCCCCGAACGGGCTGTATACGGTAGTCAGCGCTAACGGCTGCAAGCTAAATGTGTTGGATACCGAACCATTGGCTCATACTCAGAGCCTGGATCTCCGCTCAGCTATCCACCGGCGGGAGACAACGTTCAGCATCCCGGGAGGCGGGAAGCTGACCCTGACCGCCGAGCGGTTCACCAGCATGGATCAGCTCCATCTGCTCGCCGCCAGATGGACCCTGCACAGCAACGCCGATTACCGGATAGAGATTACTACAGGTATCGATGGCGCGGTGTGGGATATCAACGGTCCCCATCTGCTCGAGCAGCAGAGCAGCTCTGCCGGCGGGGTGCTGCTGTCAACAGCAGTTACCGGGGAGCTGGGGCAGCAGGTGGCGGTGGCGGAGCTTATAACGTTCGGTACGGCTGAACAGGCGAAGCGGGTTGACGGTGTTATCGAGCTGGATGGAGGAACCGCACTGCGCCATATTTCTATAGAAGCTAAGGCAGGTGAGACTTATACATGGTGCAAATATGCAGCCGTGTTCACCGGTCTGGATGGCGAAGGCGATCCTGCAGAAGACGGACCTGATGAGCGGGCGGTGCAGACCGTCCAGGCGGCTGCCGCTACAGGATATGCCGGACTGCTGGAGGCTCACCGGCGCAAGTGGGCGGAGCGATGGTCACGCAGCGATTGTGTCATTGAAGGCGATGAAGAGGCGCAGTTCGCGTTGCGGTACAGTATGTATCAGCTGCTGATCATTGCACCGACGAAGTCGGAGAAGGTCTCAATTCCCGCGCGCGGCTTGTCCGGGCAAGTCTATAAGGGCGCAGTATTCTGGGATACGGAGATGTTCATGCTGCCTTTTTTCCTGCACAGTGATCCTGGGATTGCCCGCAATCTGATGATGTACCGCATCCACACGCTGGATGGTGCGCGGCGGAAGGCTTCGGAGTATGGATATTTGGGGGCTTTTTATGCCTGGGAGAGCCAGGATACGGGGGATGATGCCTGCACCCTGTTCAATGTGAACGATGTTTTTACCGGAAGGCCCATGCGGACCTATTTCCGCGATAAGCAGATTCATATCAGTGCAGATGTCGTGCATGGACTCTGGCAGTACGTGACCTTCACTGGAGATGATAGTATCCTGGCGGACGGCGGGGCGGAGGTCATCTGGGAATGTGCGCGTTTCTTCTATTCCTATGCTTACTATAATCCTGTGAAGCAGCGTTATGAGCTGCTGGATGTAACCGGACCGGATGAATACCATGAGCGGGTGAATAATAACGCATTTACGAGCGCTACGGTTCAGGAGACACTGAAGATTGCCTTGCAGACAGCAGAACGGTTGCAGGATAAATATCCGGCCGTATATAACAGTCTTGTTGAATCTTATGCGGATGGGCCGTTCCTGGATGAATTCACAGCAATGCTGGCACAGCTCTACGTCCCGCAGCCGGACCCGGATACGCTGGTGATTGAACAATTTGACCGTTATCTGCAACTGGAGGATGTGTCTCTGGCTGAGCTGAAGGCACGGGTCATTCACCCGAATGAGTACTGGGGCGGAGGCAATGGGCTGGCTGCAGCCACAAGAATCCTGAAGCAGGCCGATGTGGTGCTGATGTTGCACCAGTTCCGGGATAGATACAGCAAGGAAGTGAAGCAGGCCAACTGGGAATTCTATGAGCCGCGAACCGAGCATGGCTCAAGCCTAAGCGCGTGCATCTACGCTCTGGTCGCTGCGGATATCGGCTTGCCGGATTGGGGATATCCGTATTTCATGCGTACTGCCACCGTAGATCTAACCGGTGAATCGAAGCAGTATGTCGGTGACCTCTATATTGGCGGGACGCATCCCGCTGCAAATGGAGGAGCATGGATGGCTGTGGTTCTTGGCTTCGCGGGTGTGCGATTTGATGGCCTGACCGTCACCCTTAAGCCGTCTCTGCCGGAGACCTGGAGTTCCATTGAGCTGCCGGTAATCCTGCGCGGAGGCAGCTTCCGGCTGCGGATTGGCCGCGAAGAGATCACGGTTACGGCGGCGCCGGGCAACAACGAAGCGGTAAGCTTCGCCGGATTCGGCGGTGAGGCTGTGCCGTGCCCGCCCGGTGCAATCCTGGAGTTAGCGTCTGAGTCCAATCAGAGAGGATCATGACATGATGCTGGAGCATATGAAGGGCGCTATCTTCGATCTGGATGGCGTGATTGTAGACACGGCGAAATATCACTATCTGGCCTGGCGGTCACTTGCCGACGGGCTTGGATTCGAGTTCACGGAAGAGCATAACGAGCAGCTCAAGGGCGTCAGCCGGATGAGATCACTCGACATTCTGCTTGCCATTGGAGGCCGGGAATGCACGGAGGCTGAGAAGCTGGTAATGGCAGAGCAGAAGAACCGCCTCTATGTAGAGTACATCTCCAGGCTGGATGAATCGGAGCTGCTGCCCGGTGTTCGGGCTTATCTGGATGCGCTCAGAGCACGCGGCGTGGCTATTGCCCTTGGCTCTGCGAGTAAGAATGCGGAATTCATACTGGATAAGCTGAATATTGCGGGGCTGTTCGACGTTGTTATAGACGGCAATAAGGTAGCCCGGGCGAAGCCAGACCCTGAGGTGTTCCAGTCAGCCTGCCGGGAGCTGGGGCTACAGCCGCAGGATTGTGTGGTGTTCGAGGATGCCGAGGCCGGAGTAGCCGCCGGCAAGGCTGCAGGAATGCAGGTTGTCGGCATCGGTAAGCCTGAAGTGCTGAAGGCAGCGGATCTTGTGATATCCGGATTGCATGAATTGTAAGACCTTGATAGAATGGCCCTTGAGGAACTTTTTTCCTCTATTATCTATTCTATTATAGAAGGAAAGCTTGAGGGATGATGATGGAAACGTTGTTGCTATGGCCTGAAGGTGCGCCAGGAGCGCTGGGAGCCAGTGAAGAGGATCAGCCTGCGATTACACCTTATTTAGTTGAAGGCAAGGGGAATGCCGCTGTTCTGGTTTGTCCGGGAGGCGGGTATGCGATGCGTGCCGACCATGAAGGCGGTCCGGTTGCGGAGTGGCTGAATACACTCGGAATTTCAGCATTCGTGCTGCGCTATCGTGTAGCGCCCTATCAATACCCGAGTGCGCTCAAGGATGCGCAGCGGGCGCTGCGTACGATCCGCTTCCGCGCGGATGAATATGGAATTGACCCGGACCGGCTCGGCATTCTGGGCTTCTCGGCAGGCGGACATCTCGCTTCTACCGCAGGGGTATCATATGATCTCGGTAATCCTGATCACCCGGAGCCATTGGAGCGGCTGTCCAGCCGTCCGGATCGCCTGATTCTATGCTACCCGGTCATCTCGATGACCGAAGGGGTGACCCATCAAGGTTCGAAGGAGAATCTGCTGGGAGCCATTCCTGATGCGGAGCTGTCGCTTAAGCTCAGCAGCGAGTTCCAGGTGACCCCGGACACGCCGCCAACGTTCCTTTGGCATACCTCTGATGATGATTATGTCCCGGTGGAGAACAGCCTGTTGTTCGCCGCAGGACTTAGCCGTCATAAGGTTCCATTCGATCTGCATATCTATGCACACGGCGTACACGGTCTGGGCTTAGCCCCTGAAGAGCCGCACACCAAGACCTGGACGGATGCCTGTGCCTCTTGGCTGCAATTGAACGGGTATACGAGAGCGTGAACTTCTGCTTCAATGTCCGTGTCCAAGGATAGGGCGATACGAGAGACCCAGGAAAGGCAGGTACATATTATGGAGCTTAGATTTCCACAAGTGAATACAGCGGAAGAAACTGCGGAGGTTGCCCGGCTGGCAGCTGAAATATGGCACGAACATTATGTCTCCATTATTACCATCGCGCAGATTGATTACATGATTGAAAAGTTTCAATCGGTTCCCGCGATAACGGATCAGATCCATCATCAGGGCTACGAATATTATTTGATCCATAACGGCGAAGGCTCCACAGCCGGATATATGTCGGCCAGAGAAGAGGAAGGGAAGCTCTTTTTGAGCAAGTTTTATATCAGCAAGGAGTACAGGGGGCGCAGGTATGGCAGCCAAGCGTTGGCCTTCCTGGAGAAGCTGTGTCAGGCCCGTAATCTGACTCATATCTGGCTGACGGTCAATCGTGATAACGAATCCAGTATTGCAGTATATCAGAAAAAAGGCTTCCGGATGATACGGGGACAAATGGCGGATATCGGGAACGGATTTGTCATGGATGATTACATTATGGAGAAAGAAATTCCGGCTTTTAGAGGGAATTACAGCTAGCATAAGCCGTCCGGGCTCAATGTGCTCCGGATGAAACACTATAAAACCAGTCCAACACGGTATGTTTGTGTGTGGGGCTGGTTTTTACTTGCTTAGCTGAAAATCTCCATACAAACGGACATAAAGAACTTTGAAATAAACCTGTGTAAGCGCTTGTAGGTTTGTTAAAATATAAGAACTCATATGTTTCACACGGTAACTTATCCTTCTATTTCTCGCTGAAAGGGTACCGTCCTTTAAAAGGACTTCAACGCCGTTACCACTTGTATTATTGGAACTGGAGGTGAATCCAGGGTGTTATCCATGCTTGTGAAACCCATTGTCAGGCTCAGTGTTAAGCAGCAGTTGATTCTGCTGTTTCTGATCATGATTACGCCTATTCTGATTTTGAACAGCTACGGCAACTACAAGGCAGAGGAGATTCTGAAGCGCCATGTGACCAATGCCTATGTGGAGCTGAACAAGCAGAATTTCGCCATTATTAACAGAGACATCGATACGGTGAACAAAATAACGACCACCGTCATCCAGAATCCGGTTCTGCAGCAGCTCAATATGAGCGGGAATGATACGGTGCTGGAGCGGGTGGAACGTTATGAGACCATCGAGAAGCTGCTCGGCAGCTATTCGCAGGGAGCGGAGCGGGGTGACGGAATTTACTACTCGCTGTACGTATATGATCCCGATAACTATTACTTTTTCGCCCCCAATTTTCCGCAGGTGAAGAAGGCGGGGGTTTATTTTTTCTCCAAGGAGGAACGTCCGTACTGGTTCGAACAGGTGGTGCAGCAGAAAGGCCGCGGGACCCTGATGTTCACCGAGAAGCTGAGCCCGCAGGCCGAAGAACTGAAGACGCTTACGTATGTCAGGGCCGTCAATAATATCTACCGGGGGGAAGGGACGCTCGGCGTGCTGGTGGTGACCAAGATGGAATCGAAAATCGGTGAATCGCTAAGGTCCATCTCACTGCCGGACGGGGAAATCTATCTGACGGATATGAGCAACCGTGTACTGGCCTCGACCACGAATTCAACTGGAGAAGTAATCGTTCTGCCGGACGGCTCGGAGGCGGGAGATCCGGAGGGAACCGAGGATATTATCACTGATGACTTCATCTATGTGGTGAACAACAATCATGCCTTTGAGCAAAAGCTGGTCTACAAGGTGCCCGTCAAATCCCTGCTCCAGCAGCAAAACGAAATGAAACGAGTCATTCAATACATAACAGTGGCCTACGCGCTGTTCGGACTGATCATCATTACCTACTTCTGGCGTGCGCTGATGACCCCTTTGCAGAAGCTGGCTTTTTTTGTACGCAAGTATGAGCCGGGCAACCGTGTGCCCGAGACTCCCCGCAGAGGAAGCAACGATGAGGTCAGTGTGCTGATTACCGCCACGTATGATATGGCCCGCAGGCTCAACAGCCTGATTATGTACAAATACCAGATGGAGCTGAAGCAGAAGGAATCGCAGCTGCAGCTGCTCTATCAGCAGATCAACCCGCATCTGCTGTACAACACCCTGGAGAGTATTTATTGGAAAAGCTCGCTCGAAGGCAACGTGGAATCCGCGGAAATGATCAAGGAATTATCCAAGCTGATGAAGATCAGCTTAAGCCGGGGCCGGGAGCTGATCACGCTCGAAGAGGAGCTTGAACATGCCAGTGCCTACATCAAGCTCCAGCAGCACCGGTATGATTATGTGTTCGCCGTTGTCTGGAATATCGCTCCCGGGACCACCATGAATCTGATTCCCAAGATCACTCTGCAGCCCCTGATCGAGAATGCCATTATCCACGGGGTTAAGAATATGGAGGAGGATGGTGAAATCATCATTACCTCTATGCTGGAGGATGGCCGGATTCGGATTACCATTGAGGATAACGGCTATAAGCAGGTCGATTATAAGGCTATCGAGCAGATTCTCAATGACGACAGTCCGAATCCGGTGAACGGCTACGGTATCCGCAATATCCATCAGCGTGTGCAGCTGCATTTCGGCGGGGATTGCGGGATCAGCTACGCACCGCGAGAGCACGGAGGCACGATAGTAAGTGTGATCCTTCCGAAGTCAGAGACTATAGAGTAGAGGAGAGAATACGGTGTTCAATATACTGGTTGTTGATGATGAGCCGCTCATTTGCAAAGGGCTGAGCAGCCTGCTTGCTGCTTC